>RDXG01000217.1 GCA_004292785.1 Bacteroidota bacterium
CAACAAAAAAGAGCAGTCTGTTTATCAAGAAAGTTTGAAAGAATATTGGGACTTAAAAAGTGCCATGGACACTTATTTTAAGGAAGGCAAGGAAGAAGGCTTGCAGGAAGGCGAACAAATTGGGGAGCATAAAAAAGCCATTAAAACCGCAGAAAAATGCCTTTTAAAAGGCATGACTGTGGAAGAAACCGCAGAATTAACCGAACTTTCTGTGAAAGAAGTGCAGAAAATTGCAACAAAATTAGGTTTATAAGTTAAAAAACATGAAAAAAGCATTAATTACAGGCGTTACAGGGCAAGATGGAGCATATCTTTCGGAATTGCTTTTGCAAAAAGGTTATGAAGTTCACGGAATAAAACGTAGAAGTTCGTTGATCAACACCGAAAGAATTGACCATATTTATCAAGACCCTCACGTAGAAAATTATCGTTATCAGTTGCATTACGGAGATTTGACCGATTCTACAAATTTGATCAGAATCATTCAAGAAATTCAACCTGACGAAATTTTCAATTTGGGAGCAATGTCCCACGTCAAAGTTAGTTTTGATATGCCCGAATATGTGGCAAATGTGGACGGCGTAGGTACTTTACGGATTTTAGAGGCTGTTCGTTTGTTGAAATTGGTAGAAAAAACAAGGATTTATCAGGCTTCGACTTCCGAACTTTATGGTTTGGTTCAGCAAATTCCGCAATCAGAAACTACGCCTTTTTATCCAAGATCGCCTTATGCAGTTGCCAAATTATACGCTTATTGGATGACGGTTCACTAT
This sequence comes from Bacteroidota bacterium, assembly GCA_004292785.1. Lineage (GTDB taxonomy): Bacteria > Bacteroidota > Bacteroidia > Cytophagales > Thermoflexibacteraceae > RDXG01. Next base: position 774 of record RDXG01000217.1, read on the forward strand.
CGAGAAGCCTACCAAATGTATGCTTGTAATGGAATTTTGTTTAACCATGAAAGTCCTTTGCGTGGCGAAACTTTTGTAACCCGAAAAATTACGCGCGCTACTGCCCGAATTGCTTTGGGTTTACAAGAAAAATTGTATTTAGGAAATCTTGATGCCAAACGTGATTGGGGACACGCAAAAGATTATGTGGAGGCAATGTGGTTGATTTTGCAACAAGAAAAAGCCGAAGACTTTGTAATTGCCACAGGAATTACGACTACGGTCAGGGATTTTGTGCGCATGGCATTTGCAGAGGCAAATTTAGAAATTGAGTTTGTGGGTGAAGGCGTAAACGAAAAAGGAATTTTGAGTAAAAACTCTAATCCTGAATGTCCGTTGGCAGTGGGAACAGAAGTAGTTTTGATTGATAAACGCTATTTTAGACCCACAGAAGTAGATTTACTCATTGGAAATCCTGAAAAAGCATTTCAAAAATTAGGTTGGAAAGCAAAATATGATCTGCCGATGCTTGTCAAAGAAATGATGGAGCATGATTTAGATATTTTCCGAAAAGATAAATATTTAAAGGAAGGCGGACATAAAGTTTTGAATCGCCATGAATAAAAAACTTGCAAGTACAAAACTTGCAAGTTTTTTATCTTACTAACTGTTTGGCTATTTCTTCCAATTCGTCAATATTGATGCTCACTTTGATAGATTTAACACTTTCTTTGTGTGAGTTTTTCAAAGTTTTTATTTTTTCACGGACTTTACTGTCATCTGAACTTAGTTTTTGAGCCAAAGCATAATCCAAAACCGAGATGGTTTCGCGGTTACTTTGATCTAAAATGATCAAATATTGCAAATATAATTGGTTAAAATCTTTGTAAAGAGCCACCACATCTGCAATTCTGCTATTGATAATTTCTAATTTGCTAGACTTCATAATTTGGTCATAATTGACTTTTGAACCTGTGCTTGCTTCCAAATCAGTCAAATATTTTTCAATATTTCTTTTGTTGTACTTTTTGAAAATTTCGTTCAAAATTTCACCCGCCGAACTCCCTTCTGGTTCAGCTGGTGGTGCAAGTCCTGCATCTGCCATAGTTAAAGTAACCAAATTTTTGACACTAATATGCAAATTATCAGCTGCCATATAATAGGTTTTAGTCGCAACCAAAGAGTTATTGTTGGCATCATTGAGCTTGGTATAATAAACCGTATAAACGCCCAAAGAATTTTTGAAATTAGAAATTTGATCTGGATTTACGTCATCTTCATTGAATCCGATGGCACTTACGGTACTCAAAATGTTATTGCTAATGCTCAAAATTGGTGTAAGTGAGGCAATTCCTTGCACAATCGGGCTTTTGATAATGGCAGACATCACGCTTAATAATTTTCCTTTTTTCTTTTTAGGGATTTTGATATTTTGATCGAGCAAAGTAAGCACTTTTTCCTCATAAGAAAATCCCATACTTGCGTCTGTTGGGTTGTTGAGTTGCGTAACCATATTTTGATAATTTTGTGCTTGACTCAAAGCTTCCAAACTATTCAAACGTTTGTTGATTTCTTGAAAGAGATCAGTAGCGTTGATCAAATTATTTTTGATCAATTCATATCTGCCTTTGGAAGTAAGATCGAGCTTTGAACGCAACTCACTTGCGCCCACTTCTACTTTTTTGAGTTTGGTCGAAATCTCATTGACTTGACTTGATTTTTTTGTCAAAGAGTCTTTAAGGGAAACAATGACCAAACTATCCGCCTGACGCTGTGTTCTGGACATTTGCTGCATTTTTTGTAAAGCATCAACAGTCTGAAACAACCTACGCAAAGATGCGGAATCTAAACTTTGTGATTGAATTTGTTGCACAAAAAACAGGGCAGCAAACATTAAAAAACAGAATATTTTTTTCATGTGAAATAATTTTTTGGATTAAATAATTTAGTTACAAATGCAATTTTGCAAAATAAAGCATTTGTTTGATCAAAATTAAACAAAAAAATCTTAAAAAAAAAATCTTAATCAAAGACTGAAAAACAATCTAAAAGCAAAATATATTCAATTCTTCTAATTTCTGAACGCTTGATTACTCTGTGACTCGGCAAACAATATAAGTGTGTTAATTTTACCAAACCTTCTATGCCTCTCAAATCACTCAAAAAATTTTGATGGCAAAATAATTTTTGCAAACGATCCAAATGACCAATTTCTGCCAAACTTTCTAATTGATTTTGTCCAATATTTAGTTCTTCCAAAGCACATAAATTTTGTAATTCGGGCAAAGATTTGATCATATTTTGCGAACAAGAAAGCGTTTTTAGTTTATACAAATTTTCGATTCCTTTCAAAGAAGTCAATTCGTTTTTTCCACAATATAGACTTTCCAACAATTCAAAATTTTGTAAATATTCTAAACTTTCTATGCCATTTCCTGCGCAATTTAGCTTGCGCAAAGATCGCAAATGCAAAATTTCGGAAAAGTCAGAAACTTGGTTTCCGCTATAATTTAATATTTCGATGCTGTCTAGTTTTTGCAAGTCTTTTAGGCTAGAAATTTCGTTTTCTGCAACAGACAAACGCCTGATAGACAAATGGTTAGCAATTGGACTTAAATCTGAAATTTGGTGGTCGGCGCAAATAATTACTTTGAGTTTTCGCAATTCTTTTAAGCCCGAAATATTGCTTAGTTCAAAATTGAGTTGTGTCATTTGCTTAATTCCATCTTTTTTTAACATAAATTCGATGGCTTTATTAAATTGGCTTGGTGCGCCAATAATTGCCAAAGTGTCCATGTTCAAAAGTTCTCTAATTTGTTCTGTATTTGGCACATAAAGTGAGTCTTTTTGTTCTAAAACTGCCAAAAAAGTCTTTTTCCACTGCAATTCTAAGCCATTCCACCAAGATAATTCGGTGTTTTGGGCAAAAAGGAAATGAGGCAAAAAGTACAAAATTAAGACTAACTTCTTCATCTTTTTTTGTTAAATTTTATTATATTTTTACTCCCAGAACTAAAATGTCATCACGCTGCTCTTCGCCTTCCATGTGTTGCAAAATTTGAGTTTTAAGGATTTGTTCTTGGATTTCTAAACTGCTATTACTATTTTCAGAAATCAAGGAAAGCATACGTTTTTCAGTAAATTTATGCCTTTCAATGTCATTTTGGTCGGCATAACCATCGGTACACAAATACAAAAGGCTGCCTTTTGGCAAAGTCAAATATTCATTTTCGAAGGTTTTGTTTTGCATTTCATAACCGCCAATCATTTTGCGAGAACCTGCAATTTTTTTAACGTCTTTTTCGCCTTTGGACAAATAATATAAGGGGCGTTTGGCAGCTGCAAAAACAATATTTACTTGATTATCAGTCTCTTCCAAAACTACAATCGCAATATCCATGCCGTCTGTGTTGTTGGTTTGTTTTTGTTGCAACACATTTTGAATTTCGAAATGCAGTTTGTATAAAATATCTTTCGGACTATTCACTCCAGCGCTAATAATTCTATCGATCAAAGTATTGCCGATCATGGTCATAAATGCGCCCGAAACGCCATGTCCTGTACAATCGGCAACGATCAAAAATTTCTTATTATCGATTTGATTGACCATATAAAAATCTCCTGAAACGGTATCTTTTGGGATCAGAATGACAAAATTTTCAGTAAAAATACTGTCTAATTTTTGTTTGGTAGGCAAAATTGCATATTGAATCAGTTTGGCAGATTCTATGCTTTGGCTAATTTTGAATTTTTGAAGTTCTAATTCAGAATTTTTTGTTTTTAAAGCATCACGTTGCGCCAATGTTTCTTCTTGGGTTTGGTGTAATTCTTCGTTAATGACTTGTATTTCTTCATAAGAAATTTGTAGTTGCTCTGTATATTTTAACAATTCTTTAGTTTTTTCTTTGACATTTTGCTCCAAATTTTCATTTTGGTTTTTCAAAGTATGATTTAATTCTTCTTGGACTTTTCGCTTTTCTTGTTCATTAAGTCTGATTCGATAACCCAAACCTATGGAAAATATCAAAATTTCTAAAATAATTCCTGTTTGTGCCAAATAATAACCTGCAAAACCAATATTTATCCGTTGATAAAAAAATTCAAAAGAGGAAATCAAGGCAAAAAACGAACAAACATACAAGCACATATTTCCCACAAAAAAAGTTTTGGAAATGACATTTCTGAAACTACTTACAGACAGAAAAAAGACAAAATTAAAAATAATGTTGCCCATAATTACCAAATTGACAGCCAAGCCATTTCCTGTAAAAAACAGCAAAACAAACAAATTTGATGGCACTAAAAGGATCATAAAATAATTACTAATTCGATCCCAACGCTGATTATATTTTTTAACTTCTATAAATTCTTTGGAAAAAAGCAGATAAAAAATACTATTCAACATAAAACTAAAACCAAATAAATCGGTGCTATAAATTGCCCAATCTTTGAGAATATGCTTTGAATAAGGAAAAAGCAAGGTTAAATTTGCAAAAAATGTATAAAATGCGTAATACAAATAAATGCGTTCTCGGCTGATGAGAAAAACGGCAAAATTATACAAAAACATAATCAATAACATTCCATTGAAAATGCGTAAAATTTCTATAAATATACTTCGATTTTCATATTCGGCTTTGACCCAAACTTCGTTGCCTTCAATCCAGATCAAATTGCTGTTTTGATGCGAATCTTTAACCTTGATAAAAAGTTGATATTGATGCCCTTTTTCCAAACTCAAAACGGTATGACAACCCCTCCAAAAATATTCTTTGTATTCCTTTTGTTCGTAAGAAAGTAATCCGCTAATATTTTTAAAAATAATTTTTTGGGTCTGTAAATCAAGCAGATAGACAAAAACAGAGTCGTGTTTGGGAACAAAAAAACGATAATCGTGATGTTTGTATTGGTTGTCGATATTGACTTTTAGCCAAAGCGATTCAGGCTTTTTATTGGTTGGATAACTTATCTTTTCGCTAGATAATTGAAAATTTTTCTGAAAATCTATGGCTTTTATTTGCTCGAAAATATGCCCTGTACTATCTCTAAAAAAATAAGTGTGCGAAAAAAAATTAGGATAATGCAACAAACTATCCTCTATATTAAGGATTTTTTCTTGTGCATTTGCATTTGTTGGTAATAAAAATATGAATATCAAAATAATTATTTTTTTCATTTCAAGCGGGCTTTTCAAAGCAATAATACACATATTTTTTTATAAAACAAATCATTTTTTCAAAATCTATTCTTTTTCGTCTTCCAAATCGGAAAGTTGAATGGTCAAAGCATTTACAGAAATATTGATTTCCACAATAGAAATTCCCAAAGAATACATAAGCAAAATCAGGCTTCCGCTAAAAACATATTTTGCAATCATTTCTTGGCTCATAAAAATCAAAAACATACAAAGCACACAACAAAAAAAACTTAAACAACCTGCCACTTGCATATTTCTGATCAACCTAATTCTGCGATAAAGGCTATTGATTTGCACCACTAATTTTTTATTTCCTGTATTTTTGTATTGAATTTGCAAATTTCGGATCAAACTTGCAATCGCAAAAAAACGGTTGGTATAAGCCAACATCAACAAAGAAATTGCTGAAAATAATAAGGCAGGAGTATTTAAAGTTAATTCCATTTTTTATTTTATTACTTTTAAGAATTTGTTAAAAAAAAATTATAAATTATCTTTTTACTATTTTTGTGTAAATTTAATCCAAAAAATTAATTTTTCTAAAATATTTTTTATGAAATTCTTTTTATCTTTTATTTTTTGTTTGAGTCTAAGTTTTTATGTTTTTTCTCAAAACTTGCTTATTGAGGATCAAGTGTATGATTCAAATGTTAAAACTGTGCTTTTGTACCCTGAAAGATCGGTTTTGCAAGCTCCCGCAATTCCGCTTTCGCAAGAGATTCCTTTGATTTTGGAGTTTGATATGTTGGGTAGTGAGGCAGAAAACTTTGCGGTTCAAATTGTGAATTGCGACAGAAATTGGCATATTTCGCAACTTAATCAAGTAGAATATTTGGAAGATTACAACGAATTTTATATCCGAGACAGAAATTACTCCTTTAATACAAAAGTTTCTTACACGCATTATCGTTTTGTGGTGCCAAAAGTCAAAGTTTCGGGAAATTATTTGTTAAAAGTCTATGAAGATCGCAATGAAAGCCGTTTGATTTTGAGCAAGCGTTTTATGGTTTTTAGCGAAGATGCCAGTGTACAATCGGCTTTGGGGCAGGTTACAGGCGTAGAAACGGCTTTCAGAAACCAACAAATAGATTTTAATATCGATTATTCGGGCTACGATATTCCCAATCCGCAGGAGCAAATTAAAGTGGTGATTCGCCAAAATTTTAGATGGGACAATGCGATCCAAGAACTTGCCCCAACTTACGTTCAAGAGTACAAAAATCAGTTGCAATACAAATATTTTAACCTCGAAAATAGCTTTAAAGGCGGAAACGAATTTAGAATGTTCGACAGCCGAAACGCCCAAGCGCGCGGGATTCACGTTAGGGAAATTGTCCAAAATCCAGACAGAAACGAAATGATTTTGGCAAGCGATCTAAACCGAAGTGATCAGATTTATAGCAAAAATTTTGAGGACATCAACGGCAGATTTTTTGTGCAAAATATTCTAGGCAAAGACCCCATGCTCGACTCGGATTACGTGAATGTGGTTTTTAGTTTGAAAGTTCCTTTGGAAATCAATAAAAAAGTTTTTTTGGCAGGAAGTTTTACAAATTGGCAACTCAAACCAGAATTTGAAATGCTTTATTCCGATTTTTTGCAAACTTATCAAGCCATTTTGTTATTAAAACAAGGTTTTTATAACTATCAATATACTTTGGTTGATCAGAATCTCAAACAAAAAGATGATGCTTTTTTTGAAGGTTCATACTTTCAAACCGAAAATAATTATGAAATTTTTGTCTATTATCGCCCTTACAGTAGCCGTTCGGATTTGTTGATTGGTTATAAGGTTTTGTAGTTTTTAAGCCAAAAAAATTCTGTTTGGAAATATTTTAAAAATAGGATTATTGACAAAACAACAATAAAATATCATTTTTATTAGTATATTTTCAATAAAAATGGAAATAAAATATAAATTTATTAAAAAATAATCCTTAAAAAATTATAAAAATTAAAATTTTATTTCTACTTTGCGCAGGTTTATTTTATAGCTTTTAATTAATAAATAGTTATTATGAACTCCAAATATAGGTTTGTCTTATTGCAAAAAATAAAAAATTAATTGCAAAATAAAAAAAATGCTTATGTTTGGCAAAAATCTATCTAAATTTGAACATGAAAAAAAATAACGAATGGTATCATGAATATGAACCAGCTCCCGAATACAGCAAACGAGTAGCTTATTTTTCTATGGAATTTGCGATTCATCAAGCCCTAAAAATTTATTCTGGCGGCTTAGGATTTTTGGCAGGTTCGCACATGAGAAGTGGCTTTGAACTCAAACAAAACATGGTCGGAATTGGTATGTTATGGAAATATGGTTATTATGACCAAGAACGCCACGCCAACAGAACTATGGAAGTGCGTTTTCAAAAGAAATTTTATAATTTCTTACAAGAAACAGGCATCAAAGTTCCTGTATATATTGACCGTTCTTTAGTGTATGTAAAGGCTTTGTATTTGCCTTCTCATGTGTTCAATACTGTACCTATGTACTTTTTGACTACTGATATTCCAGAAAACGACTATTTGGCTCGTACCATTACTCACCGCCTTTATGATCCTGATCCTAGTGCCAGAATTGCGCAAAATATCATTCTTGGAGTTGGCGGCGCAAAAGTGGTAGATGCTATCGGCGGTGCTGATATTTACCACATGAACGAAGGACACGCATTGCCTTTGGCGTTCCATTTGTATTCAAAATATCATAGTTTGCACGAAGTTCAGAGCAAAGTGGTTTTCACTACACACACACCCGAAAAGGCAGGAAATGAAGAACATCATATTGCGATGCTCGAAAAAATGGGTTTTTTCTCTTACCTTCCCATTGAACAAGTCCGACAAATTACAGGCGTAAAAGGCGATATGTTTAGCCATACTTTGGTGGCTTTGCGCATGGCAAAAATTGCAAACGGAGTGTCCAAATTGCATGGCGAAGTTTCTAGAGAAATGTGGTTAGGAAACGAAGGAATTTGCGAAATTTCGCACATTACCAACGCACAAAACCAAAAATATTGGCAAGATTTCTCGATTGCAAAAGCAATTAAAGAAGGAAATGACGAAGCTTTAGTCAGACGAAAAAAACAACTCAAAGAATATTTGTTTGATGATGTTGCCAATCAAACAGGAAAGTTGTTTGACAAAGATGTTTTGACTATCGTTTGGTCAAGACGTTTTGCAGAATACAAACGTGCAGATTTGATGTTCAGGGACATGGATCGTTTTGCAGCTTTGATCAAATCCAAAGACAGACCTGTACAATTTATTTGGGCAGGAAAACCTTATCCTTTGGATACAGGTGCAATCAATATTTTTAACAACATTATGGGAACAATCGAAAAAGTTCCTAATTGTGCAGTTTTGACAGGTTACGAACTTCATTTGTCAAAAATGTTAAAAAGAGGGGCTGATGTTTGGCTAAATACTCCTCGCATTTTCAGAGAAGCATCAGGAACAAGCGGAATGACGGCTTCCATGAACGCCGCCATCAACTTTTCTATTGCAGACGGTTGGGTGCCAGAATTTGCTGAACATGGCAAAAATTCATTCGTTATTCCACCAATTGATGGCAAAACTTTGCCAATTCACGAACAAGATCGTTTGGATTGCAAAAATATGTACGACATTTTGGAAAATGAGATTATCCCAATGTACTACGAGCAGCCCGACAAATGGTTGGCTATGATGAAAGAAAACGTGAAAAATATTACGCCTTTCTTCGGTTCAAACCGCATGGCAGACGAATATTATAAACTTTATTCAAAATAATTTTTATCTTGACCTATAAAGTTTTAAAAACTTTATAGGTTTTTTTTATTCCTTTCAAATACCTACATTTGCAATTTATTTTCTAAAATTTCAATGAAAATTTCTATAAATTCTAGCGAAATTGTTTTTTCGAATTTGTCATTAACCGACGAAATAGGCAAAGTTTTTTTTTGGGAAAATCGAGTTTTTAGGGCAATTTATTCGCCTTTTACAGATTGGGCAAACGATCTTTTTTCTTGTGGATTAATGACCGAACTCATTGAAAAACAGTTAGTTCCAAATTCAAAAATCAGCAATTATACCCTTGAAGATTTTGATTTGGTTTTGGAACACGAAAAAATAGAACCTGTAAGTTACCCTTACGAATGGACTTTTTCGATGTTACAAGCGGCGGCGGTTTTGGTTTTGGAAGTGAACCAAATTGCACAAAAATATGGCTATCAAACCAAAGATTGTCATCCGTTTAATGTGCTTTTTTGTGGTACTAAACCTGTTTTTATAGATATTGGAAGTTTTGTTAAGCGCGAAAAAGATTTTAAAGGTTGGATTGCCTACGAAGAGTTTTTGAAATCTTATGAATATGTCCTAAAAATAGCTTCTGTGCAAGATTTTTTGCTCACCAAACGGCTCTCGATGGGCGGAGATTATATTTCTCATGAAAGTTTTTATCATTTTCAATATCCTTTTTCCCGAATATTGAGTTTGGATACACTCAAAAAAAATCTGCAAAGATATTTCAAATTTAGGCGTTTGGAATCTTTTGAAAGCGAAAAATTAAGGGCTAAATTGCCGAATTTTGTAGTGTCGATCATTGAAAAAATGAAAAAACAAAAATTAATTCCTTTCCAAAAAATCAATTTTGAACAATTAAGAAAGAAAATTTTGGGAATAAAACCACCCAAACGCCAAACTTTTTGGGGAAACTACCACGATCTTTTTTTGGCAGATGGTAAACTTAGTTCCACGCTGCGCTTTGACAGGATCATAGAAATTTTTGGAAAACACGACATCAAAACCGTTTTTGAAGTGGCAGGAAATCAGGGAGTCTTTGCAAATTTGATGCTCCAAAAATTGCCTTTGCAACACATAATTTGTTCAGATTATGACGAAAACGCAGTAGATCAAATGTTTTTGTTTGCAAAAAAAAATAAACAAGAAAAATTATTTCCTGTTTTGCTCAATTTCTTCTGCCCGATTCTTACTTCTTTTTCAAAACCGCCACAGGAACGCTTTAAAGCCGATTTATTGGTGGCTTTGGCAGTTACACACCATTTGATTTTGACCCAAAAAATCAGGATCGAAACCATTTTTGAAAACGTAAAGCAATATGCCCAAAAATATGTCGCCATCGAATTTATGCCTTTGGGACTTTATGACGGCAAAACCAATATTCCGATGCCCGACTGGTACGCAAAAGATTGGTTCAAAAGCCATTTCGAAAAGCATTTTGATTTGCTAGTCGAGGAGCAATTGGAAGCAAACCGAATTTTGTTTTTTGGAAAAATTAGGTAAAAATAAAGCCATCTTTGAGGGTGGCTTTTTTTGAGAAAAAATTAAAAAAATGTTTTATTTCTTGAATTTATGAATTATTTTTTAAATTTGTATAAAATAAAAATGTAATTTCAAAAAAAAACTAAAAAATGCAAGACAATTTAAAATCATTCATAGAAGTACGTTTTGGAGTAACAACAGAAGTATTTTTACAGGCTTTACGAAGCAGTCCAAGTGCTAATGGATACATTACAGGTGCAATTAGCGAACTTTTGCTAAAAAATTATTTGGAAAGTTTGGGTTACGAAGTTTTGCGTATCAAAGAAAACCCGCAGGAGGCAACAACGCTAAAAACAGCGAAGCAAGAGGCGATTTCTACATTCGCAAAAAAGGCGAAACTCAAAATAAATGGATGGTTATTGAATGCAAAGGACTGAAAAGTAATTCGGAATTTAGAGGCTCAAAATTAGACAACAAAGATAAACTCTTTCGTTTCTTGAAACCTTTGGCATTTCCAAAACCTGATGCTAAACAAAAAACTTACGACAAGGGACTAAAAGCCTACACCAAAACCAAAGAAGAATGGGAAAAGAAAAACCCAAATAAGAATTTTCCACCATTTGGTTGGGTTTTAGAAACTGCAGGAGCATTTAGTGTGTATCTTACAGATATTTGGGAAACTGAACAAGACTTAAAAAATTGGGTTGATAGCCAACCCGATGAGGTTTTTACAGAACAAGCCTACCGAAATGTAGAAAGGGCTATTGCTATTTTGGAAACCCACCAACCAAGCAAAAGAATTGGCGAAATTACGCAGATAAACCAAGCCGCACCTTTGGTAAAAGACTTCAATATTATGGCTGTAGATTTATTTTTGCGGACAGGCAGACACGAATTTGCATTTATGAACAGTGAGAAAATAAGCCATTCTCCAACCTCGCCTGAACATTTATATCAAAATTATACGATTGATGTATTGGTAAAAGACGAAAAAACGCAAGCCATTTTTACGCATCCTTGGTACAATGATATTGAAAAACTAATCGAGCAGACTAACCCAGTAGCAAGGGAAATAGACGAAAGCCAATTAGACACAAGAGAAAATTTTGATGAAATAGACGAATAATTTTTGTTTTACACAAATGTGTGTTATATTTGCACGTGAATGTAAAACAAAAATCTAATGGAACAGTCTAATATCTTTGAAACCCAAAAAGAAACTTCTTTACTAAAAAAGTTTTCCGAAATCCACAATAGCATTTATGCCAATGATGGACTTTCTGCACAACAAGCGTTAGACGAAATGCTTAAAGTGTTGTTTATCAAGGTTTTTGATGAAAAAGAAAACACTAAACAATTTTTTATAAACAACGAAGAATTTAATGATATTAAGGCGGGTAAAAAAACTAAAACATTTGTGCAACGCATAGAAAGTTTGTTTCAAAAGACTGTTCAAGGATTTTCTGATATTTTTGATGCAAACGAAACTATAAAACTAAGCCCTATTGCTTTGTCTTTTGCTATCAACAAATTACAAAATGTTGATTTTTCAGATACTACAGATGCCAAAGGTCTGGCATTTCAAAAATTTTTGGCAAGTACAGAAAAAGCAGACAGAGGGCAGTTTTTCACGCCTGAACCTGTAATAAATTTTTGTGTAGAGTTTTTACAACCACAACCTCACGAAAAAATTATAGACCCAACTTGTGGCAGTGGTGGATTTTTATTTTCAGCCTATCAATATTTGTTAGACAATTTTCAGGTTTCTAAACAAGATATTATCCCTAATTTATTTGGTATTGACATTAACAAAACCATTGTCAAAATTGCCAAAATGAAATTATTGTTAGAATGTAATACTAATTTGAATATTATTGCTCAAAATTCCTTAGAAGATTTGGACGAATTGGCTTTGTCTTTTGGACAACCTATTGAAAATCAAATGGATATAGTGTTGGCAAATCCGCCTTTTGGTACGTTAGGGAAAATCACGAATGAAAAATTATTGCGAAAATATGAATTAGGCTACAAATGGCAAGGTGAAAATTATAATTATCACAAAACCAAAACTTTACATACAGGGCAAACTCCTGAAATTTTATTTATTGAAAGGTGTTTACAACTTTTGAAAGAAGGCGGTAGAATGGCTATTGTATTGCCTAATGGAATGTTTGAAAATCCCTCTTTGGAATATTTGCGTATTTTTATCAAACAAAAAGCAAGAGTTTTAGCAGTTGTAAATTTGCCACAGGAAACATTTATTCCATTCGGAACAGGTGTAAAAACCTCTATTTTGTTCTTACAAAAAGAAAGTGAAATAGATTTGAGTAAAAAAGTATTTTTTGGTAGAATTACTAAATTAGGTTATCAAGGGAATAAAAATGGCAATCCTATTTATCAAAAAGACGAATTTGGCAATTTTCTCAAAAATGAAAACAAAGAACTAATTTTAGAAGAAGACTTTACTAAAATTATCAATGATTATAAAACATTTCAGAAAACAAACGAATTAGAAACAGAAAACAGTTTTTTATTTCCTGTTTCAGAACTTAATGGCAGGTTTGACTTTGATTATTATGCCCCACAAAATCGCAAATTGCTCAACAAGCTAAAAAATCTAAATGCAGTAAGACTTTCAGAACTTTGCGAAATAGTAAAAGTAAAAAGTAAAAAACTCACACAACTTAACGAAACAGTAGATTATATCGAACTTTCAGACATCAATACACACAGTTATGAAATAATAAATGCTAACACTTATTTAGTTCACGAGTTGCCAAGTCGGGCAAGTTATGAAGTTCGAAATAACGACATTTTAACAGCAGTTGCGGGCAATTCCATAGGCACACATAAACACGCAACTGCCTTAGTAACAAAAAATTATGAAGGCAACATTTGTACAAACGGTTTTCGTATTTTGCGAAATTGCAAAGTAGATGTATACTATTTGTTGTATTATTTGCGTTCAGAAATGTTTTTGAAGCAAGTTTTTATGTATCGAACAGGTGCAGCAATTCCTAATATTTCGGATTTTGATTTGAATAGAATTTTAGTGTATTTACCACCAGAAAATATTTTACAAGAAGTCAGCGAAAAAGTCCGTTATTCTTTTGAACTTCGCAAACAAGCAAAAGAGGAAGTAGAAAAAATAATGGTTGAGTTTTAGACTCTAACATTCCACTGCCACCACCGAAATATCATCTCGTTGTGGTTCATTGCCTTGATGTTTTTGCAGGGTTTCTAACAAAACTTTTTGTTGTTCAGAAAAGCCCAAACCTTGTATGTCGTGCAAAATTTTTGTAAAACCTTCTGTGCCAATGCTTCGTCTTTCCAAATTATTTTGGTCAATATAACCATCTGTGGAAAGATAAAAAGAAGTGCTACAAGGCAGACTTACAATTTGGTTGGTAAAAATTCTTTCTTTGCTAGACTTGCCACCAATAAAAGATTTATTCCCCGAAAGCCTGATCACTTCTCCGTTTTCGACATAAAACATAGACGATTTTGCTCCTGCAAAAACAATTTCTGTTTCAGTATCTTTTTTGTTAAACAAACAAACGCTTACATCCATTCCGTCAGAGTTTTTGCCTTCTTTTTGTTTCAAAGCATTTTGAACGCCTGTATGTATGCCATACAATATTTTTGCGGGATCGGAATTTTGTTGCATATCCACCATTTCGTGCAACAAAGTATTTCCAACCATTGTCATAAACGCACCAGGAACGCCATGCCCTGTGCAATCTGCAAGCACCAATAAGCCTTTATTTTGTTCGTAGGCAAGTGCAGAAAACCAATAAAAATCACCTGAAACAATATCTTTTGGCAAAAAAATGACAAATTGATTTTCAAAAAATTTATCTAGTTCAGAACCTTCGGGCAAAATTACCTGCTGAATATTTTGCGCATACCTAATGCTGGTACTCAAACGATTACTCGTTTCTTCTAAAACTTCTTTTTGATGTTCTACAATTTCTTTTTGATGTTCTAATGCCTCGTTGGTAGCCAATAATTCTTGTTGTTGTTGTTTAATTGCCACGTTTTGATGCTGCAAAAGCGAATTGTTTTGTTTTTCCTTGCGGTTAAATCTTAAAAGAATAAAAGCCAACACCAAAATCAAAAGAAATCCTAAAATAAAGGCATTTCTTTGTACAGTTTGCGCTTTATACGCCTGATGTTCTAGTTCGCTTTTGCTTTTCAATAACTCAATTTCGCTTTGCTTTTTGTCAATTTCATGACCTGTTTGCAAATTGGTAATTGCCTTTGCTTTCTCTTCATTAAAAATGCTGTCTTTCAAATTCATAGACATTTCATAATATTTCAGAGCAAGTTCAGTCTTTTTTTCTTTTTTATAAATTTCGTACAAATTTTTATAGGCATCTTGTTGGCGAGGCTTTGCTCCAATACTTTGCGCCACTTCTAAGGCTTGTAAAGAATATTCTTGAGCCAACTTTAATTGATTACTTTTCAGATAAATAATGGCAATGGTGTTGAGTGTAAAAGAAAGTTCGGCTTTGGAGTCAAGTTCTAAAGAAATTTGTTTGGCGTTGCCCAAATAAGCTAAGGCTTCTTCAAATTTATCCTGTTTCATGTAAAAATAGCCAATATTAAAAACCAAAAAGAGTTTAAATTGCTCATTATTTAGTTCTTCTGCCAAAAGCAAAGATTCATTAAAATATTCGATGGCTTTGTCATATTCTTCCATATAGCCATAACAAACGCCAATATTGTTTAAACTTTCACAAATATCTTTTTTAATATTTAATTTTTTTCTGATGGCTAAGGCTTTTTCATAATAATTCAAACATTCGGTATAATTTTTTTGAGCCATCAAATAAAAACGCCCAATATTATAATCATTGTCGGCAATTCCTCGCTGATCCAATATTTCTTCATTAATTTTTAAGGATTTGAGGGCATATTCCAAGTTTTTGGTATAATTTCCAAGCCTAAAATGCACCGTTGCAATGTCATTTAGAATTTGTGCCACATAGCTTTTATTTTGGGTATTATCAAAAATTTCAATTGCTGTTTTATAGTTCTCTAAGGCTTTTCCATATTCGCCTTTTCTAAAATCTAAATAGCCAAGCAGCCTCAAATTCCAAGCCTGACCAACGGCAAAATCAGCATCTTCAGCTAATTCCATACTTTTTTCAGCATAGTCTTTGGAACGTTCAAAAGAAGCATCGGCAAATTCCCAAGCCAAATCATTTAAAATTTTTATTTTTACGCTATCTTGAGTGGTTTTAGCCAGACTTTGTTCCAAATCTTTAATGACTTCCCAATTTTGAGCAAAAATATGATTTGCAAATAGGCACAAAAAGCCAAATAAAAAATATCTTTTTAACATACACATTGTTTTCACAAAGCAATCTAATAAAGAAAATTGAAAATTAAATTTTTTAGGTAATTTTTTTTTATTAATGTTTTAGGACTTATGCAAAAAATAAAAAAAGAACAAAATTGTAGCGCAAACATTCTTGTTTGTGCCTTTGAAAGCTACAAAAAAGAATGTTTGTTTACATTGTGTAAGTCCTATGTTTAAACAAAAGTTAAAATAAAAAAATTAAAGCGTTTTTTTATAATTTGATCTAAATTTACAAAATATTTTATAAATTTATTACAAAAACTTATTTTTCTGTTTAAAATACATTTCAAAAAATAAAATTTTTAAATAGTTTAACAAAAATGCTAGATCAAGCCAAAAACACCAGAGCAGGCGAGGAACTAAATATAGAAAATTTGAAAATATTTTTCAAAGAACAACTACCTCATTTTCAAGGAGATATAACCATAAAACAATTTCCTTCGGGCTATTCTAATTTGACTTATTTGTTGCAAATTGGCGAGCAGGAATTGGTTTTGCGCCGCCCACCTTTTGGGGCAAAAGTCAAAGCAGGACACGATATGGCAAGAGAATTTAACATTCTGAAAACCATTTTTTCGGCTTACCCAAAAGTTCCAAAACCTATTATTTATTCCAACGATTTGGCGGTTTTAGGCGCAGAATTTTATGTCATGCAAAGGGTAAAAGGAGTAATTTTGAGAAATACGCCACCCAAAGAATTTTTGCTAACTTCTGCGCTTATTCGCCAAATTTCAGAGGCAAGCATCGACAATTTGGTACAAATTCACGCCATAGACGTTCAAAAAAATGGCTTAGAAACACTCGGCAAGGCAGAAGGTTATGTGCAAAGGCAGGTCGAAGGTTGGATTGGCAGATACGAAAAAGCCAAAACTGATGATGTTTTGAATATGCAAAAAACGGCAACTTGGTTGCAAGCAAATATGCCAATTTCGCAAGCTATTTGCTTGATTCACAACGATTACAAATACGATAATTTGGTTTTGAATCCCGAAAATTTGTCTGAAATTATGGCAGTTTTGGACTGGGAAATGGCAACCATTGGCGATCCGCTGATGGATTTGGGAACAACTTTGGCATATTGGGCAGACGCAGACGATTTGCCAGCTTTGCGTCATTTTTCGCTAACAAGTTTCGAAGGAAATTTGAATCGCCAAGAAATTGCGGAACTTTATGCCCAAAAAAGCGGGCGAAATTTGTCTGAAATTGTGTTTTATTATGCTTTTGGTTGCTATAAAATAGCGGTCATTGTGCAACAAATTTATTTTAGGTTTGTGCAAGGTTTTACGCAAGATCAACGCTTTGCAAACTTGATTCACATGGTTTATGCTTTCGCAGAAAATGCCGTTCTTGCTATTGAAAAAGGCAAAATTAGCAATTTTAGATAAAAAAACAATCAAGTCAGACATTTGTCAGACACTTAATAAAAATTTTATAATGTTAAAAATCTTACTTTTTCCCTTTGCGATCATGTATGATTTGATCACAAAGTTAAGAAATTTTTTGTATGATCGAGGGATTTTCGAATCCAAAAAATTCGAAGTCAAAACGATTTGCGTAGGAAATTTGACCGTTGGCGGCACAGGAAAAACGCCTTTGTCTGAATATTTAATCAGGTTTTTGCAAAAAAAATACAAAATTGCTGTTTTGAGCAGAGGTTATGGCAGAAAAACAAAAGGTTTTTTGTTGGCAAACCCAAGTCATTCGGCTTCGGATATTGGCGACGAACCCATGCAATTTTTTCAAAAATTTGATCAAATTTCTGTGGCAGTTTGTGAAAAAAGAGTTTTAGGAATCAATCATTTAATTTTTCAAAAACCTGATATTGAATTGATTATCCTTGATGATGCTTTTCAACATCGAGCTGTGAGGGCAGGTTTTTATATTTTAATTTCCGATTTTAACAGACCTTTTTACGAAGATTTTGTTTTGCCCGCAGGTCGTTTGCGAGAAAGCCGATCCAATGCGAAACGATCCGATTTGGTGGTGGTCAGCAAATGCCCTAAAAATATGAAAGAAAGCGAAAAAAATGAAATTAAGGCTAAAATTTTACCTTATATTCGCAAAAATACGCCTTTTTTTTTTACTTCGATCCAATATTTAAAGCCAATTTCTATTTTTAATCATTTTACAGAAGTTTCCCAAAAAATTATTTTATTGACAGGAATTGCAAATACAACAAATTTGAAAACGCATTTGCAAAACGATTTTGAAATTGTAGAGCATTTGGAATTGGCAGATCACGTAGTTTATGAGTTAGAAACGATTGAAAAAATACGAAAAACGTTTCAAAAACACAAAATTTGTGTTTTGACAACTGAAAAAGACATGGTAAAATTGTTAAATTTCAGAAAAGAATTGTTAGAAATTCCTATTTTTTATTTGCCTATTGAAGTTTATTTTTTGGAAAATGAAGCTGATTTTCAGAAAGTTATAAATAATTTTCAGACAGAACAAACAATTTTTTAAAAACTGTTTGTCCTGAAAAAATTTATTTATTTTCCAAGTTCTACGGCGCGTTTGTGTGCGTCGTGTAATCCTTCGCCGATTCCTTTTGCCAAATCGAGTTCGGTAAATTTTTTGAGTGCGGCTTCGGTTGTGCCACCTTTTGAGGCGACTCGGCTAATCCATTCTTTGCAAGTCAATTTGCTTGTGTTTTGCAAATGCACTGCTCCCAAAAATGTTTGTTCGACCAATAATTCGGCTTGTACCTTGCTAAAACCCATTTGCATGGCGGTTTCGATCATCGAATCCATGAAAAAATAAACATAAGCAGGACCGCTTCCAGAAATTGCCGTAACCGCATCTAGTTTGGATTCGTCGTCAAAATACAAGCATTTTCCTGTGGTATTGAGTAGGTTATGCACCATAAAAACCTCCTCTTTGCTAACAGATTTGGCAGAAGTGAAACCTGTCATGCCCATGCCGACCTGTGCGGGCAAATTTGGCATGGCTCGAATAATTTTTTTTGCTTTTGGCAAAGCCTGCTCAATATTGACCATTTTTACGCCTGCCATGATCGACAGAACTACTTGATTTTCAGTGATATAGTCTGCGATCAATGGAAAAACGATGGAAGTGTCCTGCGGTTTGATTGCCAAAATGATCAAATCCATTTCAGAGATGTAAGAATCGGGCTTAAAAAACACATTTTGAAAGCCAATAGATTTGAAATATTCGACTTTTTCTTCCAATTTTTCGAGGATATACAAATCGTCTTTGCTCACCGAATAATTATCAATAAAACTATCTGCGTAGGTTTTACCCATATTTCCTCCGCCAACAATAAGAATTTTCATGGTTTAATTTTTTTTTGTTTGGAAATTAAAAGACCTTTAAAAAATTTCTGTAAAAATTTGTTCTAATTTTTCATCTGTATTTCCTTCAAATTTTTTGTAAGGAATTTCCAAATTTTGTAAAACTTTTTCAAATTTTTGATAACCATTTTCACTTCGAAGTTCAATCCAATTCACTTTTAGGCTGTCTAATTGCGTTTTGTTTAAATCTGAAAGTTTATCAGCAATAAAAACTTTGCTATCCCTAGCAATGACCGCATCAGCACCTTCTGGATTGCCTTTTCCCATCAATTTTACCTCGCATTTATGATTTGAACCATTGCTAATTAAGTAAAAATCTATTTCACGTTCAAAACCCAATTCGTCTTCTTGTTTGGGCTTTTTTCCTTTCAAATGAATAGCATAATTTTGTTCAGAAACAGCAAACAATTTACACAAAGTTTGCATCAACGGTTTTTCTACTTTTTTGCCTGCTGTACTCCACAAACCACCACGCAAAGCGGCGCGTTTTACTGCCAAAGTATTGATCACAATCAAACTTTCGTTGATATTTAATTCTACACTCACACCTCTAAATTTGATGGTTAGAATCAAATCTATATCAGATTGATTTTCAATAAGTTGCGTAATAGAATGATACAAAATATCATAATGTTCGTTTGACGCATTGATCACAATTTCTTTGGTTGCAGAATTAAACATATTGGTAATGGTTTTTCTGTTTAAACCCGAATTAATGGCTATTTCGGTGGCATCTAATTTTGGGTTTAGAAATTCTTTTTTGTACCAATCAAGAACATCTTTATTTCGAAGTTTTGCTTGCACAATTTTTTCAAAAAAATCCATTGCAAATTGTAAAAATTCGGCATTGATCAAGGCTACAATTTCAATTCTGTAATCTTGTCCCTTGATCAAGCGTGAAATGATATTTTTGGTAACTTGTTCTGTTAGAGTCATTGTTTATTTATGTTAAAATATAATCATTCAAATTACCAACAATTTTTCCATAATTATCAAAAATAAAACCTGAATGAACAAAACGAATTTGTTTACATTCTGTATCTTCTATTTTGATCGAGAAATCTCCTTGTGAAAAAATTTTTTTCAAACCTATTAAAATTTCTTGTGAACGCAACAAAATTTCTTTGATTGTTCCCATAAAATTTTCACAGTAAGTCATCGAATGCCCCTCATTGCAAGGCGTGATGATTACTTCCAAAATATTGTTTTTAGTTTGATCAAACATTTTTATTTCTTTTTGCGCAACTAATGCTGTCATAATTTTAATTTTTTTAAGGTAAAACATGATTAACAAATTCTTCCATTGTCCAAAAAAATTGAGTTTCAGGCTCACCAAACATCGAACTGTTGGGTTTTGCTTTACTTTTCATATATTCAAAATAAGTAGATTCCTTTTCTGTCAAAAAAAACTTTCTACCCAAACTTTTTGCCGTTTTTCCTACCGTTCCACTACCTGCAAAAGGATCAAAAACCAAATCACCTTTAAAAGAATAATATTGAATCACTCTTTTGCACAATTCCACAGGAAAAACAGCCGAATGAATTTTGTCAAATTTGGGATCAATTTTCCAAACATTTGTAGTTTCATAACCATCTTCGACTTTACTTTCTTTGATGATTTGGGAATCATAGCTTTTCATATTCCAATCAATTAATTTAGTGGTTTCTTTGCGGTAGACCATCAAATATTCTGTTACACTATTAGGCTTATACCCTAAAGGTTTTCTGTGTTGCATAAATCCACCAATTCTATTTTTTACTGAATATTCGGGTTTTAACCACACAATATCGTCAATAAATTCCCAACCGTTTTTTACCAAATAGCCATGCAAATCGAAAGGAATTGGATAGCGTTTGCTCGAATGAGAACGGCTAACTCTTGGAATAATAATTGGCGAAGTATTGACTACTAAAAATCTGCCTTCTTTGGTAATTCGATGGGTTTCTACGAAAACCTGTTCCAAAAACTCTAAATAATCCTGATAACTTGGATAAATTGAATAATCTCTGGCATTATAATAAGGTGGAGAAGTAAAAGTAAGATGCACGCTTTCGTTAGGAACATATTTTAAAACTTCCAAAACATCACCATTTACCACTACATTTTTTAAAAAATCGTAAGTTTCTGTATGTGGCAGACTTGTACTGTCCTTATTTTCTTGATTTGCAAAAAATTCTTTGTAAATAAAATTTCTGACCGTTTCGTTTTGATGATTAAGCAAAGGTTTTAATTTTTCTACAATTTCATTCTCTTTTTCAAAAACCAACAATGCCCTAATTGCTTGACAAACCACTTTTGGGTCGTGATCTTCTAATATTTTGAATAAAAAATTTTTATTTTTTGGATTTCTCATCCTGCCAATAGAAGAAATAATTTCACGTCTAACAATCGTATTTACTTCATTTTCAAAGGCTTCCATTAATAAAAATAAATATTTTTCTTGATGGATTTTACCAATATTTTTCACTGCTGATAATCTGACCAAATAATGCTCATGTTTTAGCAAATTAATCAAAAAATCACCATTAAAGTTTTTGGGCAAATGCCCCAAATTATCTAAAATAAATGCAAGGTTTCCGCTATCTTGATGTTTATTTACCAAATAAGCTAAATCTCCATTTCCTTTATTTTTTAGTTCTGTAATTTGTTCTTTTGTAAGCATGATCATTTTTTTTGCGCAATTTACAAAAAAAATACAATCTACAACCTAAACCCAATCACCAAAATATCATCAATTTGTTTGCCTTTCCCGCTGTTGATCCAGTTGGTCATGGTATTGTCCAAAATATTGCGTTGTTCGTCCATGCTTTTTTTGTGAATGTCAAAAAGCAATTCGCGCATATTTTTGATCATAAATTTTTGACGCCAAATTGATCTTGATAACCGTCTGAAAAAATGTAAAAAGTGTTTTCTTCTTTCAAAGGAATATGTTTTTTGCTAAAACCAATTTGATGCTCCTGCGAAGAACCTCCGATGGGCATTTTATCGGCTTTTATGGTATCTAATTCGTTGTTTTGAATAAAAATCATGGGGTTTTTCGCGCCCGCATAGACTACTTCATTTTCCTTTTTGTTGATCACGCAAAGTGCCAAATCCATGCCGTCTTTGTTCGAAGTTTCGTTTTGTTTTAAAGCTCGCCTAACTCCTTTGTGCAATTCGTTCAAAATTTGATCTGCCTCAATAATTTCTCTTGCCAACACAATTTCATTCAGTAAGTCATTGCCAATCAAGGACATAAACGCCCCTGGCACGCCATGACCTGTGCAATCGGCAGCAACAATAACCACTTTTTCCTGTATTTCGCCAAGCCAATAAAAATCTCCTGAAACCACATCACGCGGTTTGAAAAGCAAAAACGATTCGGGCAAAACCTTTTTAATTTGGCTGTCTTGTGGCAACATTGCCTTTTGGATTCTTTGGGCATAATGAATACTGCTTTTAATGTCTTCGTAGGCTTTGTTTAGTTTGTAATTTGTGCCTGAAAGTGCATCTCTTTGCGCTTCAATTTCTGCGGTTTGCTGTTCTAGTTCAAAACTTTTGCGTTCTATATCGTCTTTTTGCTTCTGAATTTCCGAATTTTTGGCTTCTAATAATTGGTTTTTTCTGCGGTTATAAAGCAAACCCAAAATGATCAAAAAGATGATCAACGAACCTAAGCCAAGCATTCCGTACAAAAAATTTCGGGTTGCTTCTTGTTCTTTAATTTGAAGTCCTTGCAATTTTTCGCTTTGTTCTAATTTTTCAATTTGCTGTTTTTGTTGCTGATCTGCGAGTTCTTGTTTTTTGAGTTCGAGATTTTTAACGGCTTGCAAACGTTGTAATTCTATAATTTCTTTGCCTTTTTTGTCGGTTTCGAGTTGCGTTTCGGCAATCAAAAGAGCCTGCTCAATTCTTTGTCTTTCTAGTTCTTCTTGTGCCAATTTCGCGCCTGTGAGTTCTTGTTGTTTTTTGAGCAAAGCAAATTCTTGCGCTTGTTTTTCACGTTCCAAAATCATTCGTTTGGCTTCCAAATCTTTGACTTCTTCTTCGGCAATCTTCGAATTTAGCTCTTTTTCGGTTCTTTCGACCAAAAATTGCTGTTGCAAAAGTTCTTGTTGCCTCAAACGATGTTCCAAAGAAAGCGAATCTTTGAGTGCCAAATGCAGTTTATAATATTCCAAAGCCTGTTGAAAGTCGTCTAGGGCTTGATAAATTTGCGCAGAAGTTTTGTAAGAAGTTTGCAAAATGCTTTTGTCTGCCACAGTTTTTGCCAACTCAATCGACTTTTCGTTGAACAAAGAAGCGTTGTAATAATCTTTGTTGTTGTAATAAATGACCGCCAACAAATCGTTTATTTTTGCCATTTCCGCCTGATTTCCTCTTTTTTCAATCAAAGTTTTGGCTTCGTTCATATTTTTGATCGCTTCAGGATAATCGCCTTTGTTTTGGTAAACCACCGCCAAATTGCTGAGCATCGAAATTTGACTTGCCACATTTTTGTTATCCGATTTTTGTTGCAAAGCAAAAGCCTCATTAAAATATTTGATGGCTTCTGAATAATTTTTCAAATATTTATAATCGTAACCGACATTATTCAATGCCGAAATCATTTGTTCAGAATCCGATTTTTCTTTGCTAATTTTCAAAATTTCC
>RDXG01000064.1 GCA_004292785.1 Bacteroidota bacterium
TTTGATGCAAGACGGGAAAGCCTTGCAAGCAGGAACTTCGCATTTTTTGGGGCAAAATTTTGCAAAAGCATTTGACGTTAAATTTTCGAACAAAGAAAACAAACAAGAGTTTGTTTGGGGAACTTCTTGGGGCGTAAGCACACGACTCATGGGGGCGTTGATCATGGCACATTCTGACGACGAAGGCTTGATTTTGCCACCAAATTTAGCTCCGATTCAGGTCGTAATTGTGCCAATTTACAAAGGTCAAGAGCAATTTGATGCTATTACAGAAAAAGTAAAAACCATAAAAAAAGAACTTCAAAAAGCAGGACTTTCGGTAAAATATGATGACCGAGATTCTTACAAACCAGGTTTTAAATTTGCAGAATGGGAACTCAAAGGTGTGCCGATCAGGCTTGCCATCGGGCAGAGAGATTTGGAAAATAACACAGTAGAAGTTGCCCGCAGAGATACCAAAGAAAAAATGTCGATGTCGGCAGATAATTTGGCGGAGCAATTATTGGATTTGTCCAAAAATATTCAAGAAAATATTTATCAAAGGGCATTTCAATTCAGAGAAAGCCACATTACAGATGTTTCGACTTATCAAGAATTTAAGGAAGTTTTGGAAAATAAAGGCGGTTTTGTGCGTGCTTTTTGGGACGGAACTCCCGAAACCGAAGCCAAAATCAAGGAAGAAACCAAAGCCACGATCCGTTGTATTCCTTTGAATAATCCACAAGAAGAAGGAAAATGTATGCTCACAGGCAATCCTGCAAAGGAAAAAGTCTTGTTTGCATTGGCTTACTAAATTTTTACCGTTGCCAATCGTCTTAGACGTTGGCAAGCGGTATATTTTTATTTTAAATACTTTAAACCATGCACGAAAAACATTTGACATACTTCAAAGTAGAAAATTTTAAAAGATTTGATAGCTTTGAAATGAACGATATTGGACAATTCAATTTGATTGTCGGAGATAACAATGTGGGCAAAACTTCGGTTTTGGAGGCTTTGTTGTTTGATAAAGAAACTATGAATTTTACCCATCGTTTGCTTACAGTGTTGTTTGAGTTTAGAAAAGTTGCTAATAATACCCAAAATCCAATTAAATTATTTTTAGGTTCTAAGCCTGAAAATCCCAAATTTTTTATTTCATATCACAACAAAGAAACGGAGGAAATTGTATTAGGAAAGATCGTACTTCGTACAGCGTCAGGAGAAAATGAAAGAATAGCAGAAGAAACTTATAATACCGAAACAGCCAAAGAAAAAATCCCTTATGTTCCTTTTCATTTGGGTTATGATCAAGATTTGATCACTTATTATTCGAAGGCAATCCAAAAAAGTCGTCAAGTCAAAAAAGACTTTATTTTTGCCTTAAAAGCCTTAGTTCCTACCATCGAAAACGTAGAAATTTCGCTTGATTCTGATACGCCCATTTTGTTAATTTCGCAAACAGACAAAGACGAAATATTGCCCTTGTCGCTTTCTGGCGAAGGAACGATTAAATTGATACGAATTTTAATGAAAATTTTGGTTAATCAAGGCAAAAGATTAATGATTGACGAAGTAGATGCGGGTGTGCATTACAAAAAATTCAAAGATTTTTGGCGAACCGTTTTGCTTGCCGCCAAAGAAAATGACGTGCAGTTGTTCATGACCACGCACAACATCGAATGTTTGCAATATTTTAAAGAAGTTTTGGAAGAAACTGAAATGATAGATTTGCAAAAAGAGGCACGCTGTTTTGAAATGGTAGAATTGCCAAATGGCTCTGTAAAATCATACACCAGAGGCTACGAGGAATTTGCAAACGCAATAGATTTAGGAAACAATATTAGAGGCGGAAAACTATGAAAAAAATGACCATATTTGTAGAAAATACCACTGATATGGATTTTCTAAGAAAACTTGTAAAAATCATTTATAACCATGATTTGTCTGATCAACGTGGAGTTGGCGGATTTATTTTGATGAGCGGAGCAGGAAATGAAAAGAGTCAAAACAAGGCGTATTTTGAAAAAAGTACAGATTCAGGTTGTGTAAATTTAGTTTTTGAAGATGCGGATTACAAAAATAACAGTACCTACGGATTTGAAAAACAAAAAGAAAGGTTAGAAAAACTTGCAGAAGAATTGAATTTTGACTTTTTTCTGTTTCCTAATCACCAAGATGATGGAAATTTGGAAATCATACTTGAAAATTGTTTGTCAAAAAGGGCTTCTGAAATTGTGGCTTGTCTGAATGTTTATCACGAATGTTTAGAAAAAAAAGGCTTGGGACACAAAAACCCAAAAACCTATCATAACCGTTGGAACATGATAGAAAGCGCACTTTTGGATATAAAAAAACCTGAAAAACGAGATTTCTCTGACGAACAAATTTGGTTCATCAAAGAAAACCCATATTTAGCACCGCTTATCAACTTTTTAGATCAATATTTTACTTCCGAACCTTCTTTGAAATAAAAATAAAATGAAAGTTGTTTTAAACTTTTTACTATTCAATGGCTTGCAAAATCAATTCGCAGGCTTTTCGGATTTGCTTTTCAGAAATGATCAAAGGCGGTGCAATTCGCATGGAATTGTCGCAAAACAAAAACCAATCTGTAATCACGCCCAAATTTATTCCTTTGTCAATAATTGGTTTCAAAACCTCAAAAGACTCAAATTCTACTGCCATCATCAAACCCAAAGCTCGCACTTCTTTTATTTTTGGGTGAATTAATAATTTTCTGAATAATTCTTCTTTTTTTGGTATTTGACTTAACAAATCTTCTTCTAAAATGGTATTTATGGTTGCCCAAGAAGCGGCACAACTCACAGGATGTCCGCCAAAAGTGGTTATATGCCCTAAAATTGGGTTGTTTTTAAACACTTCCATAATTTTTTGCGGAGCAATAAAAGCCCCAATCGGCATTCCGCCTCCCATGCCTTTGGCGCAAAGCAAAATGTCGGGCAGAATGTGGTAGTGTTCGAAAGCCCAAAATTTGCCTGTTCTGCCAAAACCACTTTGAATTTCGTCTAAAATAAGCAACGTTCCTGTTTGCGTACATTTTTCTCGGATAGCCTGCCAATATGCCAAATTTGCAATTCTTACTCCCGATTCTCCTTGTACTGTTTCTATAATTAAGCAAGCTGTTTTTTCTGTAATTTGCTCAATATCAGTCATTTGTCCAAAACGAATGTGTTTGACATCAGGCAACAAAGGTCGGTAGGCGTTTTTAAATTTTTCGCTTCCGCCCACACTCAAAGCTCCATGCGTAGAACCGTGATAGGCGTTGATGCAAGAAATAATTTCTGTTCGCTGAGTATAGCGTTTTGCCAATTTTAAAGCTCCTTCTACAGCTTCACTGCCCGAATTTACAAAATAAACATTGTCTAGGTTAAGTTGTTGATTATTAGTGCTTTGTGGAATGGTATCAAGCAATTTTTTGGCAAGCCTTAGTTGCGGATTTTGGATATATTCGCCATAAACCATCAAGTGCATAAATTTTTTTGACTGTTTAATGACCGCATTAACCACTTTTGGGTGCGAATGCCCCAATGAACTAACGGCAATTCCCGAAATCAAATCAATATATTTTTGTTTGTTTGGCGAAAACAAATAAATTCCTTTGGCGCGCATAATTTCAATCATTAAAGGACTGTCGGAAGTTTGCGCCAAATAATTTTGGAATAATTGTCGATGACTGATGTGTTGCATATTTTTTTTGAAAATTAACCTTTATAAAACTTAAAGTCTTATAAAGGTTTGATAAAATAATTAAAAAATATTAATGTCCGCCTCCGCTTACAGGGATTTCCGAACTTGAAGGGTTTGCACTCTCTTTGACCAATAACCATAAAACGGCAGAAATTGCCAAACAAACGCCACTAATCATAAAAATAATGTCTTTGTTTGCCGATTCTTGTATAAAACCACCCAATTTGCTAGAAATGAGTTGCGGAATAACTACAGAAAGGTTAAAAACTCCCATAAAAAAGCCCATTCTACTCTGATCAATGCTTTCAGACATAATGGCAAAAGGCAAACTCACCGTAGCACCCCAACCTATGCCTACTACTGCCATCATAGCATAAATCATGGCTTCACTATTGCCAAATTTGACCATACCAAAATAACCCAAAGACATGATGGCAATGCAAATCAAATGCGTTTTTACTCGACCAATTTTTTTTGCCAAATGACTTAACACAAAAACAGGCAACAAAAATCCGATCACATTCAAAATCATAAAGGCATAATCCAAGACTTTTCCTGCGGGATCGATGCCTTCCACAGACACAGGAAAATCTATTTTGAATTTGACAAAAGTTAAAAAATAGACAAACATAGTTTGCACGCCAAGCCAAGTAAAACTGTGAGCCAAACAAATTGCGGAAAATTGTCGCCAATTTGTACCAAAATTTTTGCCTAAAACATCTCTTTTTCTATCTACCGAAGGCGATAATTCACGCGGTTCTTCGATCAAAAAAGCGGGCAAAATTGTAAAAACCAAAACCACCACAGCACCTGTATAAAACAAAAAAGTTTTGCCCAAAACCGCCCCGATAAAATACGCCAAAACGCCAAAAAAGCCTGAAACAAATTGCATCCAAGTATAACCTTTGGTTCGCACTTCGCCTTCTGGAGTTACGTCAGAAATTACTGATCGGGTCGGATTAAAACTAATATTAATGGATAAATCAAGCACCAAAGCAATGACAATAGCCACAAAAACAAGGCTAAACATATCAAAAAAGGAATTAATGCCTTCCAAATTTGCCAAAGCCAAAATCATTAATGCAGTCAAAACGCCTCCAATAATAATAAAAGGTCTGCGTCTTCCGCCCCAAAACCATACTTTATCACTGATTACCCCAAAAAGTAATTGCCCAATGATTCCTGCAATAGGGCCCGCTGACCAAACAATCCCCATTTGTTCGGCATCAAGGTTTAATTTGTCTAATTTCCAACTTAAAGTAGAAATTTGAATAGAAAGGGCAAAACCCATCGCCGTAGCAGGCAAACTAAGCAATGCCAAAAATGATGTGGTGAAGTATTTTTGAATATTGAGCATAAAAATTTAATCGTTTTTTCATGTAATTAATTTTCAAAAGTAAATATTTTAATTGATCTTAAAAATATGAATGTAAAAAAAACTTTTTTTTAATTTTTTATCGTTTGTTTTAAATCAATATTTAAATTATTTTTGTCAAAAAAATATGAAATTTACACTAGAAGAATATTTGGCTACCAACGCAAAATTGGAAGAAGTAAATGAAGACGACAGAACTTATTTAGAATTTTATGATGGTTTAATTATTCCTAAACAGGGTTCTGAACCTATTTGGAATTTGGATGTCAATTTTTTAATTCATTTTTTA
>RDXG01000065.1 GCA_004292785.1 Bacteroidota bacterium
TGACTACAATTTTGACCGTTTTTTGCTTTATCACAACATGGCGATTGCCGAAATGCAACGGACTTCGAGGGAATACAAAACGGACAGAGTGGTTTATACAATAGCCGTTTTTACAAGCAAATATGTGGCTCGTGATAGACAAGATGCCTTAGTAGAAAGTGATATTTTGTTTCATTATAGCAATCTTTTTGACCTTTCAGGCAAAGAATATGATGTTTTTGGTCATAAATTGATTTATTTGAATCACAATTATATCCAAGATGCAACACCGCAAGGCTACAAAGATTGGCTAACCTTAGTCAAAGAATCTATCAAACACCCTGAAAATCCTGATGTAAATTTGGAAAACGAAGGCGTGAGAAAAGTAGTAGAAATCATTGATTTTAAGCATCTTAGCCCTGAAGAAATGCGCGAAACCAAAAATAGCAATGCAGCAGAAAGCGCGAAAGAAATTTATGAACGAGAGGCTAAATTTCGTGAGAAAATTGAAATTGCTCAAAACATGATTACAGACAACGAGCCAAACGAAAAAATTGCCAAATACACAGGCTTAACTTTTGAACAAATACAAAAGTTGCGCTAAAAAAATCAATTAAAACTATACATTCTTATCCACAAAACCATCAAAAAATGGGCTTCTGAGAATATTCGTTTTTTGAAAAGATTTTTATTTCTAAATCTTTTTATCCAAATTATTAAGTTTAATCCTTTATTTTTGCATCAAAAAATACTTTTAAATGAATATGAAAATAGTTTTTGCGTTTATTATCTTGTTTTTTACTTCGGCTTTTCGCTTCGATAAAGACCCCGTTATTTTGCAAATTGGTGGCGAAAACATTACTTTGGCAGAATTTAGGTATGTCTATGAAAAAAATAATTCGAATCCTGACATTGCCTATTCCGAAAAAAGTATTCGAGAATATTTGGATTTATATATCAATTTCAAACTCAAAGTTCAGGAGGCTTATGCCCAACAAATGGACTCCATACAAGATGTTCGTAGAGAATTTGAGGTTTATCAAAAACAACTTTCCAAGCCTTACCTTTCTGAAAACAAAGTTACAGACGAGCTAGTCAAACAAGCTTACGAAAGGCTAAAAGAGGAAATTCATGCCTCACATATCTTGGTCAAATTGCCACCAAACGCCACTCCTGCCGATACTGCGGCGGCTTACAGTAGGCTCAAAGAAATCAGAAGAAGGGCAATGGCAAACGAGGATTTTGGCAATTTAGCCGCCGAATATTCAGACGAACCCGCCGCCAAAACTAGCAAAGGCGATCTTGGATATTTTACCGCTTTGCAAATGATTTATTCTTTCGAAGACGAGGCTTACCGCACTCCTGTGGGGCAAATTTCTGAAATTTGTAGGACAGGTTATGGTTATCACATCATCAAAGTTCACAAAAGACGCACTTCAAACGGCTCTATTCGTGTGGCACATTTGATGCTTCGCCACCCTGCAAATGGCACAAAAGACGATTCTACGGCTGTTTTGTCCAGAATTAAAGAAATAGAACGCCGAATGAGAAATGGCGAAAATTGGAACAATCTCTGTGCAACTTTGTCCGAAGATGTAGGAACTAGGGATAAAAATGGCGAATTGGAATGGTTTACAGCAGGAAATTTGATTCAACCTTTCGAAGAAGCAGCTTTTGGTTTGCAAAATGCAGGTGATATTTCGCCTGCTGTTCAGACGCCCTACGGTTGGCATTTGATCAAAATGTTGGAAAGAAAGCCTTTGGAAGCCTTTAAATCCCTTGAACCTGTACTAAAAAAGAAAGTTTCTAAGGACTCCAGATCGGAATTGAACAAAATTTATTTCATCAAAAAACTAAAAAAAGAAAATGAATTTGATGAAAATAAAAAAGCAAAAGAATGGATTGCGGATCAAGTAACGCCTTCTTTGCTTGAAGGAAATTGGCGTTTTAATCGTTCTGAAAAAAATCTCGAAAAAAATATTTTCCAGATCAAAGATCAAAAATATTTGTTAAAAGATTTTATGAATTATCTGGAAAAAAATCAGAAAAAAAATCTGGGAAAAGATGCCAAACAATACGCCATGAATGTTTATGAAACTTTTATAAACGAAAGTTTGATGACTTTTGAAGAGAAAAACCTAGAAAGCAAATATCCCGATTACAGATATTTGTTGAAAGAATATCGCGAAGGAATTATGCTTTTCAAAATCATGGAACAAAATGTTTGGGGAAAATCTTTGAGTGACGAGGCAGGTTTGCGAAAATATTTTGAAGAAAATCAAAACAAATATCGCATGAATTCTTTGGCTCATGCCGTTATTTATGATGTAAATAGCGAGGAAACTTTGCTAAGACTCAAAGAAGAACTCAAAAAAGAGGTCTTTCCAAACCCAAGCGCAAACTATTCGGATTGCAAATTTAGCCTAAATTCTGATGTCATTTCAGAAGTGGAAACCAGCAACTTAAACGCAGTTTTGACTTTAATGCTTGCTTCGGACACCGCCGCGATTGTGGAATTGAACACTTACAGTTTGCCCAACGAAAAGGCAGATATAAGCAAAAAACGAATTGAGGCAGTAAAAAAATATTTCTCAAACATGAACATCACTTCCAAACGAATTGCCGAAAAAGATTTGGGGAAATTGACCGCCGCACAAGCAAAACAAAAAGGAAACAAAGGCGGAATCGAGATCAAAATGTATTCGAAAAGCAAAAAAATGATCGAAAAATTGTTGAATCAAGCAAATCCTTTGGCACTCAAAATTACCGAAGGCAAATTTGAAAAAGGCAAAAGCGACATTGTAAACAACACGAATTGGACTGTTGGCGAACACAAAATTTCGGTAAAAGATCGAATTTATTTGGTGATTATCAGCAAGATAGAACCTGAACGCGCCAAAAAACTAGACGAAGCCAAAGGGCAGGCAATTTCGGATTTTCAGAACTATTTGGAAAAACAATGGCTAGAAAAATTGCGTGGAAAATACAAGGTTACAGTCAATGAAGACGAAGTTCAGAAATTGATCAGAAAGTAAAAACTAAAAAACTTTGAGTCTTTTTGAGGCTTAAAGTTTTTTTTATTTGCAAAAGTATAAATAGCAATTTATTTATTTTCATCAAAAAAATTATTCAAAAAACTTGCAATTTCTTGGGCAGTCAAAATATGATCAATTTCAGTCATTTCTATGGCAGCTTTGGTCATGGTATTGATAAAACAGTCATCGGGGTGCTGAACAATGGTTTTTCCTCCATTTTCTGCAATCATTTTTATTCCGTAAGCTCCATCTTTGTTCGCACCTGTAAGCAAAATTCCAATGATTTTGTCTTGAAAAACTTCGGCAGCCGACAAAAATAAAGTATCAATAGAAGGGCGCGAATAATGCACCAACGGACTTTCAGACAAAGAAAGCGTTTTGTCGTATTCTACAATCAAATGTCGGTTTGCAGGAGCAATATATACCTTAGAATTTTCAATTTTTTGTCCCTGCACAGGTTCTATCACAGGCAAATCGGTTGAAAACTGAATAACGGTTCGTAAACCCGCAGAAGTATCAGTTTGAAGGCGATGCAAGCCAACAATGATCGGAATTTTTGGAACAAAAGTCAAAGATTTAAGAATGTTTTTAAGCACCCGAATACTGCCTGCCGATCCACCAATCAAAATTACTTCATATTTGTCATTTGTTAAAATCATAAAAGATACTATAAAGATGCTTTTTGATGTGCAATTACAACCAATAAATCTTCTATGACTTGGTTTAAATAACCCAAACAGGCTTCACTTTTTACCAAATAATTATAAACCCCCTGTGCT
Source organism: Bacteroidota bacterium (assembly GCA_004292785.1). GTDB lineage: Bacteria > Bacteroidota > Bacteroidia > Cytophagales > Thermoflexibacteraceae > RDXG01. The sequence continues at coordinate 3,794 of RDXG01000065.1, forward strand.
TGTACTTCCGCCAAAACATCGATTTCCCTTTGTGCAGAAACCACCACAATTCTGATGGTTGGATCATAGTTTTTGATTTGTTTGATCAAGTCCAAACCATTCATGTCGGGCAAATTTAAGTCGACAATTGCTATATTTGGGTCTTGATGCAAACTTTCTAGCATTTTTGTACCTGTCGGAAAAGTCTTGATGCTCACGTTTTTGAGTTCAGAAAGCGATAATTGCAACAAAAGCCCTTCGGTGCGATTGTCTTCAATGACAAATATTTTATACATTTTTTGTTTTTTAGCAAAATTAGGATTTGTTTTTCATTTTTTCAATTTCTTCTTGCAATTTTCGAATCAATTCTTGTTGTTCTTGAAAAACTTTGTCTTTTTCCAAAAGAGCTTTTTCTTTCTCTTCAATAATTTCTTCCTGTGCAGCAATTTTCTCCGCATCTTCGGCGGCTTTGCGCCAAATATTGTCTAATTGTTCCTGAATATCGTCTTCCAAAGTCATTTGTTTTCGCAACTCGTTTTCACTTTGTGCTTTTTGCAAACGCCTGATAATTTGACGATATTTTTCAGGAAAATCATGTTCTGAAATATTCAAAATGTGATGATGTTCTGACCTATTCGATTGATCGAAAATACTCAAAAGCATTTCCAATTCGTTTCTACGCCTCTTTTTCAGGTTTGGGATACTGATGATAAAACATTTGTGGGTCAAAGATTCGATAAAATCTTCTTTGACCGCCAATTCTTTGCCTGAATACAAATCGATGACCTGATTGTTGATTTTAACTATTGGAACACCCGAAATATGCTCGAATTGTTCGCCCAAAAAATAAATGCTGATGATTGGAACTCCTTTTTTGATCATCAAACCTTTTTTGGTTTGAAAATCATAAGCATTATTTTCGTTGGCATATTGTTCACCCAAATATCTGCGAAAACGCATGATTTCGGACATATATTTTGCCTTTTGAATCTCGATGATGATCAATTTTTCACCTTCGGGAGTCAAAACTCTTGCCTTAAAATCTAGCCTGTAAATGCTCAAATAAACTTCGGGCGGAATGGTTTTTTTGCTTTTTTTTGTTTTATGTTGTTTTTTTTCTGCCGATTTTTCTGTTGAAAAGTTGGCGGTAAATTCTTGTGGCTGAAAATCCAAATCGATAACTTCCATGTCTATAATGCTAGAAATCAACAATTTAGCTACTTTGTTGTCTTGCATCAAGTATTTGAAAACGACATCATAAATTGGGTTAGCGATCAGCATCTGAATTTTTGGTTTTAGAATTTTTACAAAGAAACATTTTTTTATCAAAAAAACAAAATCTATTTTTTTCTTCTTACAAAAAATACAAAACCGTTTTTTTCGCCCATTTTTTCCAAGTTTTTAACGTCTTTTAAGTCATCTAAATTGGTAAATTTTGCGCAAAAATAAACGTCTTTGTCAATGTTTCCGTGAAGCAAAAATTTTGTCCATTCATAGCCATCATTCGTGTTTGGGCGTGAACTGACGGGAATTTTGGCATAAAATAAATGTGCATAACTTTTGTAGCCA
>RDXG01000066.1 GCA_004292785.1 Bacteroidota bacterium
AGATGAAAATAGAGTCGATGTTTTAAAAAAGCAAATTAGCTCCTTAGATGAATTGCAGGCTTTGATAAATGCAAGTGATGATCCGAATTATTTTACAAAAATTATAAAATTGGACAATATCATAGATTTTATAGTTTATGTTTACTACGATTGTTTAATTAAAGCAGGTATCTCAACTGAATTTCCCAGCAAGATTTGGATGGCAAAACAAATTGAAGAACTTTTAACCACCTCCTTAGAAAACAAAATAATTCTTGATAAAATGATCGAAACTCTATTTGAGTTAATAGATCAGGAAGTTGTTATTAAAAATAAATATTCTAAACACAAAGATGCACTGAAAAATTTTCTTCATTATTTTGAAAAGTTTGCCATAAAAAATCAGCATCTAGTAAGCTTTGCTCGTTTTACAAAATTGCCTTACATGGAAATAGATGTTTCTTCTAATTTGTCATTGGTTATAGAAGATTTATTAAAATATTGTATAGACTTAAATCCTTTGAACTACGAATGGTTTGGTTTAAGTACAGGCGAATCTTATTTATTTTCATTTTATTCAAGAATGTACGCTGTGATTGATCATCACACAAAAGACAAAAAAGATGACATCATAAATTACTATATTCTCCTCGACGAACCCGATCTCGGCTTGCACCCACAATGGCAAAAACAATTATTAAAAAATCTAATTTCTGTTTTGCCAAAAATTTTTAAGGATAAAAAAATCCAACTCATTCTCACTTCCCATTCGCCATTTTTGGTGTCGGATTTGCCCAAAGAAAACATTATTTTTTTGGAAAAAGATGCAGAAGGCAAATGCAAAGTTTCCAAATTAGAAGACCGCAAAAATACTTTTGGGGCAAATATTCACAGCCTTTTTACCGATTCGTTTTTTATGTCAGGCGGTTTGATTGGAGATTTTGCCAAAGATAAAATTAACAAAGTCATCGAACTTTTGGAAAACAGCCAACATTTGCCCGCAGAACAAATCAGTTATTGCGAACAAATCATAGGCATGATCGGCGAACCGATCATCAAAAATATGCTACAAAAACAACTCGACAGCAAACGCCTACAAAAAGTAGAAGATCACGAAACACGCATCAAAAATTTGGAAAACGAATTGGAACGCCTAAAAAACCTTAAATCTTAAACAAAAATGATACAGATAAAACACGATAATTTGGACAATTTGGCAAAACGTCATTGGGAGGCAGTGAAAAATTATTCTTCAAAAAAAAGAGTTCATTATAATTTAGAGCATTTTGAAAAAAACATTAAAAAATATTTTCCTGAATTTAATTTGGAAATGATTGTATTGGCAAAACCTGAAATATTAGAAGTTTTAGCCCTAACTTGGCTTAGTCATCAATGCAAAAATTTTGATGATTTTAAGGCTTTTCAAACCTATTATGATTATTTGACAGACGGAGATAAGTTATTTTTTTACAAAGAAAATGAGAAAAAAGATTATTCTTCCAAATTATTGGTTAATTCTTTGGGCTTGTCTGTTTGTCCTTATTGCAACCGAAATTTTATACAAATCATTGGTAATCAACGTATTGATGAATTGGATCATTTTTATCCAAAATCAAAATATCCCTTTTTGGCGCTTTCTTTTTATAACCTAATTCCATCTTGCAAAACTTGTAATCAAACTTTTAAAGGTGTAAAAGAAATTTCCATAAATCCTTACGATATGCCAGAAAAGTTTAAATTTGCTTTAAAAATAAAAAACGTTGATTTTTATTATAAAAAAGAAGGTTTTGAAATTGATTTTAAGGAATTAAAAGCAAAATTAGGCTTAAATTTTTCGGTTTTCGAACTTGAAAAAGTATATGAAACCCACAAAGACCTAATTTTAGAATTGATCCAAAAACAAATTACCTATTCAGACGACTACATTGACGATCTTTTTAGGCGTTACGAAGGTACACTTTTCAAAAATCGGGAAGATGTATTAAGGCATCTTTCGGGCAATTACGTTTCCGAATCGGATTTTCATTTGCGCCCACTTTCCAAACTCACCCACGACATTGCGCAAGAGTTAGGTTTGCTCTAAAAATGTAAATTTATAGGCAAAACAAAAAATATTTTTTTTCTTTTCTTTCATTTGATCAAAAAAAATATCAAATTTAGGTTTTAATAGATTTAACCTTATTTGAAGCCATGTTTACTTCTCAAGATTTAGCTCAATTACAAGCCAGAGGTTCTGCTGTGGCGGTGGTTGAACAACAAATTCAGCACTTTGTGCAAGGATTTCCATTTTTGCCTTTGGTCAAAGCGGCGACCGTTGGTGATGGCATTTTACAAATTGATCAAACAACACTTAACCGTTATGTAGCACTTTTCGAAGCAGAAAATTCTAAGAAAAAAATTGTTAAATTTATTCCTGCTTCTGGAGCAGCAAGCCGTATGTTTCAGGCTCTTTTTTCGTTCAGAGATAGCTACAAAGGCACTGCGGAAGACATACAAAAACTAGAAACAGACAAAAGTTTGGCTTCTGTAAAACAGTTTTTTGCCGAAATCGAAAAATTTGCGTTTTATAACGATCTTTCCGACAGCCTTGATGAACAAGGAATGGCGATCCAAAAATTAATGGCAGAAAAAAATTATGTGCCTATTTTAGACGCTTTACTTACCGAAAAAGGCTTAAATTATGGAAATTTGCCCAAAGGTTTGTTGCAATTTCATTTGTACGGAGACGAAGCGCGTACCCCATTCGAGGAACGTTTGGTGGAGGGAGCAAATTATGCACAAAACAAAAATAAGGTTGTTCACTTGCATTTTACGGTTTCCCCCGAACATTTGCCAAAATTCGAACAGCATTTGAAGGAAAGTAAGTATTTTTACGAAAAATATTTTGGCGTAACTTACCATGTTACTTTTTCTGAACAAAAACCATCTACGGATACGATTGCCGTTGATGGACAAAATCAGCCTTTCAGAAATGCAGATGGCAGTTTATTGTTCAGACCTGCGGGACATGGCGCTTTGTTGGAAAACCTAGACGATCTCGATGCCGATTTGGTTTTTATCAAAAATATTGACAATGTAGTTCCTGACAGAATTAAACATACCACTTACGACTATAAAAAAGCACTTTTTGGCGTTTTGTTGGAATATCAGACCCGCATTTTCAATTATTTGCGAGCCATGTACAGCTCAAAAGCAAATTTGGCAGAAGTAGAAAAATTTGTGCAAAAAGAACTTTGTATCATTTTTCCTAGTGAATATTCCAAAAAAACGATCACAGAAAAAAGTGCTTATTTGATCGAAAAACTCAACAGACCGATCCGAATTTGTGGCATGGTCAAAAATGAAGGCGAACCAGGCGGAGGGCCCTTTTGGGCAAAAAATGCCGATGGCAGCGTTTCTTTGCAAATCGCAGAAAGTGCGCAAATAGACATGAATGACCCAAAACAAAAGCAAATTGCACAATCCGCAAGCCATTTTAACCCCGTAGATTTGCTTTGTTCTTTGAAAGATTGGCAGGACAAAAAATTCTATTTGCCCAAATTTAGAGACGAACAAACAGGTTTTATCTCGAAAAAATCGAAAGATGGCAAAGAATTGAAAGCACAAGAGTTGCCAGGACTTTGGAATGGTGCAATGTCAAATTGGATCACGATCTTTTTGGAAGTGCCTGTTTTGACTTTTAATCCTGTAAAAACTGTAAACGATTTGTTGCGCGAACAGCACCAAAATTCTTAATTTAAAACTTTTATACTCAAAATTTATAAAGTTTAGAATTTTATAAATTTTGAGTATAGAAAAATTAGCGCATATTATGAAAAACGCTTTGCACGTCTTCGTCTTCCTCAAATTTTGCCAACAATTTTTCTACGGCTTCCTCTTGTTCTGCCGTTAATTCTTTGGTATCAGTTGGGATTCTTTCCAAATTTGCACTTATAATTTCAATTTCTTTGTCTTCCAATGCTTTTTGGATTTTGCCGAAATCTGTAAAATCCCCAGAAAGAACCAAATGCTCCTCTTCTTTAAAAAGTTCTTCAACTCCAAAATCGATGAGTTCAAATTCTAGTTCTTCGAGGTTATAATTTTTGTCTAATATTTTGAAAATACATTTTCGTTCAAACAAAAAATCCAGAGAACCCGAAGTTCCCAAAGTTCCTCCTGCGCGCGTAAAATAGCTGCGCACGTTGGCAACAGTTCGGTTGATGTTATCACTCATACATTCGACCAAAATTCCGATTCCGAAAGGTGCGTAGCCTTCATATACAATTTCTTTGTAGTCTTCTTGATCTTTAGAGCTTGCTTTTTTTATTGCCCTTTCTACGGTTTCTTTGGGCATATTGACCGATTTTGCGTTTTGGATAATCAATCGTAAGCGCGAATTGCTACTCAAATCAGCGCCGCCTGCTTTGACTGCAACCACAATTTCTCGTCCTATTTTGGTGAAAGTTTTAGCCATATAACTCCACCTTTTCATTTTTCTCGCCTTGCGAAATTCGAATGCGCGACCCATAGTTTTTGGTTTTAAAATATTTTTGTTGCAAAAATATTCGTTTTTCTTTATTTTTGATCAAAAATGCTAAATTTTTGTTTGTTTTGTGCAAAATATTTTACAAATTTAATTTTGATACTTTCAAAACCATAAAACATGAAAGCAAATTTTCTTAAAAATATGAAAATCAGCATTTTAGTGTGCATTTTTCTGCTAGGCTTTTCGGCGAACAAAATTTTCGCACAAAAGGGCAGTAGTTTCAAAGGAGCATCTTGGTATGTTAGCGAAGTGAACACGCTTGGCGCAAATCCTGTGAAACAAACTTTTAAAATGGGCGAACAGGTTGTAACTGTTAGCGACAAAGACGATTATGAACTCAAAAACTTTTTGGGCGTAAAATCTCAAAAGGGAAAAGTCATTGAAAACGACAAAATTATGTTGCTTTCCAACGAAGACAAGGGTTATTTTGCGGTTTTTCAAATCGTCAAAAAAACGGCTACTGATGTAACCATTCGTTATATTCCCTACATTCCTAGCAACAGCAGCATGGAAATTACTTTCAAAAACATGAAAAAACCTGAAACCAAACTTTCCCCAACGGCTTTTACAGGAAAATGGGATTACAACGGCAAAGCAGTCATCGAACTTTTGCAAAACGGCAAAGAATTGTTTGGCACATATTGCCCCGACAAAACTTGTGCGGAACGCTTTGTGTTGGCAGGAAAAATTGAAGAAGATTTTGCAATTTTTTCTTTGCTTAAAGACGCAAAAGTCATTGCAACCGTGAAAGTAAAAAGCATTTCTGCAACCAAAGTAAGTTGGGAAGTTTTGACGGACATCACGCAAAAAATGGC
>RDXG01000067.1 GCA_004292785.1 Bacteroidota bacterium
AGTGGTACTTTTTTTATAATTTTTCCGAACTCTGCTTCTACAGTAAAGGCTTTTTTGATGCCCATTTGTTGCAAGTTGTCATTCAAGTTAAAGTTATTTTCTATTTTAAATTTGGGTAAATACAGTTGTATGTTGTGCTTCATAGTCATCTGTTTTGCCCAACTTTCATAATTCTGATGTGTAAAAAGTTGCTCTACTTTTTCAAATTTCTTAGCAGATTTTGGCAACAATATGAGCATAGATACTGCCTCATTTGTATAGGGAAGTTCTATCATTTGTAGGTGTTGATTGCTGTAATACTTATAGCTTCCTGAAGCGTGCATAAAAGGCACACGCAAAGTGTCTTTGCGAAAGGTATAAAAAGGTCGTATCTCGGTATCTTCTACGTTAAATGATTTTTTCCATGCAGATTTGAAGTAGATGGCATTGGTAATAATCAGGCGCAAATCATCTGTGATAAGGTCTTCGCTCACAATGAAAGGAATTTTGCCATGCGTTTTTTCACTTGTCCATTGATTGATGATGTCGCAGGTTTGTTTGGGGTTATTGAAGTCTAGGTTTTCTATTTTTGCCTTGTAATGTTTTTGCATCAAGTCGTAGTAGGTAGGCAAGAAAGTACATTCCTTTTTTATCCAAAGCGCATTAGCAATCTCCAAACTAAGCGTAGGGGGCAGTTTGTCTTGTAATGCTTTTTGATGTTGGGCATATTTTTCGTGAAAATCTGTTTCTTGGGTAAAGTACAGCGTTTTGTTTAATTCTTCTAAAGTAACTCCTGATGCTCCTGCTTGCATCATAGCAAAGGCGGTACTGACGCTGTAGGGTGAGGCGAACAGATTTTTGTCCTTGCCTGCCAAAACAGCCTGATAAAAATCGATGGAAAAACGATTGACGCTTGCCTGAATATTGGTAGCAACGTGATGGCTGTCTTTTGGAATAAAGGCAACCAAAAGAAAGATTATTGACAATAAAAATATTTTTTTCATAAAAATTATTAGGTTTTGAACATAAAAACAGGAATAGGCGTAACTACTTTGGCAGGATATTGTATATCGTCTTGACTACAATCAAATGGATAGTGGTTTGTTTGATAAAAATTTTTCTTCACACGCTTCTCTATTTGACTCAACAATTTGTAAATACCATCACCCACAGTTTCCGCCTCTTCTCGCGCTTCGTCAGGGGTAAATTGTGTAAAATACGCAGGTTGCCCTTTCCAATAAATCCTCAAAGCAGTGCCTTTATCGCAATTTGGTTGTTTTATTACCCATTCCAAAAATTTTGTACCATTTTCTCCATCATCACACATTGCATATTGATGAAGTTCGGCAGTAGTTGAGGCGATACGCTCTTTCTGCACGCGCACTTTGCGTAGGCAAGAAGCATATTGGTATTGGGTTTCGGTGCATCGAAGCATGATATTACTTGGTGTAAATTCAATTTTGATAGTAGTCAAATGTTGCAAGTGCGCTTTTGTAACATCTACAGTTTCTAATTCTTGGCAAACACTTATTTCTATCCAATGAAGCTCGCCTCCTAATTGTATGTGATGCACAGGCGAGGCACTACATGAAAAAACCTTGATTATTTGATTGCCTAAACCTGTAGTATCCAATACTTTTTCGGGGTAACCAGAGAGAGCCAATTTCTTTAATTTCAATAACCCAAAATCTCTAAAAATAAAGGGCTTTAATTTCCAAGTATCATAAAATAAATACCATTGGAGCAAATGTCCTTCTTTTGAAAAATTGAGTTCGGCTTCTCTCTTGTGGGAATAAAGTTGGTCAGCACACGCTTGAACTGTTATATCGTTTTGAAGAGCTATGTATTCTATAAATGCATATTCGGCGGGTGGCAATAGGATAGGCAATAGCCCTATTCTAACCATAGGAATTTCCCATATTTGGTTCATAAATACCTCAAAAGGCTCTGCTTTCAGCCGTCTTTTGAGGTGATAATCTATCAAAAGTTGAAAAGCCTCCCACCATCTTCTATAAATATCTCCTGTTTGTAGCGCATCACACAAGTATTGATAGCTTTTTTCACACGCCTGCGGATTGAATACATCGGATTCGCAGAAGTCACGAAGTGCTTCTTTAATCTTGTTATTATACTCCAGTTTTTCTAAGGTGTTCATACGGACTACTCGTAATAATGGATAGACAATATTTTTTTAGCTTCTTTTGTATATTGCCCATTTGGACAACTTTCTATGTAATTCACAAGATGTTTTTTGTCATTTGTTTCCTTGTAAAGCATCTGATAGGCTTCCCAAATGTCTTCTTCAATGACTTTTATAGCCTCTCCTTGCCTACACGCCAATAAATAGCAATCTATCGCTTGTTGATATTCTCCCAAAAAAAAGTGTACCATACCTATCTGATACTGGCAGTAACTACGTACCTGTTCGTTCTTTTCGCCTATACTTTGGCAAACGTCTATGCAATGATAGTAGTTTCTCTTTTGCAACTGTTCGGTAACAAATTGAGAAATCACTCTCTTATTGCTCAAAGAGGTATTTCTTTTTTGTGCAACTGTGAAAGTAAGCATCTCCATAAAAACACAAGGATTAAAGCGCAAGATTTGACAATGCAAAAATATAGTTATTTCGTTCAAACATTAGGTAAAAGTGAGTATGTGCATAGAAAGTGAGTATGTGAGGCGAAAATGCCTAAAAATCAACCTCAAAAGGCAATATCATCTTTACTAATACGCCAGAATCGTAGTTTTCCATACTAAAATACTCGAAATTTGGTTTTTTGGGGTAGGCAAGCAAAATGCGTTCTTGCGTAATTTTCAACCCTTTTGATATATGCGAGCCTCTAACATTTTGCATTATTTTTCTGCCTCTGTTGTAGAGTTGTATGTGTATATATTCGCCTTCTACAGACAGCGTAAGTATAATTTCTTTGGGGTTAGTTTCAGGCTCAAATCCGTGCCAAATAGCATTCTCTATGATAGGTTGTAGCAACATTGTAGGCAATATAATCTCGTTTATATCTACTTCTTGGGCAATATTTTTTTGAAAAATAATAGTGTCTTTAATACGTTCTGACTCTATATTGATGTAGGTAGTAAGCAATGCCAATTCTTCAGCTATTGTTACATATCGCTTGCGCGTATGGTTCAAAATCATACGAATTAATTTGGCAAATTCAGACAAATAATAATGCGCCTCTTCGGTCTTGTGCTGTAATATAAATGCTTGAATAGAGTTGATAGCGTTGAATATAAAATGAGGGTTCATTTGCGCCTGTAACGCTTGACTTTCCAAGTCCGTTATTTTTTGTTGTGTAAGGCGTTTTTGTAACTCTTTTTTCCGTACATTATGCACTATTTTATAGGTAATGTATATGATAATCAAGGCAAAAATCATAAAGCACAATATCCAAAACCACCAAGTTTCATAATAATAGGGAGTTATCAATATGGGTAATGTTATAACATTTGATTTTATGAACACAAAATCATCTATAGCATACACTTGAAAAGTATATACCCCGTTATTCAATTCTGTTTCAAATATCTTATTAGTTGTCTTATAATGTTTTATCTCTTGTCCATTTTTATCTAACAATATAATATGAAAAACAATATTTTGAGAATATTTATATGAATTTTGTTCTAAATATAAAAACAAGTTTCTTTTTGATAATTTATGGCGTATTCGTATTCGAAAAGGTATTTTTTCTTTATTTAGTTCATTTATATCTATTTTAATAACTTCGTATTTTCCTAATATATAAAGTTCTTTTTTTCTAAAAATTCTTAATTTAACAATTTCATCAAATGGCAAAAAATTATTATGTGATAATAATTGCATTTTATTCGAAACCAAATCATACACATACAATCCTGTGCGTGTGCCAATATACAAAATATTATCTTGATACTCCAAACAATCTATCCTTTGAGGCATATTATTTATTATTTTTAGTGTTTTTCCTGTACTATCTATAAGCAAAACTCCTTTATCATTTGTACCTACTACAATTAAGTTGGCATTTAGCTTCTTTATACAGTTTACCCGAAAGTTATTGGTTATTTGTTTTATGTGGATATTGCCATCTACTATAGAAGCCTTATTCACTCCTTTGTTTTGTGTACCAAGTAATACAAAATCATTATTGTATTTTTCTAAACAATTTACTTTATCATATAAAGTTTCTGAAAAAACATCTTTAAATATATTCAAATAATATAGGCTATAAGAACCAATTATATAAAAAGTAGAATCTGTCATTTTTGCAAAACCTTTCATGTAACGGGAAATACCTTTATACGCTAATTTATCATTTTTTATATATAAAGCACCTATACTTGTAATATATAAATTTTGTTTGCCTTGTGTTATTATATCATAAACCAGTATATCATTACTGAAATTAGGTATTTTTTCTATAATACCATTTCTAATTGTGTGATTATCAGATAACAAAATATAAGGTGTATCATCATCTCCTATAAAATTGAAAGTATTATATTCTCCTTTATAAATACTTTTAGCTTTTGGTACTCTGCATACAAAGAGTCCTTTTTCAAGCGTAGTAAACCAAATATTTTCTTCCTTATCCAATAATATGTGGCTTACGCTTAATTTATCTATATCTATATTTTTTATCTTAACAGCTTCTTTATTTTTTATCATAAAAACACCATTATTTAAGACACCAAAAAGCACTTTATTGCCTATTTTTTGCATACAAAGCACTCTTTTAGGTAAGATATAATGTGCTACAGGCTTAAAATGTATTAATTCTACCACTTCATTATTATTACTTATGTAAGTAGTAGAATCGTTAAGTGTCAAAAAAGTATTTGTAGGGTTTATAATATTTTTAAATAATTTTTTTAAAATATACTCTTTATTATTAGCAATAATATGCCAATCATAGTACAAATTATTTGATATTTGCGGATAATTCAATAAATACTGCCCACCATCATATAAGCGAAGAGTTATTTTATCCATCTTATCATTACTAACAGACAGTATAGTATCATTTTCTAGTTTACATAAATTGTCAGGATAATTTTTATTGAAATATATTATATTTTTACCTTCACTGGCTAATGATTTGATATAGTAATTTTTTTTTATATTTTTTATTTGTTCAATTAGCGGTATTTTTTTAATACTATCCTTTTCTATTACTGCAAGCGAACCATTGAAGCCCGCTATCCAAATCTTGCCTTCTGGAGTAGGGAAGAGGCGCAAGACAACATTCTCCTCCAAATTATGGTTGGTGGTAAAGTGTTGTACGGTGTTACCTGTGATTTTCAACAAGCCAACATCAGAAGCAATCCATTTTGAGCCAAAG
>RDXG01000068.1 GCA_004292785.1 Bacteroidota bacterium
TGAAAAAATGCCTTCTGAGGAAATCATAAAGTCGTGGGTTGCCAAATATATTTCGCTAGACAAAATAGAAATTACACGCATTGCCAAATATGCGCATAACTCTTTGGTTGCTAAAAAATGGCAAGAAAAACGCATTTTTTTGGCAGGCGATTCTGCCCACATGATGCCACCTTCGGCAGGTCAGGGACTGTGTTCAGGGGTTAGAGATGCGGTAAATTTGGCTTGGAAATTGGAATCTGTGATCCAAAAAAAGGCATCAATTTCTTTGTTAAACACTTACGAACAAGAACGAAAACCGCATTTGTACGAAATTTTGAAACGCACTTTGTTTTTCAGTAGCCGACTACAAGGTGATAATGCGCTGCAACGAATTTGGCGAAAAGTACAAATCCAAACCATCGAATTTTTTAGTCCTCTCAAAGAATTTTTGCGAAATACTTACAACAGTCCGCCTGTGTTGAAAGAAGGTTTTTTGAGTTCGAAATCGGCTTTGGCGGGCAAACATTTTCCGCAATTTGAGTTGAACAAACAATTAACCGATGATTTGATTGGCTATCGTTTTGCGGTGGCAATTTTGCCAAATACTTTGACAAATTCGCAAATTGATGCTTTAAAAACGCAAAATATTCTTATTTTAAACGAAATTTTGGAATTTCAGCCTTTATTTTCAGATTATTTGAAGAAAAATAAAGTAGATTTTGCTTTGATTCGTCCTGACAAAATTATTTTTGCTGCGGGCAAAAGTGCAGATTTTGATTTGATTTTTAAGGAATTTGTTTTTTGAAAAGCGCATTTTTTTTTAGGAAATGCGCTTTTTTTTTGGGTGGTTTGAAAAAGTGTGTAAAAGTATTTACACAAGGTTTTGAATATCCAAATTTGCTTCTTCTATATTCCTACGGCTTTCGGCTTTAGCAAAAACAGATTTTCGTACTTTTTCGCCAATTTGATCTTGTATTTCCAAAGGTGGTAAAATAATTTTAATCTTACGCAAATCAGAAGAACGAATACTTTGCAAAATAGAGCCGCTTGATACTCTTTGTAATTGTAATTGTCCAAAATCAGCGTTAAGGAATGAAACCAAGTAATATGGGTTTACTTTTTGTAAATCTACGTGAATGTTGATCAAAAAACCAGATGCTACAGCTCCTATCAAATCAGGTGGAATGTTGGCACAAATTCCTGCGTTTCCTGCTCTTGTCATGACGATTGTTGCTTCAGAAACTGTATTTTTTATCACATCACGATTGGTTTTGAGATTGTGGTTAATAAATTTTAAATTTTCAAAATCTATTCCTTCTTTGGTGATACTTTTTACCAAAATATAAGGGATTCCCTGTTTTTTTTCTACATAAATAGAAGCACCTTCAATATTTGCTCCATTGTGAACTGTTTTGACTATATCTCCAAGTTCCACCACCTCATACCTACTTTTTGAAATTTTAATAAGATTATCTACATAAATTTGTAAATATCTTTTGGCAATAAAACTTTTTTCCAAAAAAGCATGGTTGATGAAAAAATTATTTTCGTCGGAAATTTTTTGGTTAAAAAAATTAGCCACATCAGAAATGTCGTCTGTTGAAGTGAATCTGCCTTTTTTGTCGTGTCCACAAAATTTATTAATAGAAATAAATAACTCTTGATTGCTATTGGTTTTTCCTTTTTGAACAAACAAAACGCTTGTTTTGATGGTAACATTTGGGCTAAAAGTTTCAAAAGGCAATTCTACAATAGCAAATAAATTGCCCTTTTTTAGCATATAATCTCTTAAATATTCTTCATGTTCGTTGCCGAGCATTCCATTTGGAAGCACCATTGCCATTTTTCCTCCATCTTTTAGCAAATCCAAACATCTTTCAATAAATAATACTTGTGGTTCTTCTCTTTCTTTGAGTTGATTTGTTTTTTGCCAAGTGTTATTTTTTGTGTTAAATTTCCATTTGTAACCCAATTGATATTGGCTTAATTTGTTTTCGCCTGTAACAGGTATTTTAGAACCAAAAGGCGGATTTGTCAAAACCATATCAAATGTTCCCATTTGTATTTTGCTCTGCGCTTCTGCTTTCCAATGTTGAGGTTGTTCTAAACTATCTTCACAAAAAATGCCCGTAGTGCCATCACCAACCAAATTCATATAGGCTTTGGCAACTTTGCTTAGAAAATAATCTTTGTCTATCCCCCTAAAATTATTGGTAGCAATTTTTAATTGTTCTGTTTCTAACAACTTGTTGCTCCAAGCTAATTTTTTAGCTTTTTTAGCTACTTTTTCCCAAACAAACTTTAAGGCATCTACCAAAAAACCGCCACTTCCGCAAGCGGGATCGATAATTTTGTCGTTTTCGGAAGGTTGTAAAATATCTACAATCATTCGTACTACATTTCGAGGAGTAAAAAACTGCCCCTGCCCACCTTTGAGTGCGTGTCCAATAAAAGTTTCGAAAGCGTCTGCCACTACGTCTCTTTCACTGTTCATCAAGGAATAATTTTGCAATTCGCCTACTACATACACAATAGAATTGGTATCCAAAATAATTCGATCTTCCTGATCTATCACTTCTGAAAGGTTCGTTTTTACATCATTAAATAAAGACAAAATGCGGTATTCAACTTCTTGACTATTTTCATTAATACCTGCCCTAAATCTTACCATTTGATTAGGTTCTGTAAATTTTTCGTCATAAAGTTTACAAAAAATCAAATTGATGAGTTGTTGTGCCAACACTTCATCTCTGGTAGCCCCTACCGTATTGGCAGCCAAATGATTGCGAATGGATTTGAAAATGGCTTTTAAATTGTGTGTAGGTCTAAGGTCTTGGCGGGCAAATTTGCCAATATCTTCGATACGTTGCTCATATTTGGGAATATTGGGTATTTCTTCAAAAAGAATTTCTCCATTTTGCTTTACAAATTTTCTAATGAAAATCCGTTCTTCTCCATTGAACCAAACGCCTAAATAACAATTAGACAAGGTTAAATAATTTTCGAGTTGCGTTCTTCCATCTTTGCGATTTTTCTTTTTACACTCAACCACTATATAAATATCGTTTTCCTTTTTTTTACTATCTTTAAAAATAGCAATATCCACAGGATATTCTTTTTTAGTGTCTGAAGGGCGTATTTTAACTCTGTGTTGTGGGTGCGTCTGAATATGATCTTTGGGATAGCCATAATCTTCAACCAATTGTTTGGCAAATACTTGCACAGCCTCAACTTCTTCGGGAGTAGCTTTGACCTCCAAACCTGATATATAATCTATTAGTGTTATTTCTAAACTTTTTGCCATATCATTTATTTTTTCACAAATTTACAAAAAATTAAATTAAAATTCTGTTCAAATATTTTTCTCATCAAATAAAAACAAGAAAAACCACCTTGAAATGATTAGTTTTTCTTGTTCAAAAACCTATTTCCCAAAAAAAGCCTTAATTTCCTGACAAACTTCAAAAACCTGATCTTTGCTTAAACCAACATATAAAGGCAAACTCAAACAAGTATTCGCCAATTTTTCAGCAATCGGAAAATCGCCTTTTTTGTAGCCCAAATATTGATAAGCATCTTGCAAATGTGGCGGAATTGGGTAATGAATCAACGTTCCAATTTGTTTTTCGGTCAAATATTTTTGTAATTGATCCCTAAAATTTGTTTGAATGACAAATAAATGATAGACATGAGTGGCATTTTTGGCGGTAAAAGGCAAAAATAAATCTCCAACTCCTGCCAAAAATTCGTGATAATAAGAAGCCAATAATTGCCTTTCTGCTGTCCAAACTTGCAAATATTTGAGTTTTACGTCCAAAATTCCTGCCTGTACTTCGTCAAGTCGAGAATTTACGCCAATAACTTTGTTATAATACCTTTTTTGTGAGCCATAATTTCGTAAAGTCTTGATTTTCAATGCCAAATTTTCGTCATTGGTCGTAATTGCTCCTGCGTCGCCCAAAGCTCCCAGATTTTTGGAAGGATAAAAACTTGTGCCATTAATTTGCCCAAAAGAACCTGTTAATTTTCCGTTGTAAGTTGCCAAATGCGATTGGGCGTTGTCTTCGACCACAAAAAGTCGGTTTTTGTTTGCAAAATCCATAATTTCGTCCATTTCGCAGGCTTGACCGTACAAATGCACAGGCATAATTGCTTTGGTTTTTGGAGTCAAAGCCGCCGCCAATTTCTGCGGATCAAGGTTAAAAGTTAGCGGATTGGGTTCTACAAAAACAGGACTTGCGCCGACATAAGAAATTGCCAAAACCGTAGCAATATAGGTATTTGAAGGCACAATTACCTCATCGCCCTGCCCAATATTCAAGGCGCGCAAAGACAAAAATAAAGCATCTAAACCGTTGGCAAGCCCAACACAAAAATTAGTTTGGTTGAGTTTGGCATAATTTTTTTCAAAATTTTCGACTTCTTTGCCCAAAACATAATATTTGGAATCTAAAAATTGCTCAAAACGTTGCAAAATTTCGGTTTTGGTTTGCAAAACAACCGCATCAAAAGAAAGAAAAGGAATCATTATTTTTATGTTAAATTTATAAAATTTTCTAGTATTTTCGAACCGTTTTCACTACTTTTTTCGGGGTGAAATTGGGTTGCATAAAAATTATGTTGGTGTAAAGACGCACTAAAAGGCAGACAATAATTGCTTTGGGCAATGGTTTGCTCACTTAATTCGGCATAATAACTATGCACAAAATACACAAAAGCGTCTTCTTTTAGCCCTGCAAACAAATGATTTGATAGTTTTTGCAAAGTATTCCACCCAATTTGAGGCACTTTTAGGCTTTCGGACTCAAATTTTTTGACTTTTACCTTAAAAACGCCCATGCAAGCAGTATCGTTTTCTTCTGAATGTTCACAAAGAAGTTGCAAACCCAAGCAAATGCCTAAAACAGGCTGTTTGAGTTGGGGAATAAGTTTGTCTAAACCCTTGTTTTTCAGGTAGTTCATGGCGGTGCTTGCTTCGCCAACGCCAGGAAAAATAATTTTATCCGCAGTTTGTAATTCTTCTATTTGGTCGGACAAAATTGGCGAAATTCCGAGCCTTTGTAGGGCATATTCAACGGATTGGATATTGCCCGCATTGTATTTGATAATGGCTACTTTCATTTTTTGTCGGTCATTTTTAGAGAAAATATAATCAAAAATAGCTGTTTTTCTCAAAAAATCAAAATTAATTTTGTGCTTTTCTCAAAAAAACAAACACAATTTCATGATATTTTGTAATTTTGCCAAAAAAAAGATGCACAAACGAAT
>RDXG01000152.1 GCA_004292785.1 Bacteroidota bacterium
CATTTCCTGCACTAACCACGTACAAATCCAAATCTTTGTCGTTATCGGCATCAAAAAACAAAACTCCTGCGTCTTCAAAAATTTTGTCTGCCTCAAAAATACTTTGATTTTTGCTTTCAAATTGTCCGTTTTTGTTTTGCACAAACATTTTTCCTGCTTGATCACGCGCAGAACCTACAAAAAAGTCTTCTAAACCGTCGCCATTAACGTCTGCTTTCGCAATTTTTGGGCTTTGTGTAGAAAGCAAATAAGGCATAAGCGGCTCTCGGTTAAAATCTATAAAATTGTTTTCTTGGTGAACAAAATCGATACCATTTTTTTGTGTAACTTCCTGAAAAACAGGGTTTTGTATTTTTTCCTGCAAAATATTTCCGTTGTTTTTGGCGTTTTTTTGTTCAATTTTTAAGGCTTGATTTGCTTTTACGTTGGTCAAAATTTCGCTTTTTTGGTCGTTCCACATAACTATCACAGTATCAATGCTTTTACGTTGGTCAAAATTTCGCTTTTTTGGTCGTTCCACATAACTATCACAGTATCAAGGTTTTGCAAATTTCCTAAGCCAATCGTAAGCACAGGTTCAACCGAAGACTCAAAACCTCTGGCGGCTTGCTGTTCTTGATAAAACATTTTTCCTTGATGTTTGATCAACACTTTTGTACCAATGCCAAACGTATTTTTATTGTTTCCTAACAAATTGATTTTCAGGAAGTTATTTTTTATTTGCGTATCCGATTCGTTTCTGTAAACCGAAGCCAAATCGTTTAAATTATTTACAATCAAATCCAAATCTCCATCATTGTCGAGGTCGGCATAGGCAGAACCGTTGGAAAACCCAATTTTATCCAAACCCCATTCAGCCGAAATTTTGTTAAAAGTTAAGTCTTGATTATTCCTAAAAGCCACATTTGCGACTTTTCCTTTGGGCATTTTTTCTATAAATTTAAGGTTTTGGGCATCAATTCCTTTTGCCAACGCCCTGTTTACTTCTTGGTCAGACAAAAATTTGAGATAATCCAGATCGTTTGGTCTGCGAGCAATTCCGTTGCTAATAAAAATATCTTTCCAACCGTCATTATCGAGGTCGCAAAACAGAGCCGACCAACTCCAATCAGTAGCGTAAACTCCTGATAATAAGGCAATTTCGCTAAAATTTCCATTTCCCTGATTGAGTTGCAAAGTGTTTCGGGCATATTGATAATGGTAGCCAAAACCAATTTTGTACTGATAAATATTGTAAGGTTCTGCCCCGTCAGAGTTCTTCAAAACGGTTTCGTCTTCGGGTTGCATATCCAAAACCAACAAATCATTTTTGCCATCATTGTTAAAATCTGCCATATCACAGCCCATCGAAAAACGGCTAGTATGCCCTGTAGCTTGCGTTATTTTTTCGGAAAAAGTGCCGTTTTTGTTGTTGTAATACAAATAATCGTTTTCGTGAAAGTCGTTGCTCACATAAATATCTTCCCAACCATCACCGTTCAGATCGCCAATCGCAACGCCCAAACCGTAGCCCAAAGCACTGCCTCTAATGTTTGCTTTTTTGCTAACATCTGTAAATTTGTTGTTGTTATTTTGAAACAATTTGTCGCCTGCTTCCACATCAAAAGTTTGGCGCAAAGTGGTATCTTGGTAAGTTCCTTTGTAATGAACGGAATGATTTAACAAATACATATCCAAATCTCC
>RDXG01000153.1 GCA_004292785.1 Bacteroidota bacterium
TCATATTTTCTCTTGTTTAATTGCGTACCAATTTTACCCCAATAAACCCAGTGTTTATTTTGCCCATTAGACAAAAATATAATACCGAGTTCACGTTATCTGTTAGCAAATTCGTAAAATACGCATCTTGTAACCTTTCATTTGGATCAAGGCTTAGTTTTTGTATTTTAAAAATTTGGTTTTCAAAAATTTCAAAAAGACGTTTATTTTGCTGATCCGAAGTTGTCGAAGTGGCAAAACAAAGGGCATATTTATTGGAATCGGAAAGCGTGAGAGAGTAGGGCGAAGCCAATAAATGAATAAGTTTTTGGTGGTTGAGGTTAATTTCTCTGTCCTCAAAAAAAGCCAATAATTCGGGAGCATCATAAAAAGGTAAAAACCAATATTGCGGCTTGCTACTATCTGCAAAAAAGCCATATTCACGAAATTTAGGAAATAGTTGTGTGAGTTGATTTTTCTCAAAAGCCTTATCTACTTCCATTTCATAAAGTGCTTTATAAATGCTCAAAAGGGCATCCTGTACCGTAGGTTTGCTTTGCAAATCTCGTAGGCGGTTGGTTAAGGCAGTATTTGCCTGCACTTTTTCCGTTCTTCCACCCAAACCCAAAACCAAAGCCAATAAAGCCCTTTGCCAAACGTGGTTTACATTTTCGTTGAGGGCATCAATCAACAAATCTATGCGGTTTTCGTCATATTTTCGCATCAAACTCAACATCAAAGCCGAAACAATTAAGCATTGGTAAGGATAAATTAAAGCATTGGCTTTCAATACGTTACGAATATCAGAACTATCCGTTTTATTGAGTTTGTCATTTCCCAAAATCCTTTCAAAGAAAATATCGGTGGTGGTTTTTGGATCAATTTTTTGGTTCATATCACTTTCTATTTTTTCCCTCATTCTGTTCCAAGCCTCTGTCATTTCAGCGGCATTTTTGGGCGTAATTTCGCCTTTTAGCATTTCTGCCAAATCAAAAGAAGCCAAACCTAATTCGCTAGAAGTAATTTTGGGTGATTCTTTATATTTCTGGACAATAAACATTTTTACTCGTTGATTATAAAAAGTGGTATTGCCTTGTACCATAAAGTCTGCCATGAGCGTGTTGAGTTCCGCACCACTCCCCATTTTTTCTTGTAATATTTACGTGAACTCGGTATTATATTTTTGTCTAATGGACAAAATAAACACTGGGTTTATTGGGGTAAAATTGGTACGCAATTAAACAAGAGAAAATATGACAA
>RDXG01000218.1 GCA_004292785.1 Bacteroidota bacterium
AATTTTTAGCGGTTCTTTCGAATACAATACACACAAAAAATCCGTACCTTTTCGGTTGTCCATTTTGATAAAATGATCTTCGCTAGGAATCGCAACATTATTTTGTTTGAAAGTCAAAGCCGCACTTACGCCTTTTTTGTGTGGGAAAATTTGATAACTTTTGTTGCTCAAATCAGAGCCAAAAGCATAAACAAAAGCAGGTTCGTTGTTCGAAATCAAAAGCCTAAATTTTGTACCCGATTCATAGCCTGAAACCGTTTTGTAAATGCCCGAATTTGCTTTTAAACTGCTTTTCATTGGGTTTTCATCGGCTAATTGCAAACTTATTTTTCCTGAAAGATCGGGTTTTTGGGGTTTGGCTTTGGGCATGGCAATCATTTCGAAACCATATTTGACATATTTAAAAAAATCGGCATATTTTACCCAAATAAAGCCTCTATTTCCCCAATTACTGCCCCAACTATTCATAATTTCAAACGCCCCGCCAAAACGATTGTCGTCATAACCAATCACGCACATCGCATGACCACCGTAGCTTAACAAAGGCTGTTCATAGGGTTGCCAAACGTCTTTTGGCGAATTAAATGAGGGCGGAACAACCATTGCAATCAAAACAGGTTTGCCTTCGGAAAGTGCTTTTTTGCTTGCCTGAATTTTGCTATCTTGGCTATCACTTACATCAAAAATTCTTGCAAAATCTTTGATTTTACTTTTTTTAGCTTTTTCAAACACATTTTGCGGAATATTTGTCGGGCAATCGACCTGAAAATCGGATAGTTTTGGCGTTCCATAATCGATCATAGTTTGCAAAGCTACATCGATATATGCCCCTTGTGAACAGTCATGGTCGTCATCACTTTTTGCCAATCTGTACACAAAATTAGGCGAAAATGCAATTTGCGTGATCGCATTTGGGTCTAGCATTTCGTTGTTTTTTGCCTCAACAATCGTTCGGGCGGCGTAGGCAGTCGACCAACCTGTGCAAGTTCCATATTGCCCTTGATTAGACGGAATCGGGCAATATTTTTTTAAAGAAGCCGATTTTGGCAAATTTTGATAATCGCCACGCATCAGCATTGCCTTAATTGGCGTTTCTTGATAGCGATCATCATCAAAAAGCAAACCTCTGCCGTATTCGTTTTGCGAAAAACACAAATTTGCAAAACCAACGAAAAGAACACATAAAAAATATTTTTTCATAATTTTTTTCGAAATATAGTTTTTTAACGAATTTTTTTGATGATTATGTGCAATTTTTTTATTTCTTTGTAGAAAAATTGCCAAAATTTTCAATTTTTTGAAAAAATTATTATAAAAAATCATTATTTCAATGACCACAATCTTAATCAAAAACGCACAAGTAATCAATGAATGGCAGATTTTTGAAGCCGACATTTTGATTAAAAATGGCTTTATTCATAAAATAGCCAAAGATATTCAGGATATTACCGACCATAAAATTGATGCCACAGGCAAATATGTAATGGCGGGAATCATTGACGATCAAGTACATTTCAGAGAGCCAGGTCTTACCCACAAAGGAACTATTCGCACAGAGGCGCGCGCCGCAGTTGCAGGCGGAACAACGACCTTTATGGAAATGCCAAATACCGTTCCTAATGCCTTGAATCAGAGTTTGTTAGCCCAAAAATATCAAATTGGAGCAGAAACTTCTTTAGCAAATTATTCCTTTTTTATGGGTGCTTCCAACGACAATTTGGAAGAAGTTTTGAAAACAGATGCCCGAAATGTTTGCGGAATCAAAATTTTTATGGGGTCTTCGACAGGGAATATGTTGGTTGATGATCCAAATGCTTTGGAAAAAATATTTTCGCAAAGTCCTATGCTCATTGCCACGCATTGCGAAGATGAGCAAACAGTCAAAAATAATTTAGAAATTTTCAAACAACAGCATGGCGCAAATCCTTCGAGTGCCATTCACCCTGAAATTAGAGATGTTCAGGCTTGCCTAAAATCTTCTGGTTTTGCTATGGAATTGGCAAAAAAACACAACACAAGACTCCATATTTTACATATTTCTACCGCAGAAGAAGCGTTTTTGTTCGATAATTTGACTCCTTTGCACGAAAAAAGAATCACGTCAGAAGTTTGTGTCCATCATTTGCATTTTGATAAATCCGATTATGAACTTTTGGGAACGCAAATCAAATGTAATCCTGCAATCAAAGAATCGCGGCATAAAGAAGCCCTTTTGAGAGCTTTATTGGCAGATCATTTGGACATCATCGCCACCGATCACGCCCCGCATACTTGGGAAGAAAAACAACAAAATTATTGGAATGCGCCCTCTGGAGTGCCTTTGGTGCAACATTCTTTGAATTTGATGCTCGAATTTTATCATCAAGACAAAATTTCTTTAGAAAAAATTGTCGAAAAAATGTGTCATGCGCCCGCCACTTGTTTCCAAATTGAAAAAAGAGGATTTATTAGGGAAGGTTATCATGCAGATTTGGTAATTTTTAGCCTAGATCGGCACACAAAAGTTAGCAAAGAAAATCTTGAATATCATTGTGCTTGGTCGCCTTTTGAAAATAAAACGTTCAAATCGGCAGTTACGCAAACCATTGTTTCTGGTCATTTGGCGTATTCAGAAGGCAAATTTGATGAACGAAAAATGGGCAAAAGATTGTTTTTTGAAAGAAATTAGTCTGAAAACTTAACAACCTTTATAAAGGCTTTAAGCCTTGTAAAGGTTTGTTTATTAACATTCTATTCCAACAATTCCGTCACCATTTGCACGCCTTTTTTTTCTGCGATACCCAACATTTTCACAAAAAGCAAAGCCGTCGCCAAAGAATCACCGCTGGCGGTATGTCTTTTGGGAATCAAAATTTCGTATTTTTCGCATAATTTATCTAAGGAATAATTATTTTGCAACACAAAATTATTTCCTTGCCACATATTTATTTTTTTCGCCAAAAAAACAGTATCTATGTGTTGATTCAATAAAGCAATTTCCCAATGTTTTTTTAAGGCATAATTGAGCATGGAAATATCAAAAGAAGCGTGTTGAGCCACCAAAACAGCGTTTTTAATAAACTTTAAAAAATCAATAATAGCCTGTGGCTCTGTGTTTCCTTTCAACAAATCAGAAACAAAAAGTTCGTGAACACAAATGGATTCTGTTGTTCCTGAACTGTTTTGGTTGATCAGCGTTTCGAAAGAGTCAGCCAAAAAAACATCAAAATTTTGCACAGAAATTCCACTTATCGCAATAATTTGATCTTTTTGACTATCCAAACCTGTAGTTTCTGTGTCAAAAACAACAAATCGAGTTTCAGATATTTTTTGCTTGTCATCAAACTTTTGGTTTGCCAACAAATATTCATTAATTTCAGGCAAAAAATGTTTTTTTTGGGCAAGTAACATCAATTTTCGTTTTTGAAAATAGTTTATCATCTAGTCAAAATTTTTACGAATTATTTTTAGTAAAATTTGTTTTGTTTGCAAATATACAAAAAATGCAAGTTTTGTTAGGTATTTTCGTAAATATTATAAAAATCATTCAAAAGTTTTATCTTATAGGACTTACGCAAATCTTAAATTTTGAAGCCTGTACCGCAAACATTCCTGTTTGCGATTAAGCTATAACCGCAAACAGGAATGTTTGCGATACATTTTCAATCAATTTTTTTTTATGATTTTCAGATTTCTTTTATTTTTTTTGTTTTTTTCGAATCAAATTTTTGCGCAAATTTCGCTTGAAGAAAAAGCAATTTTGATCAAATTTTATAACCAAACCAATGGCGGAAATTGGAAAAAAAGTTGGGATTTGAACGCATCACCACTTTCTTGGGAAGGCGTAAAAATTGATACCATCAACAAAAAAGTCATGGCTTTGGAATTGCCAAACAACAATTTGAACGGAATTTTGCCCGCAGAATTGTTGAATTTGTCTGCGCTAAAAACTTTAAATTTGTCGGGAAATAATATTTTTGGCAACATTTCAAATGCTTTTGCGCCCAATTTGGAAGTTTTGGATTTGTCAAACAATCAATTTTCTAGCTTGCCGACTTTTATTTCTTTGCCCCAAGCCATTCGAATTTCTTTGGCAAACAATCAGTTTTCGGGGCAAATTCCTTCGGTTTGGAACTCGCCTTTTTTGCTCGATTTAAGCCTTGCCAATAATCGTTTTTCTGGTGATCTTCCTTCGGTTTTGTTGAGTTTTCCACGTTTGCAAAGTCTGAATTTGGCTAACAATCAGTTTACAGGAACTATCGAAATTTTGTATAATTTGACTAATTTATTGGTTTTACAAGTCCAAAATAATCAATTTTTTAGCCAACTCAAAAGCGGGATTTCTAATTGGCAAAATTTGCGAATTTTGAATTTGTCGCACAACCTTTTTTTTGATTTTTTGCCCATAGAAATTGGCAGTTTTCCGTTTTTGCAGGAGCTAGATTTGTCTTATAACAAATTTATTTTTATTCTTCCCAACGAAATGTCTCAACTTTCGAGCTTGCAAAAACTAGATTTAAGCCATAATTTTTTTGAGGGCCCCTTCCGCGCAAGTCTGGCAACTTTAAGCAATTTGTCTTACATCAATCTTTCTTTTAACAAATTCAATAGCGAAATTCCTTCTTTGGCTTCTTTGGGCAAATTGTCTTATTTTAACATTTCTAATAATCTTTTTTTTGGTTCTTTTGGCAGCAGTTTTGGGGTTTTACAAAATTTGACTTATTTTGATGCAAGTTCAAATCAATTTTCTTCTAATATTTCATCTGAAATTGGCGCGCTCAAAAATTTAGTTTATTTGAATTTGTCAAATAACGATTTTCGAGGAATTATTCCAAAAGAGATCGGGAATTTGAGTTTTTTGCAAGAATTACATCTAGAAAACAATGCTTTTCAAGGAGATTTACCCGAAAACATGGCAAATTTGACCGCTTTAAAAAATTTGTTTTTGCAAAATAATCGTTTTTCTGGTTTGCCAAATTTGTCAAAATTGCGTTTGAATGTGCTTAAAACCGAAAAAAATGCTCTTACTTTCGAAGATTTAGAACCAAATTATAATATTGCCACACAATTTTCTTATGTTCCCCAAGATTCTCTAAAAATTATTTCTGTTTGCCGTTTGAATTTGAATACAGGAGGTACAAAAAACCGCTATCAATGGTTTAAAGATAATATTTTGTTGCCAAATTCGAACCAAAATTTTTGGAATGTAACCGAAAAAGGAAATTATAAGGCTGTGGTTACAAACCCATTTTTGCCTGATTTGACTTTGATTAGCCCAATTATTTTTCAGGAAGAAGTTCAGCCTGTGTTTTCTTTGGGGGCAGACCAAACTTTTGATTGTGGCAAATTTTCGTATAAAATTGATGCGGGAAATGTGGGCGATAAATATTTTTGGTCGACAGGCGACAGCACCCAATCGATCACGGTTTCGGCAGGAGGAAGGTATATTTTGACCGTAAAAAAAGGCATTTGTTTAATTTCTGATACGATCAACATTATTTATCGAGGCATTTCGGACAACATTATTTCTGGTACGCAAACCGTTTGCAGTGGTGGAAATGTGCAAAATTTGACAGGCAAATTATCGGTGAGCAACCTGATTCCTACTTTTGTTTGGCAGGCTTCGAATGACCAAAAAAATTGGATTTCGGTGAGCAATCAAGAAAATTTAACGCCTACAAATGTCGGACAAATTACGTATTACCGCAGAATTGTGAACAATCAGGTTTGCAAATCGGACACAAGCAATATTTTAACAGTTAAAATTTCGAACATTCAGACGCAAATTCAAAAAAATGATGTTTCGTGTTTTGGAAAAAAAGATGGCGAAATTGCATTGATTCCCGCAGGTGGCGTTCCGCCTTACCAAATTCGCTGGGAAAGAAATTTTGTAGGAAACGAAGTCAAAAACCTCGATTCTGGGCTTTATAAAGTGCAAATTACGGATCAAATTGCTTGTGTGCAAAACCTACAAATTAGGATTTCAGAACCGCCTTTGCTCATGATGTCCGCCACCGTAAAACAAGCCTCTTGCAGTGATATTTCTGATGGCGGAGCAATTCAGACCAAAGTTTTGGGCGGAACGCCACCTTATACTTATTTTTGGAATAATGGTGCAAAAACGCCAAATCTGGACAATATTCCTGCTCAAAATACGCCTTACGTTTTGATTATTCGAGATGCAAACCGTTGCGAAATTCAATATAGCAGCAAAATAGATCGTTCTAGAACCGAAAATACATTTTTCAGATACGAATATGACAATTATTGTGCGTCTGAAAATCCGCCAAAACCGCAAATTTTAGGCGTAAAAAATGGCGTTTTTTCTGCGAGTCCTGAAGGTTTGCAAATCAACTCTCAAACAGGAGAAATTGACATAAATAAAAGTCAAAAAGGCAATTATTTGGTAGAATATAGGGTAAATTCTTGTTCTTTTTCCGTTTTTTATATGAATATTAACGGTTCTTGTGCAGAAAATTTGCCAAATACCATCACGCCAAACAACGACAATGTAAACGATACTTGGCAGGCAGATTTGCTGACTCGCTATGCGAATGCAAATGTTAAAATTTTTAATGTTTGGGGGCAACTTATTTTTGAGTCGCAGGGCTACACAAAGGCTTGGAATGCTACTTTTCAGGATCAAGAATTGCCGATGGGAACGTATTATTATTTGATTGATTTGAAAAACGGTAGTGCAGCATTTTCGGGTTTTATTTCAATAATAAGGTAGAAAATTTGAGTAAATTTATCTAAAATTAGTTTGTCATAAAACTATAAATCTTTAGAATTTTACATTTTTATAAATCTTATTCACAGCCAAAACCAGCGGAATGCCTGCAAAAGCAATTTGATCGTTAATATTTGTATAAATTTCTGTCTGCCAACCAGATTCTGTTCTAAAATGGTGTTCAATATTTAAAACATATTGATCGATCATTAGATAATCTTTCAAAGATTCGCAGGACAAATATGCCTCTTTTTTGATGGTTCGATCTTTTTGTTGCGTTCCTTTTGATAAAATTTCGATGGCAATAAGTGGGTTGTGTAGTTGTTCATTAATAATAATTTTCGTAGCCGATTCTACCACAGTTACGTCAGGCAAAAGATAGGTGCGAATTTTGTCTAAAACTACTTGCATTCCCGAATCAAAAACTTCGTAATTTTCATTTTCTTCGGCAAAATTTGCCAAATGCCTAATTGTTTGCACAGAAATAGTCGAATGTTTGCTTGTACTGCCTGCCATATTGTTTGTGTTAAAAAAATTAATTAAAAAATCGACATCCAAATTCCAAATCGGATCAGAACCTTGTCGGGGAATGACTAAGCCATCATAAAATTCCAAATAAATTCTATCGTCTTCATTGATTTCTTCCAATTTTGCGTTGGCAGTTTGATATTCTTCTAGCGTAAATTTCATATTTTTTCTTTAAAATTTTACATTTTTATAAATCTTATTCGCAGCCAAAACTAGCGGGATTCCTGCAAAAGCAATTTGATCGTTTATATCTGTATAAATTTCTGTCTGCCAACCAGATTCTGTTCTAAAATGGTGTTCGATATGTAAAGAATATTGATCGATCATCACATAATCTTTCAAAGATTCGCAGGACAAATATGCCTCTTTTTTGATGGTTCGATCCTTAGTTTGCGTTCCTTTTGATAAAATTTCGATGGCAACCAAAGGGTTATGTAATTGTTCATTGATAACGATTTTTGTAGCCGATTCTACCACCGTTACATCAGGCATGACGTAGGTACGAATTTTGTCTAAAACTACTTCTAAAGAACAATCTAAAACTTCATAATTTTCGTTTTCGTCTGTAAAGCTACGAAAAAGATGAATCATTTGTGAAGAAAGAGATGCGTGTTTGTAAGTTGCCATCGGTTCTGTATTTGAGTTAAATAAATTGATTAAAAAATGCACATCTAAATTCCAAACAGGTTCAGAACTGAATCATAATATTCTAACAAAACTTTATCATCTTCATTGACTTCTTCCAATTTTGCGTTGGCGGTTTGATATTCTTCTAGCGTAAATTTCATAAGCTATTTTTTTACAAAGATAAAATAATTTTAAAAAAATTTAAAGTGTTTTTCAATTTTTTTAATCTTAACTTTTATAAGGCTTGAAGCCTTATAAAAGTTAAGATTAAATTTATTTATCCAATAAAGCAAACATTTTTTCGACCATTTCTCTATCGTCAAAATGATGTTTTTCGCCTTTAATTTCCTGATAATCTTCATGACCTTTGCCCGCAATCAAAATAATATCGCCAGAATTGGCAATTTCGCAGGCTTTTTGGATCGCTTGCGCCCTGTCCACAATTTGCATGGTTTTTTTGAAATCTATTGGTTGAACACCTTTTTGCATTTGCTCAATAATTTGTTCAGGTTCTTCAAAACGCGGATTGTCCGAAGTCAAAATTACTTTGTTACTGTATTTGCAAGCAATATCTGCCATCATTGGGCGTTTGCTGGCATCGCGGTTTCCGCCACAACCGACCACCGTAATCACTTGTTCGTTGCGAGTTCTGAAATGATCGATGGTTTTGAGAACGTTTTGCAAAGAATCGGGAGTATGCGAATAATCTACGATTGCTAAAATATTTTGCTTGGACATAATTCTTTCAAATCTGCCTTTAACGGGGTTTAAAGCCGATAAAGCTGCTAAAATTTCCAGAGAATCTTCACCAAGTAAAACTGCTGACGCATAAACTGTCAACAAATTGTAAGCATTAAATTCGCCAATTAATTGAAACCAAATTTGTTGATGCCCAATTTCCAACTCGATGCCTTGCGGACTGTTCGAAACAATTTTTGCCTTAAAATCTGCCATCGATTTGATGCCATAAAAATGCTTTTTGGCTTTGCAATTTTGCAACATAATTTCGCCATTTTTGTCATCTCGGTTTACCAAAGCAAAAGATTTTGAGTTTAAACGATCAAAAAACAATTTTTTTGCATCCCTGTATGCCTCAAAAGTTTGGTGATAATCCAAATGATCATGGGTCAAATTAGAAAAGATTGCACCGTCAAAATCCAAACCTGTAACTCGATGCTGAACCAAAGCATGAGAACTGACTTCCATGAACGCATGGGTACAACCTGCATCTACAATTTTTTTCAGTAACTCGTTGATTGTCAAGGCATCAGGGGTAGTATGTGAAGCCGAAAAAACTTGATTTCCTATTTGATGTTGGATGGTAGAAAGCAAACCGACATGGTAGCCCAAACGCATAAAAAGTGCGTGCAAAAGCGTTACAGTGGTAGTTTTGCCGTTTGTGCCTGTGATTCCTACCAATTTGAGTTTTTCGGAAGGTCGATCATAAAAATTGCAAGCCATGATCGCCAGCGCTTCGGAAGAATTTCGAACTTGCAAATAGGTAATTCCTTCTTTCAGATTTTGGGGCAAGATTTCGCAAACCACAGCCAAAATGCCTTTTTCAGAAACGGACTCGATAAATTCATGTCCATCCGATTTTTCGCCTTTGATTGCCACAAAAACGTCATTTTGCTGAATTTTGCGAGAGTCGAATTGGATTTGGCGAATTTCTATACTTGTGTTGCCTTTAACCGCCAATAAAGGGACTTTATAAATGATTTCTTGTAGGATTTTCATAAAAACAACTCAAAAAACACAGGCAAAAGTGCCTGTGTTGGGTTAAATATAAATTTAGACATCAAACTTAATTCCTTGTGCCAAAGGCAAAGTTTTTCCGTAATTGATGGTGTTGGTTTGTCTTCGCATATAGACTTTCCAAGCGTCAGAACCCGATTCTCTGCCTCCTCCTGTTTCTTTTTCGCCACCAAAAGCTCCGCCAATTTCTGCTCCAGAAGTTCCAATGTTTACGTTTGCAATTCCACAATCCGAGCCTTGTGCTGACAAAAATTGTTCGGTTTCTAAAATATGATTTGAGAAAATCGAAGAAGACAAACCTTGTTTTACTCCGTTTTGTAAATCGATGGCATTTTCTACATCTCCTTGATACTTAATCAAATACAAAATTGGCGCGAAAGTTTCGTCTTGCACAATTTGAAAATGATTTTCGGCTTCGCAAATGGCAGGTACAACATAAGTACCCGATTCGTATTTTTCGCCTGACAAAACTGTGCCTCCGTACAAAATTTTTCCGCCATCATTTTTTAGTTTTTCGAGGGCGTGAAGGAAGTTTCTGACCGCATCTTTGTCAATCAACGGACTAACCAAAGTTCCGCTTTCCAAAGGATTTCCGATGGTTAATTTTGGATAAATTTCTAACAATCTATTTTTGACTTGATCATAGACTTTTTCGTGAACAATTAAGCGGCGAGTAGTCGTACAACGCTGTCCGCAAGTGCCAACTGCTCCAAAAACGGTTGCTCTAATTGCCATTTCCAAATTTGCGTGTTCGGTAATAATAATTGCATTGTTTCCGCCCAATTCCAACAAAGATTTTCCCAAACGTTTGGCAACTGCTTCGCCTACTTTTTTGCCCATTCTGGTAGAACCTGTGGCAGAAACCAATGGAACTCTGGTATCGTCAGACATCAATTCGCCAATTTTATAATCTCCGATGATCAAGTTAAAAATGCCTTCGGGCAATTCATTTTTTTTCAAAACATCAGCAATAATATGTTGGCAGGCAAGTGCGGTCAAAGGCGTTTTTTCGGAAGGTTTCCACACGCAAACATCACCGCAAACGGCTGCTAACATGGCGTTCCACGCCCAAACTGCCACAGGAAAATTGAAAGCCGAAATAATTCCCACAATTCCGATCGGGTGATATTGTTCGTACATTCTGTGTTCTGGTCGTTCAGAATGCATGGTCAAACCGTAGAGTTGGCGTGAAAGTCCGACAGCAAAATCGCAAATATCGATCATTTCTTGCACTTCGCCAAGTCCTTCTTGCAGGATTTTTCCCATTTCATAACTTACCAATTTTCCTAGCGGTTCTTTGTAAACGCGCAACTGATCGCCAATTTGACGTACAATTTCGCCTCTTTTTGGTGCGGGAACTTTACGCCAGATTTTGTAGGCTTTTTGGGCTTGCTCAATCACTGTTTGGTAATGATAGCCGTCTGCCAAACGAACTGCGGAAATTAATTTGCCATCCACAGGCGAAAAAATTTCTCTAACTGCGCCTTCTTCGGCATTGTTCCAAACCAAACCTGTGCTATAAGCGGGATTTACGGAACGAATTTGCAAAATTTCTAAGACTTTTGCGATCTCTGCATTTGTTTTTATGGTAGTTTGCATAAATTTGAGTTTATAACACAAAGGTAGGATTTTGGATAATTGAATGTTTGATTTTATGTTTTTTTATTTAAAAATTCAAAAAAAATGGTTTCTATATCCCAAAAAAACCATTTTTTTTAGCCTTTCAAAAACCCATATTCATAAATTTTAGGCTCAATTTTGTTTGCCAAAACTTGCATTTTCGCGCGCAAAATTGCCATCAATTCGTTATATTTTTCGTCTGCACTTGACG
This sequence comes from Bacteroidota bacterium, assembly GCA_004292785.1. Classification (GTDB taxonomy): domain Bacteria; phylum Bacteroidota; class Bacteroidia; order Cytophagales; family Thermoflexibacteraceae; genus RDXG01. The sequence continues at coordinate 11,451 of RDXG01000218.1, forward strand.
AGTTCATTCTGCCTTTTTCGTTTCTGCCCTGAAAATACTCTCGAATGTCGTATAAAGAAGCATTGACATTCGCAATTTCGCCTAAAATGGGCATATCTTTGATTGTTTGATGATAATGAATCCACAAATTTCTGCCTGCATCAAAAACAGTTTTTGCCTCTGCCGAAAATTCTAAATTTGCTGTTAAATTAGCCGTTTTTTTAGGCAAAAGCGAAAGCGAATCGTCTTTGATTTTGCCATTTATAAAATCAGTCATAAAATTACTATCAAATTTTCTCATCGAATCTACTTCTGTTTCTGTGAAAGGAATCCAATGATTTACTCCATATTTAGAAGAAATATTGTTGTTAAACAAAGTATAAGCAAGGCAATTACTTTGAAATTCCTTGTCTTTTTCCCATTTTTTGTTGGGATACAAAAACTGATCACGGTCGTTGAGCCAAGTGGCTTTGATGGATTTTCGAACAGCAAAGAAAATGCAATTTTGTATGAGATTATTTTTAGTAATATTGTGTGTTTGGGAGTGTTTTACCACTATTGTTGAAGGATTAGTAGTAACAAAAACAATTCTGTTATTTTGAAAATCAGATGCGCCACGAACCATATAAGCCAATCGTTCACCTTTTTTATCATAAAATTGTTGCATCCAATTCAAAATCACTTTATTTTTTTCAACCAAGACTATGTTTTTTTTACCTATCCATTTCTTTATGCCATCAAAAATATCTATTTTGATTTTAGAAAATTTTTCTTTTTCAGAGCTATCCCAAATAAAAAAGCCAATCGGAAATTTTCCTTTTACATTGTCAAAGGTATCGGAAGGTGCCATAAAACATTTTTTTAGTTTTGCCAAAAAAACCTGCCTAAAATTTGAAAAATTCTGGGACTGTAAAATTTTCAACTTTGAAAAATTTGCCAAAATTACTCCATTAAGTTCCATATAAATTCTGATGAGAAATTGCGCAAAAATCTCATTTATTCCTCTGCCAAGAATTGAAAAATATTGTTTGTATATTTTATTTGTGGAAACTCCTGATTTATGCCGCTTATTTCCACTGATGGTATCAGTAGCACTAGCCTCCGCATAAGGCGGATTAATGTAAATCACCAACTTCTTCCGCTTTTCAGGATCATTCACAATTTCCTGCAATTCATTCGGCAATTTGTCAAAAGAATCATTCAAAAAATCGAATTGAAAAACGTGATTTTCTAGTAAATTTGCACCATTCAAAATCCGATCTCGCATCACATCTACATCTTGGCGATCAAGTGTAGAAGCCCAAATTCGATTTTTATTTGTTAAACCTGTCAATAAATTGCCCGTTCCCGCCGCACAATCCCAAATATAATATTCGTCCTGCCAATTTTCTCCCAAAACATCTGCCAAATAGCGTTGAGATAATTCGACCCAAATTTGTGGAGTAAAAAAGCTGCCTTTGCGTTCACGAACATCCTGCGGAACTAACAAATCTCTGCGTTCTACAATATAATCCCAATATTCTGTTTTTGGAGGGCGTTCATATTTATTCCAAAAAATTTGGTGCGCTTTCTGTTTGTCCAAAAAAGATGTTTTTTGAAAATTAAACAAGCCCAATTCGTCTAATTTGCGATCTAATTCATAATGATTTTTTTTCAGAAGTACATACAAATTATCTTTCAAACTTTCATTTTCAGAAGATAATAAATCTGCCAAATAAAAATCTCCATCGATAATGCCTATTTTTTTAACCAAAGCCCAATTTACCGCAATAGTCGGCTTTACCAAATTTAGCCATTTGTTATAGATCGTAATGAAATTATTTTTGTCAATTCTGATTTTTTGATTGCCAAATTTGCCCGAAATAAAATTGTTTTCGATAAATTCACGTAATTCTTGATCGTCATTTTCATAGAAAAATTGCAAGGAATTTGTTTCGATGATTGCGCGCGCCTTTTCCAAAACCATTTTAAATTCCTTAGTTTCATAATTCGAGGGCGCAACATTCCAGTTAAAATCGTTTAAATAAAAAATTTCTTGAATGTAATTATAAGGAATAAAAGCAATTTTTTCGGCATCAAAAGCACCCAAATAGGCAGGAGGCAGAGTTTGTTCGAAGGTGCGCGCTTTGCCAACGGTCAAAATTAATTGCGTGATGGAGTTAAAAATGTCGGCTTTGCCTTTTTTTGCCTCTGCCCAAAGCACCGATTCGGTTTCTAAAAATGAAAATTCTTTTTTGATGGTTACAGAAAAATCGATGTTGCCAATGATTTTGGCGCAGTCAAATTCAGGAAAATAAGTTTCTGATATTCTGATTTTTAATTCTTCTTCTCTGATGTTTTCGTACATTTTTGTTTTTTTTATAGACAACAAAAGTATAAAAAACAAAATAAAAAAATCCACAAATTTTTGTTTTTGTGGATTTTTTGAAAATATTTTTGTTAATTTTTTTAATCTTTAACTACTCTTTTCCAAACTAAGCCTTTTTCTGTTCGGATTCTGATCACGTACATTCCTGAAGAATTTTCTTGTAAATCGATCAAAATCAAGTCTTTTGAAAGACTTTGTTTGAAGTCAATTTGTGCGCCAATACTGTTAAATACTTGAATATCAAGCACTTTTTCAGGACTTTGAATGTAAAACAAACGGTTTGTTGGGTTTGGATAAATGTTTAATTCTGTTGAAATTGTCGAATTATCCAAGGAAGTAGCCGCCAATACAAGCGGTTTAGAAATTTGGACACAACCGTTTATGTCCGTAACTTGTGCTTGATAAACTCCTGTTTGTTTGGCAATTAAAGTGGCTTCGTTTTCGTCTTGAATGATATTTTGATTCAAAAACCAACGATAATTTAGAATTTTCGAGTTAGAAACTGCTCGCAAAACATTTGATTCGGCTTCAATTTTGACTTCAGAAGTTTGGAAATATTTGATCGAAACTTCATCAGAAATTTGGCTACATTCGTTAAAATCGGTGATGATTGCCGAATATTTGCCAATTTCTGTAACTGCCAAAGTGTTGTTATTTCCACCCAAAATTCTAATTCCATTTTTCAACCATTGCACTTCATAATTTTTATTGGTATTCAAAGAAAGTTGCGCATTTACATTTTCAGCACCGCAAAACAAAACCTGCCCTTTTACTTGAATTTTAGGCTGTTCGATGCTTCCGCAATTTGCTCTAAGCCTAATTTCTTGGCTAAACAAAGTCAATTCTGGGGCTTTCGGATTTTGAACTGTTACATGATACGTTCCAATATCCGTTTTTCGCATCGAATTGATGAGCAAATTTTCGCTTGTAACATCTATTTTTTGGTTATTTCTATACCATTGATAGCGATTTTGCGAACCTGTCGCAGTTACAGTAGTTTTGAAAAAGTCTTGCAAATTGATCAAATATTCAGCTTCTTCGCCAATTTTGCCTTGCGGAGCATAACTTACTTTCATTTCAGTTCTGCCACCGCTTGGCAACAAATCCTCAATATCAGCAAATTGTAATTGATTGCTTTGAACCGCCAATATTTGCAGATTTTGCAAGGCTGTGAATTTTGGCAAAGATTTTAACAAATTGCTATGCAAATACAACTCTTTCAAGCTGTTTAGCAAGCCAATTTGGTTTGGAATATTTGCAAATAAATTATTGTTTAAATACAAAATTTCAATGTTTTTGAGTTTAAACAAAGTCAAAGGAATATTTTTGAGATAATTATTTCCCAAATGCAAGATTCTTAATTTTGTTAAATCTCCCAAAGTTTCAGGAATGACTTTTAGGTCGTTATTATTTAAAAACAAGTTTTCCAAAGCAGGCAATTTTCCGATTTCGATATCTAATTCATCGAATTGATTATGCGACAAAAACAAGGTTTTGAGTTTGCGCAAATCGATAAATTCTTTGCCAATTTTTCCAACAAATTCGTTTTTGGACAAATCCAAATATTCAAGATCAACCAAAGTTTTGATAGATTCAGGAATTTTGCCATTTAATTTGTTTCCCGACAAATTTAGACGCCTTAATTTGCTAGGAACAGTCAAGAAAAAGTCTTCCAAATTTTCGGGCAAAGAACCTTCCAAACCTGCATTATTGAGGTCTAATTCGGTTAATCTGCCGTTTTCTATAAATACGCCTTCCCAATTTTCGGGTGATAAACTCAAATCCCATGCTTTTTTCCAAACTTTTCCTTTTGTTTTTTCATACAAATTAACCAAAAACAAAGAATCTGAAATGGCTAATGTTGGTTGAATGACAAAAGTATAAACCACGTTGCTCGTATCTGCGCAATAAGGCGTACTCAAAATTCGGCGCAAAAACGACGTAGAATCGGGTTTGAATTTTTCCAAAAACAAGCTATCACTCACGTTTTTCCAAACTTTTCTGTCGGTAGAAGCCTGCCAATGAATAGTAATAAATTCGGTTTTGTTGGTGCTTGGTTTAAAAAGTGTGTCCAAATCCATTTTTATTTTGGCAGTTGCTCCCAATTTGATGGTGTCGTTGCTTGCAATTTGGTTTTTACCAAAAATTACAGGCGTTTGGAATTTGAACTCTTTTTCTGTTTCCAATTTGAAACCGCAATTATTTACGGCTCTTACTCTTAGTAAATAAATTCGGTTTGGCTCTACTTCTACTGTGCTGTCGTAACTTACCATTTTGTCACCAACCGATTTTTTCTTCATTGTAAAACCACCTTCTTCAAAAACGCCTTTTTTCTTTTCCGATTTCCAAACAAAACTCAAAGAAGTAGGATTTTCGCCTGCAACCACACTTCCTTTGAAACGCACTTTTATTTTTTTGCCTTCTTTTTGACAGGAAACAAAAGAAACGTCATCTAAATTTACTTTCAAAACAGGCGGACAAGCCACAATTGGGCTTGTAGAAGGATTATTCACAAATTCAGAACCTTCAAAACTTGCGTCGATGCTTTGCACTCCCCAATAATACGTTCCCGCAGGAATATTTTTGAGAACTATTTTTTGACTATGTCCCGCATTGCCTTCTTGTGCCACATAACGCTTGCCATTGCTTGTATTTGCCAAAGGACTTAGTAAAAACACGCCATTTGCATCTCGAACAAACACGTTGTAAGTCAAGCCCAAAGGTTTGGTTTTGGTATCTTCGCCCTTGCCCCAAGTGATGGTCATGCTGTTGGTTTTGCCATCGGCAGACATGATTACTTCGGCGGTTGGGCTTGCAGGTGCGCTCGGTTTGTCGTTTTTGGCGGTGGCATCATTGGCGTAAATGTTGGTTGCAAAAACTCCATTTTTAGCACCAGAAACCAATAAATCCAAATCCGAGTCGTTGTCAAAATCTCCAAAAGCAACCGAAGCATCTTTTACGGCAGGAAAATTTCCCATGAATTTGAAATCTTGTCCTGCCAAATTTCTATATAATTTGGTGGTTTCACCGTTCACAGAATTTCCTGCAATTAACAAATCCCTAAAACCATCGTTGTCATAATCTCCGAGAGTCAAAGAACCCGATTCGATGCCTTCAAAATTTGCCAAAAAGTTTAAGTTTGATCCTGACTGATTCAAATAAACTTTACCGATTCGGTCTTGTCTGTTCAAACCAATCATTGCCAAATCGGGATAACCATCATTATTTACATCTCCCCAAACGTGATCTCCTTGATAAACTGCCGTAGGTTCTATGTTGGTCATTTGTGTAAATTCTCCCTTTCCTTTGTTTTTATAAATTTGGAAAACAGGCACATTTGAACTTTGATCTAAACCGTTGATCGAAAAATCAATGAGTCCATCTTTGTCAAAATCAATAAATTTGACCGTAGCAGAAGACAAATTTGGAATAATAATGTTGCTGTCTAGTTTGAAAACGCCATCAATATTTTTGTATATTCCTGCCAAAACTTGATTGTTATCATCTTTTCCGACCATTAATAAATCAACAGTTCCATCCTGATTGTAGTCTGCCGCCGCTACCGAAGAATTTTTAAGAGCAGGAATTTTGCTATCTATTTTTTCTTCGAATTTTCCGTTTTTAGGATTGTATAAATAAAGACTTCCAGAAGCTCTGCCTGAATTTTCGCCTGTCAAAACCAAATCTAGCAAACCATCTTGATTAAAATCGTGCCAAGTAAGATTAGAGAAAACTGTTTTAGAAACGCTTTGTGGCAAAGTTTGCATTGCCGAGAAAAATCCGTTTCCATTCAAATACATTTGCGAATTTACGCCAGCAAGCACAAAGTCCAATTTGCCATCAGTATTGTAATCTAACCAACCAGAAGAGCCAAAACTGCTTGGTACAAAATTGGTAAAGTCTCTATAAGCAGTAAAAGGAAAAATCACGTTTACGTTGAATGTTTGTACAAAAGTAGCCCCAAATTTGTCCGTAACTTGAATCGTAACCGTATAAACTCCTTGCGTTTCATAATCAAAAACTTTGTTGCTATACAATTTTCCATCTTTGAGTATAAAGTCGGAATTGTTGTTTGGCACACCTGACTGATCGTAGAATTGATAATTGAAAGTTTCGTTTTTATCTGGATCGTTGTTGTAAAAAGCGCCGATTTCAGTGCCAAGAGGTTTGTTTTCGTTGATTGTATAAGACGTTAAACCAATAAAAGTAGCCACTTTATTTCCTTCGTCAATAATGTAAGTTTGCGAAAATTCTGAACTACTGCCCGAAGCTTTTGTCAAAATAATAGAAATTCTAGTTCCCAAAGGAATATCTACAACTTGACTAAAATCGTTGGTCGTGATTGCTGTTGGGTAAAAAGAAGTCAAAAACGTAGTTCCTTGACCCGAATTAGCCGAACAAAAACTATAGTCGGCATAAACATCAAGGCGATCTCCTGCCACAATTCCTGTGCCTTCTAATTTAGAAAAACTATGCAAAGTTAGCACAGGCGGAAGAGCCGATTCGTTAGTTCCTGTACCCAAAATAATTCCTTTTGTTAAATTTACATTACAAGAAATATCATTTTGATAAAACAAATTGAAACTTGTATTTATTCCTGAAGTGGTAATTCCCGCTGCCAAATTGTATTTGATGATGTTATTTTGCACCGTATTCGCATTTCCATTGATCAAAATGCCATTTGCACCGTTTGGAATTTGGGCAGTATTGTTCAGATTTGTACCAATTTTATTGTTTTGGATCGTGTTTGCAGGACTTGCTTGCAAACTAATTCCTTGCAAAGTATTTCCAGAAATAAGGTTGCCCTCTCCTTGTCCGCTTCCGCCAATTTGGTTCTGATTAGAATTTGCAACCAAAGCAATTCCTGTAACGTTTGCACTTGCCAAAGTTCCCGTTTTGTCTGTGCCAATTTTATTTCCTTTGACAACATTGTTTAAGGAATTTTCTAAATAAATGCCCGAACCATTGCCATTAAATACGTTTCCTTGTGTTGCATTTCCAATTTTTACTCCAGAAACATTTTGCAAATGCAGTCCGTAAAGTCCAAAATTGCTCATTTCCAAACCGTAAATTTCGCTGTTGTTGGCATTGATTTTTAAACCTGTTCCGTTAAAAATTGCCGTTCCATCTACTTTAATAACAGGATTGTTTGCGGCAGTCCAAGAAGGTTGCGAAGTAGCGTCAATCATCACGTTTTCTGTAACCGCAGGCAAATCACTTAGCAAATTGATTTTCCAATTTCCTGCCAAATAATTTGGATCAGAAGTTGGAATGTCGAAAAGTACAGTTGTAAAATCTGGATTTGAGTTGGCATAAGTCAAAACGGCTCGCAAAGACCCAAAACCTGAATCGTTGGTATTGACGACCACCGTAGGCGAAAGCACTCTTACCACCGTAGAAAATTGCGAAGTATTGTTTGCCGAAGTTGCCGTAGAAGTCAAATATGATCCATAAGGCAAACTCGTACTCGCAAACCAATAACCTGCGCCATCAGCAATAGCGGAAGTAATGAAGGTTTGACCTTGTGGCGAACCCGCACAATTTGTTTGGTTATAGAAAATCTCGATCAAATCTCCTGCGGTGGCGTTGCCATCAACTCCCAAAATATTGGCAGAATTAATGATTGGAACGGCTTTATTGGCATTTCCTACGCCATTCAAATTGATGCCCAAAACGCTGTTACAGAAAATTTTGTTTTGAGAAATCATATTTCCTGCACCTGCAACAGAAAAATTTATACCGCTACTATTTGCTACGTTTCCGCTTGATCCGACAATGGTGTTCGAGCTAATAAAATTGTTTGTAGCCCCATTTACATTTATTGCCCCCGATTTTTGTGCATAAATTGGCGTGATTCCATCAATTTGCGTTCCGATCAGATTTGCTTGTATGTAATTGTTTTGCGTAGTCGCATCTTCCATCAGAATTCCGCTAAATTCATTGCCAGAAACAAGGTTTCCTGCTCCGCTTGCTCCAATGGTGTTGAAAGAAGAACCTGATTTTAAATGAATTCCGTAGCCGTTTGGCAGAGCCGCTGTTCCGCTAAGATTTGTACCAATTTTGTTGTTTTTGAACACATTCGAATTTGAAGTTTCAATGATCAATCCATAATTTGATCCACCAATTCCACTACCCGAAATCAAATTGCCATCAACTGTGTTGAAATTTGAATTTACAAAAAGAACGCCTATATTATTTCCCAAAGCCAAATTTCCCGAAGGATTTGTACCAATTTTATTTCCGCTGATCAAATTATTATTTGCACTACTGATCATGATTCCTTTTGTATTTCCAGAAATAACATTTTCTTCGCCTGCCAAAATGCCTCCGATTTGGTTGTTGTTCGACCCTGAATTAATAAAAATTCCGTTGTCATTTGCCAAAGCAGTAGTTCCGTTAGCATCAATTCCAATGTAATTTCCTTTGACAAAATTGTTATTTGAAATTCCTGTGCCTCCTTGTGTCAAAATAATTCCATGAGTAGCATTTCCAGAAATTATGTTTCGTTCTGCTACTGTTGCGCCTCCAATCATGTTTCTGTTGGCGTTGGTTTCCAAAGAAATGCCTGTTATTTGTGTAATGCCTACATTCGAAGTTCCGTTTCTATTTGTGCCAATATAATTGTTCGAAATGGTATTGTAAGCCGAACTATTGGCAACCATGATGCCTTTGTTGGTGTTTCCAGAAATGATATTTCGACTTGCCAAAGTAGTTCCACCAATAGTATTGAATTGGGAAGTCGAATTGATTTCAATTCCAATATTTGCATTTCCAAAATCCGTTACGCCCAAAGGATCAAGCCCAATGTAACAACCTTCGATGATGTTCGAGTTTGAGTTACTAATCGCAATGCCCGCCTGACTAAAATTGGTAATTGACAAACCTTTGATCACCGTTCCGTTGGCGGTATTGTTAAGTGCAAAAGCCGAAGAACCCAAACCAGCCGAACTGCCATCAATTCTGATTTTGATAACCGCATTATGCCCCACTGCCAAAGTATTTGGTGAAGCTCCATTTTGCGAATAACCGTCGATCAGCACATTTGTAAAAATAATTTGCGTTCCGCTAGGCGAAAAAGTCCAAACTCCTGCCGAATGATTTGGATCGGAAGGTGTCAAACTAAAATGAATGGTTGTAAAATCAACGTTTGCATTTGCCAAAGCAAGTACATCAGCAAAAGAACCCAAACCAGAATTGTTGGTATTTGTAACCGTAAAATTGTCGATAACGGTCATAAAACCGCCTCCCGCCAAGGGATTTGTACCTGTGAAAGTAGTTGGCGAAAACTTCATATTTCCAAAAGGCAAACTGTTTATGGCAATCGTATGTAGCCATTGCGCAGTGGCAGAATAGTCGGTAGTAAGCCAAAAATAAGCAGATTGTCCGTTTAATATTTTTAAATTAGAAGTATTGAAAACCAAAGTTTCGCCTGCACCTGTAACAGAAGATTTTTGGTCGACCAAATTCACTGTTGCAAACACATTTGTACTCGTAAACCACAATTTAAAACCATTCGTTTTAATGTCTGATGCCACATAATTTCCCGAAGTATTGAGGGTAACAGACACAAAATCAACGGAATTATTGCTTGCCGTTGCATTGAAATTATACAAAAGTTGGTTATTAGAATTTGCATAAACATAAGCCGTTTGCGTAGCAGAAGTAAACAAATTCAGGTTTGGCGGTGCTAAACCTGCCATTAATTCTGTTCTTGACGCAAGAGAAGTTACAAAAATATCGTTGCTGACAATGTTGTTCGAAGCGTACAAACCACTGCCCCAAGTTCCCACTGAACCATCACTACGGAAGGCAAGACTTGCATAACTTTCATTTGCAATTCCGTTCAGATTTGGGTTTGAAGTATAATTGTAATTCACGCCATAATTGCCAATTCCAACAGGGAAAACTCCAAAATAACGAGAATTTTCTATGGTTGTAAATCCGCTAGGAATACTTACCGAAGTAGGCTGTTCGCGCACTTTATAAACTTGCATACCTTGACCTGCACCGATCAAAAAGTTATTTGCCGTAAATTGATCTACATCATTTAAGACTACTGAACTTCCTGCATAACTATTTGCAGAAATATCACCGATTGGCGCGCCAGAAGCTGTCCAAACAGGCGAATTAACCAATGTTGCATCTCCGCCACTAAATCTGCTTTTGTTTTCTGTAATTGTGCCTACATTTTCGTCAAAACGCAAATAAGTTACCAAATTTGTTTCTGAACCTGTGAGTTTTTGGCACATGAAATTTTGGATTTGGGTTTGAGTTCTTTCGCTGTCCCAAATTCTAAATTCATCTAATTTTCCATCTAAAGTAGAGGTTGTATTGTTTCCAAGATAGAAATTTGTCCAAGTTGATGGAATTGCCATGCCTGTTTTTGTGGCAATTAAAACTCCGTTTCTATAAAGTGTTCCTGTTCCGTTATTAAATGTAAAAGCAAGGTGTTGCCATTGAGAAGTAACAAAAGTTCCGATAGGAATTTTTCCTGCTCCTGTACCTGGATCCATGCGGTTAGTATTGTCTGTACCTACATAAGCCGCCCCGCCTAATGCTCCATGAAAAACAAAATCTCCCCAACCTGATCCTACAGTTGCGCCTGCAAAAACTACTTGATTATTTATTCCTGTAAATGTATTTGGATTTAACCAAAATTCAACCGTAAACTGCGTTGGGTTAAAAGTTGGTAAAGGCATAGAAACATAATCATCAACGCCATCAAAAGTCAAAGTTTTTCCACTTCCCGCAGGCAAAATGGTCGAAGTCATTTTTGTGTTCGAATACAAAACCGAAGGCGTGCCAATGATTCCAAAACTTTTTGCCCTAAAATAATAAATCGTGTTTGGCGCAAGTCCTGTAAAATTAGCCGAAGTTCCTGTTACAGTTTGGAAAGCCGTTAAAGGCGTAAAACCTGAACTTGTACTTATTTCTACGCCATAATTGACTGCCAAATTTGCCGAACTCCAATTTGCTGTAAAACTTGTTTGCGTAATATTTGTCGCCGCCGAAATAAATGGCGCATTTGGCGGAGGCAAAATGGTCATGAAACTGCTCGCCGCCATCGGATCAGTGCCTGTAAGTGTGCAAGTTGTGAAAGAAACACTCGCAAAAGGCAATGTATTTGCAAAAATTGTGCGGTTTTGGGCGTTCAAATTGATGTCTGTACTTAACCAAAAATAACGAATTGCTCCACTAGGAATTACAAAACCTGTCGTTTGGAAAGTAAGCGTTTCGCCTGCTCCTGACAAAGAATTTGCCGTTCCTATCAAATTCGCGTTTGCAAAAGTGTTTGTAGTAGTAAACCACAATTTGAAATTATCGATGTCTGATGTTGCATAATTTCCCGATGTTTTGAGTTGAACAGACAAAAATTGAACGTTGTTGTTGCTCACTGTTGCATCGAAGCGATACAGTAAATTGTTGGTCGTATTTTGGAAAATATAGCCTCCTGCTGTGGCAAAAGTAGTGCTTAAATTGACCGTTGGTTGAACATACAAAACAAAAGGCGAAGTATTATTTACCAAATCTCTTGTTGTGGCAGTAATTCGATCTGAAGTAACCAAAGGCAATAAACTAGAAGCATACCAATTTCCTTGCGCATCAACTATAGCTGATCCCAAATATTCTCTGCCTTGAGGGGTAGTAGAAATATTATCTCTAAAAATTTCGATGGTTTCATTGGGATTACCTATTCCTGAGACTTCTGTAGTAGTAAAACCAAAAATAGTAGGTACTGCTTTATTGGTATTTCCCAATCCGTTTAAGTTAATGCCCAAGGCTGTATTCGAAAAAATACGGTTTTGGGAAATTTGGGTTTGATTAGCCGTAGCCACTGCCAAACGAATACCCTCAGGATTAAACGCTATCGTATTAAACACGATTCGGTTATTTTGTGTAGGTTGGTTGCTAAAAATACCTGCTACGCCATTTGCCCAATTTTGTGTACCTGTCGAATTAGTTCCTATATGATTTCTTCCTATAAAATTATCGTCAAGTGCCAAGAAAATTCCCCCTGAATTACTGCCACCAATCACATTCGCTTCTGCACTTGTAAAACCACCTACAGAGGTAAAACTAGAGCCAACAACTAGCCCATAGCCGTTAATTGGTAAAGTTCCCAAACCATCGGATTTGATACCCACATAATTGCCTACAATTTTGTTGTTCGTGGAATTATTATTGGCTACTATGCCACTTCCTGCGCTTACTCCGCCTATTACGTTGCGTTGCAAAAGGGTATTACCGCCAATTTGGTTAAATCTTGATCCCTGATCTATCAAAATGCCAATGCCATTACTTCCCAAATTATTCAAGCCGTGTCGGTCTGTGCCTATGTAATTATTACCTACATAATTGTTTTGGGCGGCGGCAAATTCGACAACAATATTTTTGCCTGGATTTCCTGCCACCAAGTTTCGGCTTGCAGTTGTAAAACCACCAATGGTATTAAAACTCGAAAGAGCATAAATCCCAAAATTACGAGTTCCACCTACAGGAATTAACGTTCCTGCGGCATTAGTACCCACAAAACAGCCTTCAATAATATTCGCATTCGACGTGTTGGCAATGCGAATACCTACTCCACCTGGTATAGTTGCACTATAACGATTCACCACCAAACCCTTGATCACCGAACCTGTTCCGCCTGTAATATTAATAAGATTGGTGGAAGTATTGTTTCCACTAATTTCTATTTTCAAGACTGCATTATTGCCAATATCTAAACTATTAGGCAAAGCACCTGCTTGCGAATATCCATCAATAACTAAACCATCTGTAATGTTGGGCAAACTAGTTGCATTAATCGTATAAACTCCGCCTACTTCCAACGTGCTTGGCAAATTGAATCTTACGGTTTGAAAACCTACATCAATATTTGCCTGATTAATTGCCTGAGTCAAAGAACCTACACCGCTTGGGCTAAGGTTTGTAACAGTATATTGGTCAGCAATGGTCATAAATCCGCCCGCTACCAGAGGATTGCTACCTGTTAGAATAGAAGTGGTAAAATGAACACTACTAAATGATATCGCACTCGCAAAAATACTGTTGCTCCATGTTGCTGTTGGCGAAATATCCATAGTTAGCCACAAATAACGGGTCTCTCCATTAGGAATATTTAAACTTACTGTTTGAAAATTCAATATTTCACCTGCGCCTATCGCAACAGAATTTCGTTGGGCTACCAAATTTGTTGTCGCAAAAGTTGGGGTAAAAGTTTGCCACAATTTAAAACCGTTGGGCTTAATATCAGCCGCTAAGTAATTTCCGCTTGTCTGTACTTGCACCGAAAGGAATTGAACAGAATTAATGGAAGCCGTCATGCCAATATATTGCAACAAATGATTATTCGTATTTTGCAAAACAAAAGCATTTGGCGTGGCGGTAGAGAACAGATTAACCGTTGGCGGAGCAAAACCGACCATTAATTCCGAACGATTATTGATTAAACCCGAACTTACAAAATCTGAACTTGCATTGTTGGCACTGCCCAAAGATGCCCAAGTAGAAACGCTTGCATCTGTTCGGAAGGCTAAAGCTATGATTTCTTTGTTTGAATTTGTGTTCAAATTTGAGTTTGTAGAATAATCGTAATTGGCTTTATAATTCGAAATTCCAATCGGGAAGACTCCAAAATAACGTGAACTTTCCACAGTCGTAAATTGCGGAGAAGTTGCCGTAAAATTAGGCACTTGGCGAACTTTGTAAAGTTGTACGCCTTGATTAGTTCCTATCGTAAAACCATTGACCGTAAAATCATCTGTATCGTTCAGGTTTGCCGAAGTTTGCGTTAAATTATAATTATAAGAAGAAATATCCCCAATCGCTGCGCCTGAACTGATAAAAGGCGTTGCGGAGAAATTAACCAATGCCCCATCTGTCGAACTGACAGAAGCCTTATTTTCTACGGACATAAATGCCCCGCCTGTAGTTTGATCCAATCGATAATAAGCCAATAAATTTGCTTCTGTACCGCTTACTCTTCGGCACATCATGTCTCGAATTTCGGTTTCACTCAAAGCCCTATTCCAAATACTTGCCTCGTCCATTTGCCCTTGGTAATAGGCATCACCTGCCCAATTGCTTCGACCAAGGTAATTTTTGGTACGATTAACCACTACAGGCATATTGCTTAGAATAACAGTACCTACTTGTACACCATTTTTATAAATTTTGGCGGTTTTAGTATTATCAATCGTTAGCGTAATGTGTTGCCAAGTGTTATTGGTAATAGCATTAGAAACGAGATAAACTACTTGAGCAACTGCTCCATTAAAAACTTGTAAGTACAAATCATTGGTAGTACCGTTCCTATGTAAAATAATATTATCCACCTGCTGTCCATTACCTATATCAAAAAATCTTGCAAAACTACCATTACTCGTTGGGTATGCCCAAACTGCCATCGTTAAACCATTACTAAAATCAGAAAAACCACTTCCTAAATCAACGTAATCATCGACTCCATCAAAATTTAAGGCATTTTGCCCGCCAATCGGTTCATTCGTATAGAAAACTTTTACATTCTGAACCGTTGAGAAATTAAGTGCATTGAAATAAGCAGTAGTACGCACATAATACAGCGTATTGGGCGTAAGACCTGTAAAATTATGACTTGTCAAACCTGCCGCTACGGTTTGGAAAGCCGTTAAAGGGCTAAAATTGGCATTGTCCGCAATTTCAACAATATGTTGGTGCGTACTATTAACCGTTTGGAAATTGACCGTTGCCGATGTGAAACTTACATTGGTAGCGGCAAGCGTAGTAGGTGGTGCGGGGACGTTTTCTAAAATAGCAATGGTAGTACCTGTTGTGCCGTTAGGACGAGAAACAGCCAAATCCATATCACCGTCATTATCTATGTCGAGCGCACATAAATATTCAGGCACAGCAGAACCTACAGAAAAATCGCCTTTACGAACCAAATTTCCACCTATATTTTCGAGGAATGTTATCGAATTAGAAGTGCCTTGATTGGCAACGGCTACGTCTATATCGCCATCACCGTCACCGTCAAGAGTCCATACGCCATAAGGATTTGTTCCTACTGGTACTAAAGTAGTTCCCGAAAATGTACCATTCCCATTATTTTTGATCAAGCCTATATTTGTGCTTGCATTATTATTATTAACCACGATGTCCATATCCCCATCGCCATCTATATCGAAGGTACTTACAGTTCTTGGCCATGATTGTCCCGAAGGAAGTATAGCCATCGTAGTGAACTGCCCTAATCCATTATTTCTTAATACCGTAACATTATTACTATTCAAATTCGCAACTGCCAAATCCATATCTCCATCATTATCTGCATCAAACGGATCGATGTATTGAGGACAGGCACCGACTGCATAGTTGGCTTGCCAAGTAAAGCTACCTGTCCCATTATTTGTTAAGATGGCTACTCCACTTCCACATATTGTTACAGCCAAATCCATATCACCATCACCGTCAGCATCAAATGAATGAACAGACTGAACAGGGTTAGAACCTGAACTACTAAGAATTACCCCTGAAGTCCAAGTAGTAGTGTAAGTACCTGTACCATCATTAGACATAAGCCTTATAGTGGTTTGACTTGCCTTCATAGCTATATCCATATCTCCATCATTGTCTGCATCGAAAACGGCATAAGCTCTCTCGGCACCTGCCGCTGTCGGATTACTGCTTAAGGCAAAAGTTCCACTGCCATTATTTTTGAAAATACCCATATTTCCAGAAGTTCGATTCAAAACCCCTAAATCGATATCTCCATCACCATCTACATCATACGCCAAAATACCTTGAGGTCGTGTGCCACCTGTCGCAAGGATAGATTTCAATTGGAAATACCCAAAACCTTTATTTACCCCCGCCGTAAATTGGATTTGTTGGGAAGTAATGAAAATATTATTGGGATCGCCTACGGCTGTTTGGAACTCTACAGTTATGCGTTCCCCTGTTTTGAAGCCCAAAGTCGGCGGCGTATAACCTATATTCGGTGTTCCTGCCCCGCCAAACGTACCTGCCGTATAAAAACCTGTCATATTGCCCACAATACGCACCGTATTGAAATTCAAGGCTGAAGCGGCAATATTTTGGTCAAAAGTAAAGGTTAAAGGGGCTGTTCGGCTAATATTGACGGCATTTCGAACGGTACTAAAACTCAATAAATTCAAGTAGGGTTTTACAAAACCTGCCATGAGTTCGGCTCTGTTCGAAATCGTATTTTGGGTAATCGTGTTCGCTGTTGTGTTTGTAGTCGAACGGTAGCCTTGCCAATTCAATACACTTGCATCAGTTCGGAACGCCAAGCTTGCTTGGGCTTCGTTGGCATGACCGTTGATATTTCCGTTATTGGTATAATCATAAACCGCATTATAATTCGAAATTCCAATCGGGAAAACCCCAAAATAACGAGTATTTTCTACGGTTAAGAATTGATTCGGATAATTATTAGGTACGGTCGAAAAATTCGGAATTGACCGAACTTTGTAGATTTGTACGCCTTGACCTGCCGCTAAAGTATAACCGCTTGCGGTGAAAACATCTATATCATTCAAAGAAAGCGTAGTACCTGCATCATATTGATTAACCGCTATATCGCCAATTGCTGCACCTGAACTGATGAAAGCGGGTGCATTAACCAAAATACCGTCTGTCGAACTCAAAGCGGCTTTGTTTTCTACCAAAGCGGGAACATTCGAGTTTTGATCGAGACGATAGTAAGCCAATAAATTCGATTCCGTACCGCTCAATCTTCGGCACATCATATCTCTAATTTCGGTTTGGCTTAATGCTCTATTCCAAATACTTGCCTCGTCCATTTGCCCTTGATAATAGGCATCACCTGCCCAAGGACTACGCCCAAGATAATTCACAAGTCTTGGTTTGACCAAAGGCATATTCAGAATCGTACCTGAACCTACTTGTACCCCATTTTTGTATAGTTTTACATTTTTGGCATTATCGAGAGTTACCACCAAATGTTGCCAAACATTATTATCTAAAGGTTGTGTAGAAATAATACTTCCTTGATTAATAGTATTGTTGTAAGCATCGAATGAAAAGTTAGCGGTAGCAATATTTCTTGCAAACACAAGGTTATCAGAATCCTGCCCATTGCCTAATTCGAAAAAACGACCAAAGCTGGCGTTATTAGTTGGTCTTGCCCAAATTGCCATCGTCAAACCGTTGCTAAAATCATTGAATTTATCAGAACTAATACTTACGTGATCGTCTGTTCCATCAAAATTCAAAGCATTTTGTCCTCCAATCGGCTCATTCGTATAGAAAACTTTTACATTCTGAACCGTTGAGAAGGCTATGCCATCGTATGCCCTTGCACGTGCATAATACAAGGTATTGGGCGTTAAACCTGTAAAATTAAAACTACTATTTCCTGCGGCTACGGTTTGGAAAGCCGAAAGAGGACTAAAATTGGCATTATTCGCAATTTCGACAGTATGTTGATGCAAACTATTCGCCGTTTGAAAATTGACAGTTGCTGATGTGAAACTTGTATTTGTTGCCGCAAGGGTTAATGGTGAAGGTGGAGCATATTCGAAAATAGAGAATGAATTTGCACCTAAATTTGCTACTACTATATCTGCTTTGCCATCAAAATTCATATCTTGGATTTGCACTCGATAAGGCGTAGTATTCACCGTTGGCAAATTCAGTTGTGTGCCAAACGAAATCGTAGTTCCTGATGAAGTATTGGGATAATAGGTCAGTCCGCCTGATGTATTGCTTACTACCAATATGTCAGGTTTTCCATCAGAATCAATATCTCCCAAATCAAGTTGCAACATCGATGCCCCGTTAGTATTGGTAAATTGGGTAACTCCTGCAAAGGAAAGCGTACCAATTACCGTATTCGTATTGCGGAAAACGGATAATTTATTCTGGTTGTGCGGCACGCCCACAATGTCGGGCAAACCATCGCCGTTTATGTCGCCTGCTTTTATGCCATGCCCTGTATTGGGGTTGGTAGAAAGCGAGGAATTGGTAAAAGAGGTCGAATTAATTGCCCCAAATACGGAAGTGTTTTTATGAAGAATAATATCTGAGGTCGTATTACTTGCCGAAACAATGTCGGCTTTTCCGTCCCTATCCAAATCGATGCTGTAAGGGATTTGTGGCTGACCTTGGGTAGTATAGTTGGGTGATTGGACGAAAGAAGAAGCCGTAAAATTGCCTCCTGTGTGTGTATTTCGCAAAACCCCTGTAACTCCATTGTTATGCAAGGACAAAATAATATCTGCTTTTTTGTCGCCATCGATGTCCTGCACAAAAGCGGCACGGGCAGGCAAAGTTAGGGCAAAATCAAAGCGATTAAAGGCAATTGTTCCTGCGGTACTTACGTTTCGGTACAAAGAAGCCGTAGCGTTATTTTGATAAACCACGACAATATCCATCAACCCGTCATTATCTAAATCGCCTGTTGAAATAGTGGCTTGGGTAGTTACTGTGCCAATAGAATAAGCGGCGGCAAAAGTAGGCGTACCGCTTACTGTAGTATTGCGGCGAACTTCCAGAGTGCCTGCCCCTGTAAAAGGCACAGAAGCTATATCGGGTTTTCCGTCATTGTCAAAATCTTGAATAACCAAATCCCATGTATTTACGCCTGTGGTCGCATAATCCGTTCGTTTCGCAAAAGTCAAAAGTCGAGGGCGTAATAGCCAACACCGTTGTAAACTTCACATTCAAGAATTGATTTGTCGGCAAATCCAAAGAGCTTACTTGGGCATCTTTGTTTTTGAAAATAACCGAAATTGGGCTGTAGGTACTTGCGCCTTGTGGTACGGTTACGGTAATAAACGAATTTCCAAAAGACGTAATTGGGGCAACTACTCCGCCAATATAGACCGTTACGAAATTGGCATTTGTGCCAAAGAAATTGCCTGTAATAAAGACATTTTGCCCTGCACTTACGGATTTAGGGTTAAAATCAAAGATTCGAGGACGAGGATCGTAGCGGAAAACTTGCAATTGGTTCGTGGGTTGTCCGTTTGCTGCGGCAATATCAGCATACCCATCATTATCCAAATCCGTAATCACTATGCCGTTACTGCCATTTGCGCCTTCTTTGACACCATAATTCGTTGTCTCCGCAAAATCAATCACAAGTCCTGTACTTGTGTTGCGGAAAACCCTTAAGCTATTATTCGTAGCACTCCCTGCCACCAAATCTATTTTTCCATCACCATCTACGTCCCCTCCTTCTATGTACCCTAAACCATTTACTGCTGTGAAGTCTTGTTTGAGAGCAAATGAAGTAATGCCTGCTACAGTATTGGTATTTCGAAATACCGAAATCGTATTTGCCACGCTATTGCCTACAGCAATGTCGTTTTTTCCGTCATTATTAAAATCGCCTACTACTATCTTTGCTGCTTGCAAACCCGCTACCAAATCGGTACTGCTTGGGAAAGAAATAGCCCCTACGGTACTGGTGTTGGTATGAACCGAAATATTAGAGGCGTTAAAATTGGCTACAATAATATCGGGTTTGTTATCCTGATTGACATCGACTACTTTCATCAAAGCTGAAAGCGTAGCATTGCTATTGTTCAGGTCGATTCGAGGGGCAAAAGAACCCGCCGTAAAACTACCCGAAGTATGTATATTGCGGAAAATAGAGATACGAGTGGCGTTGGTAGAGCTTTGATTATTGGTAACAATATCCAATTTTCCATCACCATCTATATCCACAATTGCCACGTCACGAGGCCAAACTGTAGGCGTAGTAAGCGTCGCATCAAAAGCAAAGTTAAAATTACCTACTCCTGTGCTTGTGTTTCGCAAAATAGATACTACTCCTGACGGATTTATCAAAGCTACTGCCAAGTCCAATTTGCCATCGCCGTTCAAGTCCCCGACTGCTACTTCAAAACTTGGACTCCCCACATTAAACGAAGTGTTGGATAAAGAAGTAGGGGTAAAAGTACCTACCACCGAATTATTTTGATAAAGCGTAATCGTATTGCCTATGGTGTTAGCCGCTATCAAATCCATTCGACCGTCTCCGTCAAAATCGCCACTTGCCAAACCTATGGGACTGTTTAAACCCGCAAACTCTACAGGTGCTTGATAATTTGCCGTTACAAAAACGCCTGTCGTAAAACTTACATCAAAGAGTTGTGGGGCTTTGGCAATAAAACTGCCTTTTGTACCTACCGTAATTTCGCTTAAAGAAGATGCCCCTACGGGAACTTGAACCGTAATAAAATTATTGCCTGAACTTGTAATGTTTGTGGCTCGAACTCCGCCAAACCAAACCGTATTAAAAGCAGGCGTACTCTCAAAACCTGTTCCGCTAATAAAAACAAGGCTTCCGACATTGCCAACAGTTGGGGAAATGCTTGTAACTCTTAAACGTTGTACGTTTTCCAAATACGAAAAAGAAGAACTGCTTTGATTGGTGGCTACCAAATCCATATCACCGTCATTGTCAAAATCGGCAGAGGCTACAGTTCGAGGGTTTAAACCTACAGCATAATCCACTTTGGTCGCAAAAGTGCCGTTTCCGTTGTTTCGCAAAACCGAAATGACGTTGGCGGGGGCGGCGGCACTATTGGCAACCGACAAATCCAAATCTCCATCGGCATCGATGTCCGAAGCCCAAACTTGGGTAGGATTCGAGCTTACCGAATAATCGACTTTGGGGGCAAAGGTAGCATCTCCGTTTCCTATCAAAACCGAAACCGTAGCATTTGTATTGGACGTTGCCAAATCTACTTTTCCATCGCCGTTGAGGTCTGCCGCAAAAATGGATTCCATACTTAGCCCAGTCGTAATAGGCGTTTGTGCCACAAAAATTCCGTTGCC
>RDXG01000154.1 GCA_004292785.1 Bacteroidota bacterium
ATGATCGGAATCATTGGAAACGGAACGTCTTTTGTGGCGCGCGATCCTGCGGGAATCAGACCTGCTTATTATTACGCAAACGATGAGGTAATTGTCATTGCTTCCGAAAAACCTGCTATCAAAACTGCTTTTGGTGCAGAATATAGCGAAATTAAAGAAGTAGAGGCAGGTTCTGCCCTAATTATCAACAAAAATGGAGATTTTGGAATGTATCCTTTTATTGATAAACTCGAAAAAAAATCTTGTTCTTTCGAAAGAATTTATTTTTCTAGAGGTTCTGACCCAGAAATTTATCAGGAACGAAAAAATTTGGGCAAATTCCTTGTGGAACAAGTCTTGCAAACTGTAGATTACGATTTAGAAAAAACTGTTTTTTCTTACATTCCAAACACAGCCGAAACTTCGTTTTTGGGTTTGGTTGAAGAAATGGATCATTATTTGGTCAGAGAGCGCAAAAAAGCCATTGAAAAAGGCGTAAGAGGAGAAGAATTAGATAAAATTTTGTCGTTAAGACCCAGAGTTGAAAAATTGGTAATCAAAGATGCCAAACTTCGAACTTTTATCACAGACGACGAACATCGCCAAGAATTGGTGAGCCACGTGTACGACACCACTTACGAAATTGTCAAAAAACGCGAAGATACGATTGTGGTCATAGACGACTCTATTGTGCGAGGAACAACTTTGGAAAAAAGCATTATCAGTATGCTTGAAAGGCTTGAACCTAAAAAAATTATCATTGTTTCCTCTGCTCCGCAAATCCGTTATCCCGATTGTTACGGAATTGATATGTCCAAAATGAAAGATTTTATTGCTTTTAGGGCAATGTTAGAACTTCTGAAAGACAACCGTAGCCAATATTTGTTGGAGGAAACCTATTACAAATGTTTACAATCCATGAAATTAGACGTTGAAAAGGTCGAAAATCATGTCAAGGAATTGTATGCCCCATTTACAGCCGAGCAAATTTCAGAAAAAATATCGCAAATTGTGAAACCTGCACACGTAAAAGCCGAAATTAAAGTCATTTTTCAGACCATCGAAGGTTTGCATCAGGCTTGCCCAAATCATATTGGAGATTGGTATTTTACAGGAAATTATCCTACCGCAGGCGGAAATCGGGTGGCAAACAAAGCATTTATCAATTATATGGAAGGCATCGAGGATCGCGCTTATTAGATTTTAAGCATTGCCAAAGGTTGGTTGTATAAACTTAAAAAAATTTGGACTTACGTAA
>RDXG01000219.1 GCA_004292785.1 Bacteroidota bacterium
AAACCAAGAAAAACCATCACCATTGACAATCGTGTCCACAAAATTTTCTCCTGCTTGCAAACCAATACTTGCCAAAAACAGCAAAATGCCTATTTCTCTGACCATCAAATTGGCACTGTTCGACACGTACATATTCAATTTTCCAATTTGCCCGATTCTGCTCAAAATAATGGCAACAATCAAAGGACCTCCTGCCAAACCCAACTTGATCGGTGCGGGCAAAGAAGGCAAATAAATTGGAATACTGCCCAAAAAAGCTCCCAAAATTATGCCAATAAACAAAGCAAGTACGTTTGGGTGTTCTAAATGCTTTTGAGAATTGCCCAAAAACTTTGTAACTCTTTCTATATCTGCTTCTGTTCCAACCACAAGAAGCCTGTCTCCAAAATGCAATCTGTTATTCGCAGAAGCCAATAATTGTAGTCCGCCACGTTGTAAACGTGTAATATTTACGCCATAAGCCGATCTTAATTGCAATTCAGAAATGGTTTTTCCGATGGCAATATTTTTGGTAACCAAAATATTTCTAGTAATCAGTTCTCCTGACATTTCGAACAAATCTTTTTCCGACAAATTTCCAACAATAAGAATGAGTTTGTCTAACTCTTCTTGCATACCCACAGCCATGATGATGTCGTTTTCGTTTAAAATCATGTTTGCGGTAGGCGTAACAACTTTATTTTTATGAAAAAGCCTTGAAATAATGACTTTATTAGGCAAAAGTTCAGATAAAGAATAAATGGTTTTACCAAATAATTGCGGATTTTGAACCAAAAAAGATTGATGTTCGGGAACTGGCGTATTTTTTTGTTGCAATACTTTTAGTGCTTCTCTTTCTTTATTTATATCAATTTTAAAGAAAACTTTGATCAAAATAATGCTTGTAATCAAACCCAAAACTCCCATAGGATAAGTTATAGCATAAGCCAAAGCAGGAGAAACATATTTAAAATCAGGGTTAATTTTGGCAATATCAGACAAAGTTTGTTGAGCTGCTCCAAGTCCTGGCGTGTTGGTTACAGCTCCCGACATGATTCCAACCATCACCGAAGGCGAAACTCCTGTTATATAATAAACAATCAAAGTGGTAATTATTCCCAAAGCTACCAAACTGATAGCCAACAAGTTAAGCGACAAACCCTCCTGACGAAAGGACGAAAAAAAGCTCACTCCAACCTGTAAACCCACCATAAAAACAAACAACACCAAACCAAATTCTTTGATAAAATGCAAAAGATGTTCGTCTATTCTAAGACCAAAATGACTAAAAAAAATACCCGCAAACAACACGCCTGCAATGCCAATAGAAACTCCTTTTATCTGAATTTGACCTATTAAAACACCAATGATAATGGTCAAACTATATACAAGCACCGCTTGCGCAACCGAATGTTGAGTAAATAATTGTATGATCCAATCCACGTAATTTTGTTTTAAATTTTGACAAAAGTAATCAATTAGTGAATAATTTATAAAATTAGGCAAAAAAAATAAACTAAGGTTTTTCCTAGTTTATTTTCAAAATGTATAAAAATCGTTTTATTTTCTGTATTTTTTTTTGATAAATTTACGCAGTTTGACTAATCAACAATCCAAATTATTTTTTTTTATGAACCATTCAATTAAAATTTTTATCTTGCTCATGGCATTTTCCTTGCCTATTTTTGCCCAAGATTTACCAAAAAATCCCGATAAAAAAGCCAAGATAGACGATTCTCCGATCAAAGACAAAAACGACAAATCCTTTGAAGATTTGATGTTTATGGGACGTTTTTACATGGCAAAATCTTTTGATGAAGACAGCCGAAAAAACTATTCGCAAGCACTCAAACATTTCAAAAATGCAAACAAAATCAACGGAGACTCGGCTTCGATGGAAATTTATAAAATCTACATTGGCGGAGGCTACGGAGTAAGTCAAGATTTGGAAGAGGCAGACAAATATTTTGGCTGGGCTTGTGCCAAAACACAAATTTCCAAAACTTTTCAAGACCAACAAGACCTTAATTTTTGTAAGGTTCAAGAATTGCAAAAAAAGGC
Source organism: Bacteroidota bacterium (assembly GCA_004292785.1). GTDB lineage: Bacteria > Bacteroidota > Bacteroidia > Cytophagales > Thermoflexibacteraceae > RDXG01. The sequence goes on from RDXG01000219.1 coordinate 2,041, forward strand.
TATTTCAGGCGATCAGCAGGCGATGATTGCTTTGGCTTTGCATTATTTTGAACTAGATTTTAGTCAGCATTTGGCAAATTATTGGCTAGATCAAGCCATTTCAAACCCCGATGCCGTTTTTTTGAAAGAACGTTATGCACTTGCCAAACAGCGTTTTTTGGGTTACGATAGTTTGAATTTGTTTGCGAAAAATCAGGCTGAACTTACTGAAAAGCACGCACAAAATGGCAGCGAAATGGCAAAAATGGCTTTGGTTGCCCTAAAATACTCTAAAAATGAAATTGTAGATTCTAAAAATTTGTTGGCTAATTTTCTGAAAAACACTTTTTCGGAAGGCGAAAATATCAATTTGCAAGACGAATTGAAACTAAAAGCCTTGATTTTGCTTGCCAAAACCGCAACCACAAGTACAGAAAAAATTATGGCTCAAATTGAAATTTTTGAGATTATTTCACAAAAAACGGCTTTCAAAACTTACGCTTTTGCAAACGATATTTTTACAGAATCAGAGAGAATAAATCAAGAAATTATCACCGTTTTGGGTTTAAGCAAAATTGCAGCACGTTATAAAATTGATTTGGCTTTGAATATGTCCGATTATGAGGCAAATTATGGCGGAGATTTGTTGCGTTTGGTTTCGCTTTATCAAAATTTTATAAAACCTGCCAATTTTGTTTGGATTGGACATAAAAATTTGGGCTTTTATAAAACACAAATCAATGCCAAAATTTATGATCAAATCAAGCAACGAAACACTTTAAACGAAGTTTTAGAAAGTTTTGCAAGCATCAAAAAAGCCGATGATCGCGGGCAGTTGCTGTTGGGAACGGATTTGGAAAATTATCACCAATTATTAGACGAAAAAATAAATTTTGCTTTAAAAAGTAGAATTTCTTTGAACGAATTGGCTTTGGATTACAAAAAAATCAAAGAATTGGCAGAATTAAAAGAGTTTTTGGAAACAAAAATTGACAATTACAAAACGCTTATTGTTGGACAAATAGATGGTTTTGTGGCTAATCTCAACGATTTGGAAAGCATTTTGAAAATGAAAAAATCTTTTGAAATTGATCCAATCCGAAAAGAAATGTACCCAAATTATGAAGAAGTTTTTGCAAAAAAAATTACTGCTTTCGGGCTTTCAGAACTAGAAATTTTTATTGCCACACAAAAAATTGAGGTTGAATTTGTTGTTTTTAACAATTTGCCTTCACTAAAAATGTATTTGGATAATTTGGACAAAAACCCAATTTTAAGTGATCCAATTTCTAAACAAAGTTTTTTAAGTTTTATTAAAAAGAAAGGAATCAACGATTTGTACGGCAAAAATGCAAGTCCAGAAAACCAAAATAAACTTAAATCTGACGTAGTGGCGAACAAATGGCTCGAACCAGAGGCTTCGGAAATGGGAATTTTTATGGCTTACGATATTTTCAATTTCAGATTTTCCAAAGCGGTTCAAAATTTTGATCAGGGGAAAATTTGGTACGAAAACACAAATGCAAACGCTTATTTGCAAAAAAATAACAAAGATTCTTTGTCTGCCATTCTTCGCAAAAAAACGATTAAGGATATTTATGGCAAAAATTTTTGCGGTGAAAAATTGCTACAATTCGAAAATGATTTGAAGGAAAAAACTTGGCTTTTACCCGAAGGCAAAGACATTTATTGGCACGCGCGCGATCATTGCGATTCGATCACGATTCACGAGCAAAATTTCAAAAGTTTTGCCGAAGGAAAAATTTTTTATGAACAATACAGCAATTCTGAACGCCCTGAAAAAAGTAAAACGAAAACTTTAAAGCGGATTCGCAGAAGAATTGTTCATGACATTTTTGAAAACGAACCAACAAGGGCAAATTTAGAGTCGATCAAAGAAAATACAGACCTAAAAAACACAGCCAATGATTGGTTAAAACCCGAAGGAAACGAAACTTACCTAAAAATTTATAACCATTGCGATTGGCACATTTTGAATATTGTTGCCAAATCGGATAGTTCAGATATTTACCGTTATGAGGCAACTAGAAGTTTTCATGACATGGAAAGTTACGATTTGAAAATTAACAAAATCTTGAATCGGAAGGATTATGGTAGCCAAACTTTGGTTTATTCGAGTCAAATTGTTGTTAAAAAAACAGAAAATTCATACGTGGTTCAGATCAATTATAGTTTCAGAAAACCTGAAAATCAGGCAATGTGGTATCCTGTGAGCAAAAACTATTTTCAAGGAATTTATCCACAAAACGAAACATCTTTGATTCCTAGTACAGAAGGCGGAAAATTTGGAGAATTGTCTTTGAATAGTAAACATGGTTTTTCGGAAGAATATTTGATCCAAAAAGAAAATTCTGGTGAGTTTAGCATAAAAGCTGCCATTAAAACGGCTTTAAAATACTTTATTTTCAATTATAAAGCAGCTTTAAGCGAAAATTAAAACAACAAAAAACTCCCATTTTTGGTGGGAGTTTTTTTGTAACAAAACCTTAGAAATTACTTAATTTCGTAAACTTTTTCTACAGTTTTGTCTTCATAAACTACTTGCATGGTGTATTTTCCTTTTGCCAAACGAGACAAATTGAATTTTCTTGAATAATTTGCTTCGTCTTCTGTTTTTTCGCTGTAAACGACATTTTCTTTTTCATCTACCAAACGAATATACACGCCTTTTGAACCGTTTTCGTATCTGACATTTACGTGGCTATCGTTCAAATCTGAGAAGTTAGCTTGAAAAGGTGCAGCATCTAAGTTTATTCCAAACGCCACAGTTTGTGTAGTTTCAAATTCACCTACTTTTACTTCAATTTTATAAATGCCTTTTCCAACTTGTTCAAGGTCATAGCTTCTTCTTGCCATAGTTGATTTAGACCAATCTGCGTGCAAGCGATGCCCTTGTTCATCAAAAATTTTGACTTTCACTTCCTCACCTGATTCGTTATCGAAGGCGAAACGGATTTTGAAAGAATTTTTGAGAGTATATAAACTGTATGCAAATTTTTCAGATACTGTTACTTTACTTTCTCCTTTTTTAGGAGTGCCATCAAAAGCAAAAGCTGAATTGACAACTAAAAATAAAGCAAGGATAATTGGCGAAAATACTTTTTTTATTGTTTTCATAATCGGTATTGTTTGTGTGTTTTGTTTAATTAATTTGACAGAAAGACTTAGACTAATTTTGTGCCAAAAACAATAAACACTTGAAAATCAATAATTTATGAAAAAATAAATTTTATAAATATGCCTACGGTTGTTCAATTCCGAACAGTTTTTTTTCATTAGTAGAACAATAACCTTGATCTTGGATTTTTCGTAGTAAGAAAACTTTTAGGAATTTATTTTATTCAAAATTTGCATTTTTTGAAGTAAATTTTAAATTTTTTCCTACAACTTTTGCATCAAAACCTTCACCATTTGGTTTTTCCAAACCACAAAATCACCTGCCAAAATGTGTTCTCTGGCTTGTTTGACCAACCACAAATAAAAAGTCAAATTATGAACGCTGGCAATTTGCGCCGCCAACAATTCTTCGCAACGAAACAAATGACGCAAATACGCCTTGCTGTAAAAAGTGCTTACATAACCACCCAAATCAACATCAATTGGCGAAAAATCGTCTTTCCATTGTTCTTTTTTGATCGTAATAATGCCTTTGGTCGTAAACAAAAGCCCATGTCGAGCATTTCTGGTCGGAAGTACGCAATCAAACATATCCACACCAAGCGCAATATTTTCCAAAATATTGGCAGGAGTTCCTACGCCCATCAAATAGCGCGGTTTGTCTTTGGGCAAAATATCGCAAACCAATTCGCACATTTCATACATTTGTTCGGTAGGTTCGCCTACGGAAAGTCCGCCAATCGCATTTCCTTCTCGTTGTTGATTTGCTATAAATTCTGCCGATTTGATGCGCAAATCCTTAAAAACACTGCCTTGCACAATCGGGAAAAGCGTTTGCGAATAACCATATTTTCCTTCGGTGCTGTCAAATTGCGTGATGCAACGTTTTAGCCAACGGTGCGTCATTTCCATCGATTTTCGGGCATATTCGTATTCGCAAGGATAAGGCGCACATTCGTCAAAAGCCATAATAATGTCTGCGCCAATGCTTCGCTGAATGTCCATCACGCTTTCGGGGGTAAAAGTGTGTTTCGAGCCATCAATATGCGACTGAAAAACCACACCTTCTTCCTTAATTTTTCGAGTTCCTGACAAAGAATAAACTTGATAACCGCCGCTATCGGTCAAAATAGGCTTTTTCCAACCGTTGAAAGCGTGCAAACCTCCCGCTTTTTCTAAAATTGAAGTGCTTGGGCGCAAATACAAATGATAGGTATTTCCCAAAATAATTTGTGCCTGAATATCGTGTTCCAACTCGCGCTGATGTACGGCTTTTACAGTTGCCGCCGTTCCGACAGGCATAAAAATTGGCGTTTGAATATTGCCATGATCGGTTTGTATTTCGCCTACACGGGCTTTTGACTGCGAATCGGTGGCTTTGAGTTCGAATTTCATTAGGAAATTATTTTTAATGGGAAAATGTTACTAGGACTTACGCAAATCTTAAATTTTGAAACCTGTACCGCAAACATTCCTGTTTGCGATTAAGCCATAAACGCAAACAAGAATGTTTGCGATACATTTTGCGTAAGTCCTACGTTACAAAAGTAGAAAAAATTATTCTGAAAAAAAAAACGGATTGTTTGTGGCATATTTTTTTCTAAATTTGACAAAATAGAAAATTGTTAAATTTTTAGAGAAAATAAATAAAATATTGCTAGGCACTGTTTTTGATTTATAATAAAAATGTAACTATATTTGTTATTAATTTATCTTTTGTATAGATTTAAGCCAAAATATTATTGCTCTTACTTGCCAAAATTAAAATGCGGTTTTTACTCACGATATTTCTATTTGTATTGTCTTTACTTGCTCAGGCACAGGAGCAGGGTAAACTTTTTATTAAAAATTACAATAACGAGGAATACCACGCAGAAGCCCAAAATTCGGCTATTGTGCGGGATAAGAGAGGCGTGATGTATTTTGGAAATAACAAAGGTGTTCTTGAATATGACGGTACAAATTGGCGATTAATCAAAGTTGCTAACGAAACCCAAGTTCGTTCTTTGGCGGTTGATAATCATGGAACAGTTTATGTGGGTGCTGTTAGCGAATTTGGCTATCTTACTCCCAATAATGTAGGCAAAATGCAATATGTTTCCTTGTCCAGCAAATTAAAATCTACGAGTAGAGAATTTACAGATGTTCATAAAATTTTTATTATTGGTGAAGGAGTATATTTTCAAACCTATTCTAGTTTGATTAGGTGGAAAGAAAAATTCAATGTTTGGCAACCCGAAAACGAAAGTAGATCGGCTTCTTTTCATGCCTGTTTTCAGGTGGCGGGCAAATTATTTGTTCATGAATGGGATAAAGGTTTGCTACGTTTGGCAAACGAATCCTCTTTGGCTGTGGTTAGAGGCAGCGAAATATTTACCAAAGAAGATGTTTATGCCATGCTTGCTTATGACAAAGAAAAAATTTTGATTGGCACTAAAAATAAGGGTTTAGTTATGTACGATCCACAAGCCAAAGAAAGATTTTTTAAGTTTAATAATGAAGCAAATGAATATCTAATCAAAAATCAAATTTCTTGTGCCACCAAATTCAAATTACTGGATCAAGAAGTTTTTGCTTTTGGAACGCATCGTGGAGGCTTACTTTTACTGAACAAACAAGGCAAAATTTTAAAAATATTTAATAAAAATACAGGTTTACAAGACGAAAATATTAAATCTATTTTCTTTGATCAGCAAAGTTGCTTGTGGCTTGCTTTGGAAAACGGAATCTCGAAAATAGAAATTACTAGTCCGATCAGCCTTTTTGATCAAAGTTATAACTTAGAGGGTGCAGTTCATTGCTCTATCCGACACGAAGGAATATTTTATGTTTCAACTGGTTTGGGAGTTTATTACTTCAAAGACAATAAATTTACTTTGGTAAATGGTTTAGATATGGTGGCAGGTGACTTACTTTCTTATGCTGCACCAAACAAAAATCTGTTGTTAGTTGCCACACAAGAAGGTGTTTTTCAAATTCAAGGAACTTATGCCACAAAAGTAAGTAACCAAGTTTATGCGACTAATTTGTATTCTTCCAAAGTTATTCCGAACAGAATTTTTATTGGTTTGGAAGACGGACTTTCTTCTATCAAATACCAAAACGGCAGATGGATTGATGAAAATCAAATGCAAGGTTTTCATCATGAGCAAATTTCAAGTTTATGTGAAAATGACAACGGAGATTTATGGTTAGGAACAGATCACAGTGGCGTATTAAAAGTCAGTTTTAAGTCTTTAGAAAATTTGGCTCTTGATACCATTGTTCGCTATGATACCTTGCAAGGTTTACCTTCAATGAACGATATTTATGTTCACAAAATTGATACAGAACTAATTTTTACTAATAATAAAGGAGTTTTTAGATTGGATTCTGCACAAAATAAATTTGTTCCACACAGTATTTTTGGTAAACAATTTAATTCAGGAAAAATGGGTATTTCCTATATTAAAGAAGACAGAAATAAAAATTTATGGCTTAGAGTAAATGACGGTGAGAAAGACTGGATAGATATTGCTATCAAACAACCAGATAATACCTACCAAATGGACACTATTACTCTGAAACGTTTGTCAAGATCATCTCTTTCTTCTATTTACAACGAAAACAATGGTGTAAGTTGGTTAGGAAGTGTAGATGGGCTTTACAGATATGACGGGCAGTTTGCGGGAAAATATAACCAAAAATTTCATGCGCTTATTCGCAGAATTTCAAGTCATGACGCAATATTGTTTGAAGGAACTTTTTTTGATAAAAAAAGCAGTCGAGTTAAAAGATACGTTCGGACCCTAACTACTACTACCCAAAGCAGGTTTTTGTCTTCTGTTTTGGAATACGAGCAAAATTCTTTGACTTTTTCTTTTGCAGCAGCAAGTTTTGACAACGAAGAAAATAATTTATTTAGCTATTATTTGGAAGGTTATGACAAAAATTGGTCGGCTTGGTCTGAAAAAGATAGAAAAGAATATACCAATTTGCCCGAAGGAACTTACTATTTTCATTTGAAAGCAAAAAGCATTTATGATGTAGAAAGTGAAGTTTCCACCTATCATTTTACAATTTTGCCACCTTGGTACAGAACCATTTGGGCTTATGTCTTATATGTTGTGTTTGGAGGAGGCATGGTTTGGGGAATCGTAAAATTCTATACCAATCGTTTGGAAAAAGATAAAAATGATTTGGCAAAAGTAATTGATGCCAGAACAGCCGAAGTGGTTTTGCAAAAAGAACAAATTGAGGAAAAAAATGTCAGTTTGGAAACCCAAAAACAAGAAATTTCTAAACAAAGAGATCAAATTCGTAAATCTTATCGAAACGTAAAATTATTGAGTACCATTGGACAAGACATTACATCTTCTTTGGTAGTTGAGGATATTATCGAAAAAGTTTACGAAAATGTAAACGCTTTAATGGACGCAACTGCCTTTGGTATAGGAGTTTACAGAGAATTGCAACAAAAAATAGAAATTAGAGGATTTATTGAAAAAGGTGAAAAATTACCGCCACATACCGAAGACATGAACGACAACAACCGCTTGTCTGCTTGGTGTTTGAGAAACGAACAAGTAGTCATGATCAACGACTATGAGGTAGATATTCACAAATACATAGAAGGCTACAAACGTCCTGAATTTGGCGAAATTCCATCTTCCATCATTTATCACCCACTAAATTCAAAGGGAAAAGTCATTGGCGTTTTGACTGTTCAAAGTTTTCAAAAAGATGCTTATACGCCTTATCATCTGGATATTATGAATAATTTGGCTACTTACGTTGCTATTTCGCTAGAAAACGCACTTTTGTACGAAAGTTTGGAAGAAAAAGTAAGACTTAGAACCCTAGAATTGGTAGAACAAAGTAAGGTTTTAGAAAAGAAAAATTCAGACATTACAGCAAGTATCAACTATGCAAGCCGTATTCAGGCTGCCATTTTGCCTTCTTTGGAAGAAATGAAAGCACATTTGCCTGAAATTTTTGTGTTTTTTAAACCCAGAGATATTATTAGTGGAGATTTTTATTGGTTTGCAGAAGCCGAAGACAACAAAGTTTTGATTGCCGCCGTAGATTGCACAGGTCATGGTGTTCCTGGTGCGTTTATGAGCATGATCGGAAATGATATTTTGAATGAAGCAGTAAATTCTTTGGGAATTTATGAACCTGACAAAATTTTATCACAGTTGCATAAAGGAATCAGAAAAGCCTTAAAACAAGAAGAAAGCAATAACAGAGACGGAATGGATATGGCACTTTGTTGCATAGATACAAAAAATAAAATTATTGAATATTCAGGAGCAAAAAATCCGTTTATTTATATCCAAAACAACGAATTACACGAAATTAAAGGTGATAAAACACCAGTCGGAGGTTCGCAGCAAAAAGAAGAATTGACTTATGCCAAACACAATATTTTGGCAGATGGTGCTACCATGTGTTATATATTTTCTGACGGATTTCAAGACCAATTTGGTGGAGAGAAAGGCAGAAAGTTTATGCACAGAAATTTATCTGATCTGTTCTTTGAAATTCATCAAAAATCAATGGAAGTACAAAGAGATATTTTGGATAAAACACTTCAAAATTGGCTAGGTGAGCATCACAAACGCATTGATGACATATTAATTATTGGTTTTAAAATATAAATTTAATCTAAAAATTTTTCAGCAATTCTTTATTGTTGGCAAATTCGAAAATTCTCAAAACAAACATGAAAAATCGTTGGACTTTTAAGCCACTAGCTGATAGCAATATTGTTCAAAATTTAATACAATCTATTCATGTAAGCACGCCAATTGCCCATCTGCTTGCCATGCGAGGAATTAAAACTTATGAAGAAGCAAAATCTTTTTTCAGACCTAGTTTAGATCATCTTCATGACCCTTTTTTAATGAAAGACATGGACAAAGCAGTCAAACGCTTAAACAAAGCCATGAATGTTGGAGAAAAAATATTAATTTATGGCGATTACGACGTGGATGGCACTACTTCGGTGGCTTTAGTTTATGGTTTTTTGAGCAAATATTACAATAAATTAGATTTTTATACTCCAGATCGATATGCAGAAGGCTACGGAGTATCTTTTCAAGGAATGGATTGGGCAAAAGAAAGAGAAATAACCTTAGTAATTTCCCTAGATTGCGGAATTAAGTCTGCCAAACAGATTGATTATGCCAAAACATTAGGCATCGATTTTATCATTTGCGACCACCACAAACCTGAAGAATTGCCAAATGCGTTTGCCATTCTTGACCCTAAACGCAAAGATTGTAATTATCCTTTTGACGAATTATCAGGTTGTGGAGTGGGTTTTAAATTGTTGCAAGCCCTTTGTCAAACCAATGGTTATCCTGTTTCAGAACTTTTTAAACATCTAGATTTATTAGCTTTGAGTATTGCTGCCGATCTTGTCCCGATCACAGGCGAAAATAGAGTTTTGACTTATTTTGGTATCCAAAAAATTAATTCGGGAGCAAGTGCGGGCATCGAGGCTTTGATAGAAATTGCTGCCGTAAAAAAACCTTTGAATGTATCGAATGTAGTTTTTGGGCTTGCCCCCAGAATAAATGCGGTTGGTAGAATTTCTCATGCCAATAATGCCATTCGTTTGCTTTTTACAGAAGATTTGGAACAGGCAAAAGTGTTGGCAAGTTCGGCAAATATTCACAATACAGACCGAAAAAGTTTTGATCAAGAGGCAACCAAAGAAGCTATTTTGATGATTGAAGAACAAAATTTGCAAGACAATTTTAGCACCGTTTTGTTCAAAAAAGAATGGCACAAGGGCATTATTGGCATTGTGGCATCGCGTTGCATAGAAAAATACCATCGTCCAACCATTATTTTGACCGAATCGCATGGGAAAGCGGCAGGCTCGGCGCGTTCCATCAAAGATTTTGACGTGTATGAAGCCATTGGTAAATGCGAAGATTTGTTAGAACAATTTGGAGGGCATAAATACGCAGCAGGTTTGTCGATGTCAATAGATAAAATCCCAGATTTTCAGAAAAAATTTGAGTTGGTGGTTTCGCAAATGATTGAAAAAGAGCAACTTATTCCACAAATAGAAGTAGATTTGCTGTTGAATTTGAACCAAATTACGCCACAATTTTATAAAGTAATAGAGCAAATGTCGCCTTTTGGGCCCTTAAATATGCAGCCAATTTTTGTGAGCCAAAATTTGGACGTAAGACATTATAAAGTTCTCAAAGAAAAGCATTTGAAAATAACGGTTAGCCAAAACGGAGTCAGTTTTGATGCCATTGGTTTTGGAATTGCCGAAGAATTTTTGCCCATTTTAGAAGAAAAACCTTACATCGATTTGTGTTATTCGATAGAAGAAAATGATTTTAATGGCAAAAAATCCTTACAACTAAAAATTAGAGATTTGCGCTAGAAAAATCTCGAAATATAAAATTTGTTTTTACTAAATCTTACATGAAAAAACTAGACATTTGTTTAAGTCCTGATTTGTTGAAATTGTATGCACTAGAAGGCAAAATTGCAATTATTGTAGATATTTTGAGAGCAACTTCATGCATGGTGGCAGGTTTGGGAAGTGGCGTAAAAAGTATTATGCCTTTTGCGGATCAATATGCCTGCGAACAAATGAAAAAACAGAATTATGTGATTGCAGGCGAAAGAAATGGCGAAAAAATAGAAGGTTTTGACATCGGGAATTCGCCTTTTTCTTTTATGGAACAAAAAAATAAAGCCATCGCCATGACCACTACTAATGGAACACAAGCCATTTCTATGGCAAAAAATGCACATACAATTATTATTGGGGCTTTTTTGAATTTGTCCGCAGTCAAAAATTTTGTGTTAAAACAAGACAAAGACCTATTAATTATTTGTGCAGGTTGGAAAGGCAGATTTAGCATGGAAGACAGTTTGTTTGCAGGAGCATTGGCTGAAGTTTTGGAAAAAGATTTTTTCCCTGAAGATGATTCCGTTTTGGCAGCCAAAATTCTATATAAAAATAGTAAAAGTAATATATTGGAGGCTTTAAAGGAAGGTTCTCATTATCAACGCCTTAAACGTTTAAATTTGGACAAAGATATTGAATTTTGTACCAAAATAGATATTTTTGATGTTGTGCCTATTTTGAATGGAAGCGAAATTTGTATCTAAAAAAAGCCCTATCAGAACAAAGTCTTATAGGGCTTTTTTATATGTAATTAAGGTTTATCTTTAACAATTCTGATTCCCATGCCATAAAGTTTGACCGTTGGACTGTAATGATCTCTACCAGCTACCCTAGTTCTGTTTGCTTGAAAGAAAAAACTTCCGCCTTTGCGAACCTTTCCTGTGCCTTTTGGTGGACCTTGTGGATTATCTTTTGGGCTAACACCATAATATTGTCTGTCAAACCAATCTGAACACCATTCCCAAACATTGCCACTCATATCATAAATTCCTAATTCGTTTGGTTTTTTTAATCCTACGGGTTGTATTCTTGCATTTGAGTTTCCGCTGTGCCATGCCACTTCGTCAGGATCGTTGCTACCACTGTATTGTAATTTTTTAGACAAGTTTCCTCCTCTAGCCGCAAATTCCCATTCTGCCTCTGTTGGTAGCCTTCCTCCTGCCCACTGACAATAGGCTTGTGCATCATTCCAATCAATATTTACCATCGGCGTATCGTCTGTAAGCCAACCAGATTTTTCTGCATATAAAGGCGGTTCGGGCATTTGCCTTCCTGTTACTTGACAAAAATTACGATACTGACCGAGTGTAACCTCATATTTTCCTATATAAAAACTTTTAACGGTTACTTCATGCACAGGTCGTTCTTCGCTTTTTTCATCACTGCCCATGCGAAATGTGCCGCCTTCCACAAAAACCATTTCGTCTTTTTGTGCAAATAAAGAAAAGGCATTCAAACTATAAAAAGCAATGAAACACCATAAAAATATATTTGTCTTCTTCATATTATAAAATCTTAAATGTGATTTTTTTGCAAAATTAGCCATAAAGCCTAATACAAATTTATTAAATTTTTATATTTTTTCTCAAAATTTTACCCTAATTTAACGAAATTTGGGGCAAAAATAATTGAACGTTCTCGTGTAAAGCAATTTTATGAATATTAAAAACCATATAAGCATATAAAGGAAAAGTTCCTAATATTCCCATTACTTCAATTTCGGTTTCAGCGTTAACTATTGTCCAAATTTTGTCCCGATTAGCCGAAAGAGTAAAATTTACCAAAATTTTCTTGCTCATAAGTTGTATTACTTTTTCTCTTTGTTTGGGTATAAGCTCCATATATTCTTCCGAAAAAGTAGTGGGCAAATCTATTTCAATCATAAATTGGTTCATCTGTATAGCATTTAGTTACGCTTATTATGTATAACAAAAAAAACGAAAAAAGATTAGGAATATTTGATTTTTTTATTTGGATTACTCAAAATTATTTTACAAACTAAACTTAGGTTGTTCACTCAATAAGAATTAATTTACTAAAAAAGTTCAAATAAAGGATTAAATAGCCAGACCAATAATGGTCAGACTACCTTTTCCAAATTATTTTTTTAGAAAAATTTTTTCTCTACAAAAAACATAACCACTTTAAAAACTCCCTGTTTGATAAAAGAAAGTGCCTTATTTTTCAAAAACTTTCTTATTGCCAAAGCAATACTTGGTACACCAATAGCCAAAAACATTTCTTGATAAGTAAGATCATGAGCAGCCTGAACGTCCTCAATAACTTCTCGGATGCCCTCTAAAAAAGCGGACACAGTAGGAATAATTAAAGTGCCATCAAAGATTTTGGCAAGCATGGTTTCGTGACGCAAAACGCTATTGACAAAAAGAAAAATGCGTTCCTGATGCAAATTATAATTGGCTTGGCAGACTTCCATGTAGTTGTCATGCTGATAATACTTATCCATTTCGGGCAAAAAATTGATAATATCCGCACCAGGTTGAATCAAAGTACGAAAAGCATGACTTCGCGTTGTTCCATCGGGAAGAGGATGTTCAAAAACAGTCCTAATCTCGTGGTAGCCATATTTTTTAAACTCATACAAAAATTTGACAGCACGAAAAGGGGCAGCTAAATACTCCCAAATGGTTATAAAGAATATTTTTATACGAAGGATCACTTTTTCTTAGCAAATATTTTGTCAAAACTTTGACCCGCCAAATTAATAATCACATCAAAAAGGTGACTCCAAAACTGCGTAGAACGTTGAATAGCATCGTTGTGCATTCCTAAAACAGTTTGTTGTATTTGTTGTTGTTGATTAATAAAAGATCGAGTAATATAAGTAGTAATATCTCCGTCGATTTGAATTTTGGTTTGAATCAAAATTTGAGCTGTCCCAATTTCATAGGCTTTTCTAATTAAAGAAATTTCATCGGGATTTAGTTCGATATCGGGTACTTTTTCAATATCCATTTCAGAGAGATCATTGTTCCAACCTTGCGAATCCAAATGACTTTCGTAATGTGAAAGATGATCCAAAGGATCGAAATTAATAGGCGTAAAACTTTCTGCAAAATTGGGTTTGCCCATACTTTCTGCATATTCTTTTTTTCTGCTGATAAACATTTGTTCAATACTTTCACAGGTAGCAATTACCCTATCCACCATCCGAATTTTAGCAAAAATGTCCTGTCTAACTTCGCCTTCTTCCAGTTGTTTGACTACATTGTGCATAATTGCCCAACCTTCAGAAGCATAGGCTTTAAGTTCGGCAAACGAAAAATATCCGCCAAATTTCCAACGATAAACCATATCATGCCCTGCATCTATGTCCATGCCCAATTCTTTGGCTGCTTCTACTTTGTATTGTTCAAGTAAATCACGATACATTTTGGCTACTTCAAAAAACAATATTCTTTGCGAAGACGGCGCCTTTGCAGTATTGATGTTGCCAATCAAAATTGTATTTACTTCAAGTGTAAGCAGATCACTTGCTAATTTTTTAATAAAACTCATAGAAATACAATTTATGAAACAGACGTAAATTCGGTATTTTCAGGCAGTTGTTCTGTAACAGGACTCGCCTCGATAACTGGTGAGCTATTACTATCTGTTGGTGTAAGTTGAATCGTACTTGCAGCCTGATTTTCCACTTTCACACCTTTTGTTTTTTGGTAAAGTTCGTACAAAGAAATAACTGCTTTAAGGTTTCCTTGCACAATTTCGTGGGCGCGTTTTTCTTTTTCAGAATGAAAATCTCTAACCCAAGAAAATTCGTCATGCATGATTCCTTTGCTAATGTGGGTCGTCATGTCGCCACCAATCAAATCTATTTTGCTGTGCATCAAACGATATTGGCTATCTGTTTTTGGCAAAACATTGTCTTTTTCATCAATTACAAAATCTCCGACAATGGTTTTAATTTCCAAAGTGGTGAGTTGGCTGATTTTTTCCTGAATATTGTTTACAAAATCTGTAAATCTGGACATAAAATTATATTTTAAGTTTTTGTTTTGTTCCAAAAAATTGAATTTTTAAGATATTTTTCAACAGAAAAATTGCCAAAAATTTCGAATCCAAAATTTTGGTACAAATATAAGTTTTCCAAAGATAAAACTTTTAGAATTGATTGCAAATTTTGTGAAAATATTTTTGCAATATTTTTTTGGAAGGATTAAATTTAGGCAAAAAAAAATGTATAATGAAAAATCGGAATTAATCATTATACAAAGCTCGGATTATTTAAAAGGCTTTTTTCTTTCTAAAAAAACTTTTATTTTTAGGTCTTTCAGATGCCCCAAATCCTTCGCCTCCGCCTGTTGATGCCGTTCTTGGTCTGTCACCAAAACTGCTTGTTTTACGGCTAAATGAAGGGTTTTTCTTTTCGTGAAATGCTCCTTTAAATTTCGGACTTGATCTTTTTTTCTGATCGTCCATTTCCTTTAACATTTTTTGTTTTTCCTCAAATGTGGTTTCCTCTACATTGATTCCTTCGGGAATTTGTTGTACGGGAATTCTCATTTTAAGCATAGTTTCGATGTTTCTCAAATAATGTCTTTCCGAATCGGTGCAAAAAGTGATTGCTTTTCCAGAATGGCTTGCTCTGCCTGTTCTGCCAATTCTATGAACATAATCTTCTGCCACCAAAGACACATCAAAATTAATTACGTGACTAATTTCTTTTACGTCAATTCCTCGCGCACTTACGTCTGTAGCCACCATAATACGTACTTTTCCACTTTTAAACTCTGCCATTGCATTGATACGCATACTTTGACTTTTGTTTCCGTGAATAACTCTTACTTCGCCTTTGATTTTTCTTTGTAAAAATTTGCCAACATTGTTTGCACCGTGTTTGGTTCTTACAAAAATCATCACTCTGTTAAAGTCTTCCTCATCGCTTAACAAACCTGAAAGCAAATTCAATTTTGTTTTGATGTTCGGCACATGATACAAAGTTTGTTCTACACTATCCACAGCGGTAGATTGTGGAGCAACTTCCACTCTTACAGGAAATTCTAAAAATTCGCTTGCCAATTTGAACACTTTATCGGGCATGGTTGCCGAAAAGAGTAGATTTTGGCGTTTTTTAGGCAATACTTCCAACATTTTACGGATTTGTGGCATAAAGCCCATGTCCATCATTTTGTCGGCTTCATCAAGAACCAATGTATTAATTTCTCGAAAATTTACTTCTCCACGATAATAAATGTCCAACAAACGACCTGGTGTCGCAATTAAAATATCAATTCCTTTTTTGATGGTTCTAATTTGCGGTTCGATGGGCGTTCCACCATAAACGCACAAACTACGAAGTCCACAATTTTTAGAAAAAGTTTTTACTTGCTCAAAAATTTGCATTGCTAACTCTCTTGTAGGCGACAAAATCACCACGCGAGGGGGTGTTCCTTGTGCAAAAGAGAGCTTCATTAATAAAGGAAGCACAAAAGCTGCAGTTTTTCCAGTTCCTGTCTGTGCGATCCCCAATACATCATGTCCTGCCAAAATGGTAGGAATCGCCTGAATTTGAATAGGCGTTGGACTAGTGTAACCCGCTTGCTCGACAGCTGTTAAAATCTGTTTGTTGAGGGCTAACTGACTAAAAGATTGAATTTCTTCGGTCATAAATGAATAAAAATTTTGCAAAGATATGAAAAATAATTGATAAATCCTTTGCACAACTAAAGTTTTCAAAGTATAATCAAAAAATAGTTGTTAAAATGTTGATTTTCAATGGTTTTAAATTAAAATAAAATATGTTTGCTACTTTGTATGCTTCGAACATTTTGGTTATTCGACAAATAAATCCAAAGGCATTTTACAAGCAAAGCATTTTTTTTGAGTAATTAAAGATAAAACCAAAAAAAATATTACTTTTGCAAGATTTTATTTTCGTTAATAAAACAAAAAAAAATGAAACGACTCATAGATATTTTGGTAGGATTTATTGCTGGTGCTTGCACAGGCATTCTTTTGGGAACTTTATATGCTCCCGACAAAGGCAATCAAACGCGTAAACGTTTGACTTACAAACTCGACAAATATCGCAATATTTTAAAAGATGTACTGGAAGAGGCAGTTAAGAAAGACAAAAATCTGCAGCCAAACAGCGAAGCCAAACAAGAAGGGCAAAAAGTAATTGATGATGCAACCGAAAAAGCGGAACAATTACTAGGAGAAGTTGGACAAATTATAGAACAAATTAAGGCTAACAAAAACTAGTAAATATTTCAGGTTGTTCCAAATAAAACAACCTGAAATACTTTTTTATATTAATTTCTCCAAACAGCCACGTCAGTCCAATCTATGGTTTTGGTTTTGCCGTTATGACTCACCAAAACTTCTGATTTGTTAAAATCTGCTTCTTTTATTTCGCCAGAAAGAGCAACTACGCCTTTTCCTGCCTCAAAAAACATGATTTCTTCTCCCACCATAAACTCCATTGGGTCGACATCAAAATACTTTATCCAAGCAATACCAAAACGCGGATTCAAGAATTTGATCAAAAATTCTTCTGTTTGGTTTGCACCTATCCGAGAAAGTTGAATAACCCCAATATAACTGTAAGGGTCTTTTGGATGATCTGCAAGTACAACATCTCCAACTTTTGGTTTTTCGTCATAACTTGTATAAAGTTTTACTCCATCTAGTTTTGTAACCAGATAATTTTTTATTTCTGCCATGAGGTTAAATTTTTGTAAGATAAAAAATATGAAAAACTACCTGCGCCAAACACCAACTTTTGCCCAATCTATCTTCTTCGATCTGCCGTCAAAGTCAATAACCACTTTACTTTCCTGCATATTTGCCTCTTTGATTAAGCCCAAACTAGCCTTACTACTCGCAGAATCGTAAAAACGTATGGCTTCACCTGCAACAAAGTTCACAGGATCAATAGAAGCATCTTTGAGCCATAATTCATCGAATTCTGCATTCAGAAAATGCACTAAACATTCTTCTGATTCTGCATTAATGTCTTTGATTATAGCTATATAACTATATAAATCTTTGGGATAATCTGCCAAAACAACGTCTCCAATTTTTGGAAACGAATCAAAAGCCCCATATATCCTTTCTGCTTTTAACTGCTCTACTAAGTAATTTTTTAGCTCTATCATTTTAGTTTAAAAATAAACCTTTATACGTAAAATGTAAAGGTTTTGTTTCAATTTTTAAGTCAAAACTATGTTAAACTATTTTGTTGCAAATATTTTTTCAATTCTTTGATTAATTCCAAACAACTTTCAATCATGTTTTCGAGGCATCTTTTAAAATTTGGCATGGCATTTTTTTCTAGAGATTCCACCATTTTTTGTTGTTGATCAAGAAGATCATAAAGCAAAAATAATTTGAAACTAGCTTTTGTTTTATGGTTAGAAAAATTGAGTTCACTAATTGTAGGAATATCTTGAATATACTCTTGTAAATCAGCAAGATAGTCCTCAAATTGTTCTATTTGAGTTTCCATGAGTTCGTTTCCGAAAACGCGATCTCCAATGATTGTTTTTTCGAATTCTCGAAAATTAATTTTCATAAATGGTAGTTTTAAAATTTAACGGACACTTTTTTTCAAAATATTTGCTTTCAAAGTCAAACGTTCCATTTTGTTGCTTGCATTTGAAAATACAGTAATGATTTTGTTTTGTTGTCCAATTTTGCCCTCAGTATTGAACTGCACTGTAATTCCGCTTTTTTCGCCCGCCAAAACAGCCGTTTTTGACCATTTGGTAGCCGTGCAACCACAAGTAGTTTTAACTTCTGTGATCACTAGATTTGCATTTCCTGTGTTGCTAAATTTAAAAGTGTGTTCTATAATTGTTCCTTGTTCCACATTTGCAAGATCAAAAACAGGTTTTTCGAAGCTAATGCTGGCTTTTTGAGCATAAACAAATTGTTGATTCACAAAAATATACACAAAAAAAGTAATTATAAAAATTAAATGTTGTTTTTTCATCATTTGAATTTGCTATCTTTAATTTTTACAAACATAACAAAAAATAAAATAGATTTTAACAAAAAATAAATCTTTTTTTATAAGTATATTTGCAATCGAAACTCAAAATGAACAAAGAAGTGATCAACGCCCAATCTATTTTTCAAGATTTTTTGACTTTACTTTTTCCAAATTGTTGTGCAGGTTGCCAAAAAGCCTTAGAAAAAAACGAGGAATTAATTTGTGTAGAATGTCGAGCCAATTTGCCAAAAACCAATTTCCACCAATACGGAGATCAGCGGGTGGCTCAAAAATTTATAGGAAAAATATCTTTGCGAAATGCTTTTGCTTACTTGCAATTCAACAAAGAAGGCATTACACAATCTATTTTACACGAACTCAAATACAAAAATAATCAGGAAGTAGGCGAATTGTTGGCGCGCTATTTTGCCCAAGAAATCAAAGAATTGGTTTCAGAAATAGAGTTCATTGTGCCTGTTCCCTTGCATCATTCCAAAAAATTGCAAAGGGGTTATAACCAATGCGACCCGATTGCCAAAGGTTTTTCGCAAATTTTGGAAGTTCCTTTTGCCCCAGACGCTTTGATCAGAAACAAGGCAACAATTTCGCAAACTCGAAAAAGCAGATCGGAAAGACAAGAAAATGTGAGCAATATTTTTTCGGTTTCAGATGCAAACATTTTTAAGGACAAACATATTTTATTGGTTGATGACGTGCTTACCACAGGCGCAACTTTGGAGGCTTGTGCGATTCCGATTTTGGAAGCAAATTGTGCATCTTTGACAATAGCAGTTTTGGCTACGGCTTGATTTTGATATTTGAAAAATAAAAAAATTAGGTTCAAATTTGGAAAAATTGACAAAAAACATATCAAAATAACTCGTTTTTGTTGATGTTAAGTAAAAAAACTTTAAATAATTCCCAATGAAACCCAACGAAATTAAGCACATTTCAAAGACCATGAGTTTGGTTTTGCGCCATCAGCCCTCGCTTTTTGGGGGTCGGCGGCATTTTGAACGGTAATATTTTCGTCATTGCGTTGGGCTTGATTTGTCCAATTATACGAACCTGTTAGCACAATATCGGAGTCGATGACGCAAAATTTGTTGTGCATTTTGTCGTTTCCTTACGGTTTTACCCAAAGAATTTCTCCTCCTGATTTTTGCAAATTGTCAAAATTTGGGGCATAATTTCCGCGATTGATTTGGTCGTCTTGCAACAAAAGACTGACTTTAACGCCTTTTTGAGCTTTTTGGCACAAAATTTCTAAAAGTGTGGCATCTGTAAACCACGCCACTGCAAGCAAAATTTGTTGTTTTGCTTTTTGCAATTCTTTAATAATTTGGCTTTGAATGTCCTCAAAATAGGCATGAGTAGGCATAAAAAATGTTTTTTTTTGGGTTTATGAAATAAAATTACAACAAAAATAAATTAAAAACAAAATTCGTAACATTTTTTTTTAACGTTGCCAATGCTTGCAGAGCTTGACAAACGTGAAAATGCGCCTGCCCAACGCTTGCCAAGGTCTTTGACCATTGGCAACGTTTCAAGGTTATGCACAAAGAAAAATCCTACAAATCATCAATAGGATTTTTGATTTTTAAGCCTTCAATGTTTTCAAAATCACTGGTATTGCGTGTAAATAATTCCAAATCATTAAGCAAAGCAGTAGCCGCCACAATGCTGTCATTGGATTTAATTTTATACTTTTTACGCAATTCGATGGCTTTGTCAATCACTTCCTTATTAATTGGAATGGTGTTAAGAATAAAAAAAACACTTTCCAAATAGTTTCTTTCTTCTTCGGAAAGTTTGTGAAAACCCAAAACTTCCAAACGACTAATTTCGGAAACAGAATTGCTAGGATCGAGTACCAAATTTTTTAGGTAACGATACGCTTTTTGATACGAATAAATTAAAATATTACTGTCTAAAAGTTTCATTTTTTTAAGTTTATCGTTCCTGACGTTCTTGTCTTTGCCATTCTGAAGCATCACCAAAAGATGAGCCTTCTTGTTCGAAATTACGAACCAACAAAATTGCTTTTAGAAGTTTATCTACTTCTGAAAGTTGCTGCAAAACCAAATCGGCATCTGCCTGATTTTCAATATGTAACAAAAAATGTTTCATAATTTTATATTTTTATTTTGCCCAAATGTAGCATAGCCTTTAGGCTGTGATTTTTGCCACTGCACAGCCTGAAGGCTATGCTACATGGCAACGTTTTGATGTTAAAATGGTAGTTCTTCAAAATCTACATTACAATTTGGCAAAAGTTTTCGTATGCGTATTTTTTCTTGTTCAGAAAATTGATTTCCTCCTAAATATAAATATCGTAAATTCTCTAATTGTCCAATTTCTGCTGGTAAATGACTTAATTGATTACAGTGCAAAAACAATTTTATTAAATTCCCTAATTGCCCAATTTCTGTAGGTAAATGGCTTAATTGATTATTTTGCAAATCCAAATCTGTTAAGTTCTTTAATTGCCCAATTTCTGCGGGTAAATGGCTTAAATTAGACTTACATAAGTATAAATAAGTCAAATTTTCTATTTTTGTAAAGTCAAAAGGGGCATAGACAAATGCTTTTCCTATTTTTTCTTGATATTGTGTATAAGGGTTTTCCCGTAAGTTTTCTGTAAATTCCTTATATTCCATTCCTCTGTCCATCAAATCCACATGAAGTGCAATGAGTTTTTGCCATTCTGCATCAAGGCTTTCAAACCATGCCTGCCAATTGGTAGGTAGTGGTGTGTTCATAATGTTGTTTACTAGGGCTGTCATATAGTCTAGTTGTTGCAAAACGGTCATGGTGCCTTTGTATTGCGGCACAGGCAGTAGGCTGTTTTCTTCTGGGGTTTGCATGGCTTTGTTTTTTTGGTAAAAATAAAAAATGTTTTTTTGTTTTTTGGGTTTTGGTTAATTTTTTTCACTCACAGCCTAAAGGCTATGTTACACTACCTAATCAATTTCCTCATTTCAATTTCCAAATCAGGCAAAACATCTTCACCAATTAATTTTTCATCAAAACTTTGTTCAGAATTTTCTCCTTGCAAACGATAAATATATTACTTCCAAACGCAAAGAAGGATTTAGAACAGACAAAGAATCAAATAATTCGTCATTTTTTACATCTAAAATGATTTTCATAAGATTTAAGAATTGAAATACAAAGTTAATTGTTTTATTGTAAAAACGGATTTGGCTAAATTTTATATTCCCAAAAAATATTCATTTCATTTTTCTAAACCTTTTCTTTCATTTTGTCTATTTTTGTGAAAAATTATTATTTTCATATTTTTTTGCGAAAATACTTTACATGGACATACTTTTAGGCTTACAGTGGGGCGACGAAGGAAAAGGAAAAATCGTCGATTTTTTAGCACCAAACTACAACATGATCGCCCGATTTCAGGGAGGACCCAATGCAGGACACACCCTAAATTTTGGGGGAGCTAGGCACGTTTTAAGACAAATTCCGTCAGGAGTTTTCCGTGCAGATGTCAAAAATTTGATCGGAAACGGCTCTGTTATTGATTTGGTTACACTCAAAAAAGAAATAGAAGAACTCCAACAAAAAGGCGTTCCTGTGGTCAATAACCTATTTATTTCTAAAAAAGCCGCACTCATTTTGCCAACTCACCGCTTGCTCGATGCTGCACAAGAACAACGAAAAGGCGATAAAAAAATTGGTTCTACTTTGCGAGGAATCAGTCCAACTTATCAGGACAAAGTGGGAAGAACAGGACTAAGAATCGGAAATTTGTTGCAAGCCGATTTTACAAATCGTTATCAAGTTCTCAAACAAAAACACATCGAAGAACTACAATTTTTGCAATTTACCTACGATCTTGAACCTTTGGAAAAAGAGTTTTTTGAAGCAGCAGATTTTATTAAAAAATTGCAATTGGTTGATAGTGAATATTTTATCAATGACGAAATAGACTCTGGCGGACTTGTGTTGGCAGAAGGCGCACAAGGCACTTTGCTAGACATCGATTTTGGTTCATATCCTTTTGTTACAAGTTCAAATACTTCGGTAGCGGGGGCGTGTACGGGTTTGGGCGTTGCACCCAATCAAGTGTCGGAAGTGATGGGAATTTTTAAAGCCTATTGCACCAGAGTCGGTTCGGGACCCTTTCCTAGCGAACTTCAAGACGAAACAGGTTTGAAAATGGCAAAAATTGGAAACGAATTTGGCTCGGTTACAGGCAGACCGCGCCGTTGTGGTTGGTTGGATTTGCCCGCTTTGCGTTATGCGGTCATGATCAACGGAGTTACGCAAATGTTTATGATGAAGGCAGATGTACTTAATTCTTTCGAAGAACTCAAAGTTTGTACGCATTACGAACTCGCAAACGGAGAAAAAACCGATCAAATGCCTTTTGATATTGCTTCTGAACCTGTAAAACCAATTTATAAAACGTTTAAAGGTTGGAATCAGGAACTAAAAGACATCAAATCTTTTGACGATTTGCCACAAGAACTCCTCGATTACATAGATTTTATCGAACAACAAATGCAAACGCCGATCACGTTGGTGTCTTACGGCGCAGACCGCCAAGAAACTTTGTTAAGAGAAAATTTATTTAATTTGAATGTTTTGCATTAAAAAATTCAAAAATTGTAGAACGGATTTTGATCCGTTTTACTTCTCAAACAAATTTTTAAAAACTTCATGAAAACCTTTTTTTTTATTTTTGCTTTTTTTGTTTTTTCAAATTTATTTGCCCAAGAAAATCCAAAAACAAAGAATTTTTCTTTTGAACCACAAATTTCTTTAGGATTTTCATTCTATAATTTATCTGGTTTAGATAATTTTATGATAGAAAATCAGATCAATCACAAAGCACCAAAAATGCAGATTAATTTGGGCATTGGAGCAGAAATGAGGTACAAAGACCTAAATTTAATTGCAAATATCAAATATGGCTTGCCTTTTCCTCGATCAACTAGCAATAGTGCTTTTGAAATGCATGGAAATTCTATTGAACTTTTGGGTAAAATGGATATTTTTAAAAAGCCTTTGGGCAAATTTCGTTTTTTTCCTATTTTTGGAATGGGCGTGGGATCTCAAAATGTAACTATCATTTCTCGCATACCTTCGGGGCAAATTATAAACAATGCTTTGAACTTGACTTTAACAAATTATTGGTACAATTTGGGCATAAGTATGGAAAATCCTTATGGTAAAGTTCGTTTGGGCTATTGTTTTTCGCCTGTTGGCAACTGGAATTTGGGTATTCAATCCTTAACTGATCCTTTTCAAGATCGTTTGAATCATATTTATTTTCAGTCGGTGTTTTCAATTTTAAGATAAAAGTTCTGAAAATTTTACAATAATTTCTGCGCCTACTTTGGCTTTTATTCCGTTTTCTAGTTTTTAAAACTTCTTTTTTGGTTTGGTAAGATTTTATGAAAGTTGCAAAAAAAATTGTATTTTTTCTAAAATTTTATGTAAGTTTCCATGTTTATTGATTATTCTTCACCTTCAAATTATTTTATTTTATGTTAAAAATATTCAAATTTTTTTGTCTGTTCCTAACAATTTCTGGTTCAGTGCTTGCCCAAAATTTGCCAAAAAATCCCGAAAATAAAGGTAAAATAGATGACTCTTCATTAAAAACCAAAAACGAAAAAATGTTTGGTGATTTGATGTTTATGGGGCATTTTTACATGGGCAAATTGTTTGATGACGACAGCCGCAAAGATTATTCGAAAGCCTTAAATTATTTCAAAAAGGCAAATGCAATGAATGGGGATTCAGCTTCGATGGAAATTTACAAAATTTACATTGGAGGCGGCTACGGTGAGAATCAAAATTTGGCAGAAGCCGATAAATATTTTGGCTGGGCGTGTGCCAAAACTCAACCTTTCAAACGATTTGAATATCACCGAGATGTCAATTTTTGTAACGTTCAAGAATTGCAAAAAAAAGCCGTTTCAGGCGATCAGGAGGCGATGGTGGTTTTGGCTTTGCATTATTTTGAATTGGGATTTAGCCAACATTTAGGAAATTATTGGTTGGATCAAGCTACTAGCAAGCCCGATGCTGCTTTTTTGAAAGAACGTTATGCACTTTCCAAAAAACGTTATTTAGAACAAACCCCGCTTAATATTTTTCAACAAAATTTGATGGTTATTGCCGAAAATCATGCAAAAAAAGGCAGCGAAATGGCAAAAATGATTTTTGTTTCTCTAAAAAGTTTGAACGGTACAGTGCCAGAAGCTCCTGCTTTATTGGCTAATTTTCTAAAACCCGAATTTTCGCAAGGCGCAGAAATTAATTTGCAAGACGAATTGCATTTTAAAGCACTTTTGTTGCTTGCCAAAGCTGCCACAGGCAAAGAAAAAGTAGTAGCAACGATGCAAGTTTTTAGTGAAGTAAACAAAAAATTAGGGTTCAGACAATACATTTCTGCACACGATATTTTTTTGGAAGGCGAAAAAATCAATACCCAACTTACTTCTATTACAGGGCTTGACGGCGTGGCGGAACGTTACAAAATTTCGGATTTGAATTTGAATATTACCGAATTTAATTCGGCTTATGGCGGAGATTATGTGCGTTTGGCGGAACTTTACAAAAATTTGGCAAAACCTGAAAATGCAGCTTGGATTGGGCAGAAAAATTTGGAACATTACAAAAAAGAAATCAATAGCAAAATCAATGTAATCATTGGCAAACAGCAATATTTGTATGATGTAATTGTAAGTTTTGCTAATATCCAAAATGCTGACCCTCAAAGAATTTTGCTTGCTGGAACAGATATGGATATGTATCATCAAACTTTGCACGACAAAATTATGAGTTCTTTGAACAGGACAAATGTTTTGGACGAATTGGTTTTGGATTATCAAGAAATTACAGAATTACCCGAATTGAAAGAATTTTTGACCGAATCTAGAATCGTGGATTACAAAAATATCATTCACAACAAAGCCCAAAAATTGATTGAAGAAGGCAAAGATCTCGAAGCAGTTTTGAGAATGAGAAAAGCATTTGAATTGGACAACGAAAAAAAACTCATTTTTCCTGAATACGAACAAGTATTTAGCAAAAAAATAAATGCTTTGGGAGCTGCTCCAATAGATGTTTTTATTGTAACCCAAAAAATAGATTTTGCAGAAAATACAGTTACAAAACTTCCTGATCTCAAAATTTTTGTAGATAATTTGGCTAAAAATCCAATTCTTTCCGATCCCGCCAAAAAGAAATCTTTATTGAGTTTTGTCAAGAAAAAAGGAATAAATGATTTGTACGGAGCAGATGCGCCACCCGCTAATCAAGGCAAATTTAAGGCAGACGTAACGGCAAACAAATGGCTAGAACCCGAAGCTTCTGAAATGGCAATTACGATTGCGTTGGGCAAACAAAAAGACGAAATTTTTGGTATTCCGATCACCAGTTTTGAGCAAGGAAAAAAATTGTATGACAAAATAAATGCCATCACAAGTTTGCCAAAACCTGTCAAAGATTCGCTTTTGGGCTTGATCAAAGAAGAAACCATCAGAGATATTTACGGAAAAGACCCTTCCAAAGACAACGTTAAAGATTTGGAAAACAAACTCAAAGAAATGGCTTGGATGTATTGGTTTTACGAATCTCATTATTTAGAAATTGACATTCAACAACGCACTTTTACAAGTTTTGAAGAAGCAAAAACTTTGTATGACCAATACAACGACCCAACTCGCCCTAAAAAAAGCAAAGAAGGTATTTTGGGAAAAATTCGTGCAAAAGTAGTTAGAGAAATGTATGAAAAAAATCCAACTA
>RDXG01000069.1 GCA_004292785.1 Bacteroidota bacterium
CTAAAAAAATCTATTTTACTCAAAGATGCCGTTACGCAATGGGGAAATATTGCAGGTTTGATTGCAGGACTCATTCAGTCAGATTACGGTTTGATCAAACGTTCTTTGCAAGACGTGATCATCGAACCTGTGCGTTCTTTGTTAATTCCTAATTTTGATTTGGTCAAAAAAGCAGCCTTAGATTATGGGGCTTTGGGTTGCAGTATTTCAGGTTCGGGTCCTTCTATTTTTGCTTTGAATCATTCTTTGGCAGAAGCTCAGCAAATTGGAAAAGCCATGCGTGAGGCTTTGTTGCAAGTAGATATTGAAAGTGATGTATATGTTTCGCCAATAAATTTGGAAGGTCCGAAAGTGATCGGATAGTTTTTAAGTAGTGAAAGTAAATTAGTTTACATTATTTCACTGCTATAACTCCTTGATAATCATAATTATCCGACACATTTGAGGTGTCTGATAATTGTGCATAATTACTTATAAACAAAAAAGGTTGCTGATGTTAAACAAATCATTGGCAACCTTTTATAAATTCAGAATGAATTTGATTTAAAAACAGAATCCATATTGATAATTAATTTTTAAAAAAGCATTGATTTTTTTCTAAAAATGTTCAAATTTGCAAAAAAAATAAAACGTCATGGAAAAAAAATATTTTATTCTACTTTATTATTGCTATACTCCTATCAAAAACTCCGATCAATTTCGCGAAGATCACCATTTATTATGCCTTTCTTTGAATTTGCGAGGCAGAATTATTGTAGCAAATGAGGGCTTAAACGGCACAGTTTCAGG
This sequence comes from Bacteroidota bacterium, assembly GCA_004292785.1. Classification (GTDB taxonomy): domain Bacteria; phylum Bacteroidota; class Bacteroidia; order Cytophagales; family Thermoflexibacteraceae; genus RDXG01. Next base: position 790 of record RDXG01000069.1, read on the forward strand.
TCTAAAAGCCGATTGCGAACAATACATGAAAATAGTCAAAGCCGATCCGAGATTCGAGAAATTAGAATTTAAAATTGAAGAACACGAAGATCACGCTTTTGCCAAATTAAATGTGCGTTTGAAAAACGAAATTGTTCATTCAGACATTCAAATTGACCCAAACCAACGCACAGGAACGCATTTAGAGCCAGAAGAATTTAAAAAATTCAAAGACTCCGAAGACGTAATTATTTTAGATGTTCGTTCTAATTATGAACACAAATTAGGAAAATTTAAAAATGCAATTACACTTGACATCGAACATTTTAGAGAATTTCCTGAAAAAATGGGCGAACTAGAGCAATACAAAGACAAAAAAATCATTACTTACTGCACAGGTGGAATCAAATGCGAAAAAGCAAGTGCCTATTTGTTAGAACAGGGTTTTGAAAACGTCTATCAATTACATGGCGGAATTATAAAATATGGCATTGAAGCAGGCGGTGAAGATTTTGAAGGCAAATGCTATGTTTTTGACAACCGAATTGCAGCAGACATCAACAAAGTCAATCCTGAAACCATTTCGCGCTGTTTTATTTGCAATATAATTACTGACCGAATGGTAAATTGTGCCAATCCGCACTGTAACAATCACGTTTCGATTTGCGAAAAATGTGGATGGGAATACGAAGGAGCTTGCTCCAAAGAGTGCCAAGCAAATCCTGATAAAAGGGTCTACGATGGCACAGGTTACTACCAAAAAGAACTTCGTGGTTATAATCCTTATTTGAATGTGAAACAGAAAAAAACAATAAACCCCTAATGTTTTTAGAACCTTATCATCACGAAACCGCCAAATCTGGCTGGATCGAAGTTATTTGCGGATCAATGTTTTCAGGTAAAACAGAAGAATTGATCCGCAGAATTAATCGAGCAGTAATTGCCAAACAAAAAATTAGTATTTTCAAACCAACTCTTGATAGACGTTATGACGAAGTAAAAGTAGTTTCGCATAACAAAAATTCTTTGGTTTCGATTCCTGTAGAAAATTCAAAGGAAATTTTGGAAAAAGTTGGAGACTCTGTGGTAGTTGGCATTGATGAAGCCCAATTTTTTGACGAAGATTTGCCCGAAGTAATTACCATTTTGGCAAATAGAGGAATAAGGGTAATTTTGTCAGGTTTAGACATGGATTTTGAAGGCAAACCTTTCGGAATGATGCCACAATTAATGTGCATTGCAGAATTTGTAACCAAAGTTCACGCAATTTGTGTGTGTTGCAACGGTGTGGCACAACATTCTTTTCGCCTAAATTTTTCGGAAGAACAGGTTTTATTAGGCGAAAAAGATGAATACGAACCACGTTGCAGAGCTTGTTTTAATGAAGGAATGAAAGAAAAAGAATTTGTGAAAATGAAAAAAATAGAGGTTTTAGGTTAGAAACTTATTTCTGAAAAACTAGCGTTTAAAAACCCCAAAAATTTCAGAAAAAAGTATAATTTTGGAACTCACCCGTTTTAAAAAACAGGATAAAATGCCAAAACCATTAACTTTTGTCATTTTTAAATAAAAAAATTACTAAACTTTATTAAATTTTATTCCGTTTTAACAAAAAAACATTTATGAAAATACGAATATGGGTACTTGTTTTTTTTGTTCTTTTTCCACTCTTTGCTAGGGCTTCGCATATCCTTGTATCCATGGACGAATCGCAAAAAAATCATTTAAAAGCCTACGGAATTGCCTACTGGATTTTGAAAAACGAGGCAGAAGTAGAGTGGTTGCTCAACTATCGCGGCGGGTCTTTTTTGTTTAAACATTCGCAAAAATTTGAGAACGAATTGGTAATCAGAGGCGTAAGTTATGAGGTTATTTCTGACGCGCAAACTTTGCAAATTAAAGAGCAAATTAGCAAGGCAGAAATCAATATGGACGTGGTAAAACTTGAAGTTCCGCCCAAAATTGCAGTCTATTCGCCAAAAACCAAACTTCCTTGGGACGATGCGGTTACACTGGTTTTAACTTATGCCGAAATTCCTTATGAAGTTGTTTTTGATGACGAAGTGATCAACAACGACCTTCCGCATTACGATTGGCTACATTTACATCATGAAGATTTTACAGGGCAATACGGCAAATTTTTTGCGTCGAATGGCATGAAAAAATGGTATCAAGATCAGCAAAAAGAGTCTGAAGAAATGGCAAGCAAACATGGTTTTGCAAAAGTTTCACAGTTAAAATTGGCGGTTGTCAAAAAAATTAAGGATTTTTGCGTGGGAGGCGGATTTTTGTTTGCCATGTGTTCTGCCACAGATACTTACGACATTGCACTTGCCGCCGAAGGTGTGGACATTTGCGAGTCTATGTATGACGGTGATCCTGCTGATCCTGCTGCACAGGGAAAATTAGATTTTAGCAAAACTTTTGCTTTCAAAGATTTTTCTTTGCGAACCGATCCCTATGAATACGAATATTCGAATATTGACAACCAATATCAGGAAAGAGGTTTGAGAGAAGGCAATGATTTTTTTCAGTTGTTCCAATTTTCTGCCAAATGGGATCCGATTCCGACCATGCTTACTCAAAATCATTTGTTTCAAATCAAAGGTTTTATGGGGCAAACTACAGGTTTTAAGAAAAAATTGATCAAATCTGAAGTTTTGATTTTGGGCGAAACAAAATCTATTGGCGAAGCTCGCTATATTCATGGCACTTATGGAAAAGGAACTTGGACTTTTTATGGTGGTCATGATCCCGAAGATTATCAACATTTTGTTGATGAAAAACCAACTGATTTGAGTTTGCACCCCAACTCTGCGGGTTACAGATTAATTTTGAACAATATTTTATTTCCTGCAGCAAAAAAGAAAAAGCAAAAAACGTAGCAGGTGCGCCAAAGGGCGCAAGAATTGGTAATGTTACAAATATAATCGTTCTATACGGTTCAGACGCAAGCGTCAAATCCAACATTACATTTGTAACAATTACCCCAAAAAATGTATTTTATAAATTCTAGGACTTACGCAAATCTTAAATTTTGAAGCCTGTACAGCAAACATTCCTGCGTTGCGTTTGTGGCTTAATCGCAAACAGAAATGTTTGCGGTACATTTTGCGTAAGTCCTAAATTCAATAAAAAAATAAAAACTTATACACAAAAAAGAATATTTTTACTAATTTTGCCAAAATTTTTACCCAAAAAACCATGCACGTCTATTTGGATAACGCAGCTACCACTAGCTTAGACCCTGAAGTATTAGAAGTAATGATGCCTTTTTTTACGGATTTTTTTGGCAATCCGTCTTCGATTCATGCACACGGAAACAAAACTCGTTCAGCAGTGGAGCAAGCACGCAAAAAGGTGGCTAGTTTGTTAAATACTTCGCCTTCGGAGATTTTTTTTACCTCTGGCGGCACAGAATCTGACAATACTTCTTTGCGTTCAACCATCAAAACTTACGGTTTGAAACACGCCATTACCAGCAGTTTGGAGCATCACGCAGTTTTGCATCCCCTCGAAGAATTGGCAAAAGATGGAATTATTGAGTTGAGTTTGGTCAAATTTGATGCAAAAGGAAACATAGATTTAGAAAATTTAGAAGATTTATTGTCCAGTAAACCGCGCTCATTAGTTTCTTTGATGTATGCCAATAACGAAATCGGGAATTTGCTCGATGTAGAAAAAGTTGGCGAAATTTGCGAAAAATATCAGGCTCTTTTTCATTCGGATTTTGTGCAAGCCATCGGGCATTTTCCTATCGATTTGCAAAAAATAAAAGTTCATTCTGTAGTGGGTGCTTCTCACAAATTTCACGGTCCAAAAGGGGTTGGAATTTTATATATTCGCAGCGATTCTAAAATCAAACCCATCATTACAGGTGGTTCGCAGGAAAGAAATATGCGTGGCGGAACGGAAAATGTGTATGGAGTGGTTGGTTTTGCCAAAGCATTAGAAATTGCACACAGAGATATGGAAAGTGTACGAAGTCATATTTTAGCACTCAAATCTTACATGATCAAACGTTTACAAGCCAATTTTGAAGGAATACGTTTTAATGGTGAATCTGGAAATTTAGAAAACAGCCTTTATACAGTGCTAAATGCCAATTTTCCGCCTTCTGAAATTGCTGATATGTTGCTTTTCAATTTGGATATTTACAAAATTTCTGTTTCTGGCGGAAGTGCCTGTTCTAGTGGTTCTGATGTAGGTTCTCATGTCTTACGAGCCTTAAAAAACAGTCCTGATCGCCCTTCTGTGCGGTTTTCGTTTAGCAAATACAATACTATTGCCGAAATTGATTACACCATTGAACAGCTTTGTAAAATTCATGATCAAGAAGTAAAATAATAAAAAAATGATAAACTTTTATAAGGCTAAAAACCTTATAAAAGTTTATCATTTTTAAAG
>RDXG01000070.1 GCA_004292785.1 Bacteroidota bacterium
GAAGAAAATGATTTTTTTTTATTTTGAATAAATTATCTAAGACCAGTCAATCTGTAATCCAATTGTTTAGCAAGACTACTGATATTCATATTTTGAAGTAGATTAGCAATTTTTATATTCAATGCACAATAATATATTTCAAATATTGAAAGTTGACTTAGCAAATACTTAATATTCATTGATTCGGTCATCAAAAAAATGAAAATTGTGGCTGATGTTAGCGAAAAAATAGGCTTAAAAAACCTGACTTTTGAAGTAAACAGAGTAGAAAAAATAGAAAATAAATTGTTCGATTTTGTGGTGAGTAGGGGAGTTACAGAAATTGCAAATTTGTATTTCTGGACTCGAAACTTGTTTGAAAAAAAATCGAATCACGAGTTTTCGAATGGTATTTTTTGTTTGAAAGGCGGAGATTTGAAAGAGGAGTTTCAAAATTTTAACCGACATCACCGTTTTTTTGACATCAAAGAATTTTTTACAGAAGAATTTTTTGAAAGCAAAAAAGTAGTGTATGTAAAAGTTACTTAAAAAATATTTTAAATATAACATTAAATATTTAGGGCTTACGCAAATATAAATTTGTGTAAGTCTTAGTTAGTTAAGTAAGAAGAACTATTTATTTAACAATAAAAATAAGTTATAAGTAACTGAAAATCAAATAATTATAAGAAAAAATATTGTCAATTAATTAGTTACTTATACTTAAGTAATAGAAAATAATTATCAGACACCTCAAAGGTGTCGGATAAATCTGATTATCAATGAGTTATAGCAGTGAAATCAATGTAAACTAATTTATTCTCACTACTTAGCTAAAAAAACATAAAATAAAGAAAATAAAAACCAAAAATGACAACAAACAGAAAGGTAATATTATATATCGCAACAAGTTTGGACGGTTATATTGCCAAACCAAATGACGATCTTGGATTTCTTTCAATGGTAGAACAGGAAGGACAAGATTATGGGTATGACAACTTCGTAAAAACTGTGGACGCAGTAATTATTGGACGCAAAACTTACGAAAAAGTAATTTCTATGGGTTTTGATTTTCCACACGCAGACAAAGATACTTATATTATTACTCGGACAGCAAGACCAAATATTGGTTCAGTAAAGTTTTATACGGGCAACCTTAAATCACTTGTTGATAAACTTAAATCTGCAAATGGAAAAAATATATTTTGTGATGGTGGGGCAGAAATTGTAAATGAACTTCTAAAAGATGACCTTATTGATGAGTTTATTATTTCTGTTGTTCCAATTTTAGTTGGTAATGGAACAAAACTTTTCAAAGATGGAAGACCTGAACAGAAATTAGAACTTATTTCTGTAAAATCATTTGACAAAGGATTAACTCAACTACATTACAAACGTGCAGACAAATAAAATGTTATGTTTGAAGCGTTTTTAGCGCAAAGTTCCCGTAAAATCGATGCTAATTTTGGTTTGGAATTTTTCGGTAATCTTAAAAACCTCTTTTAAAGTAACTTGTTCTATTTTCGAAATTTCGTCTAAAATCAAAAAATTATCTGGTTCATGTTGATTTTTGAGTTGCAGAACTTGGTGTTTTAAACGCAAATTCATCAAATAATAATAAGCCTGTGCCAATTCTCTAAATTCTTGTTCGTCGATAATGCCTTTTTCGAGCAACTCTTCGAGCCTTTCGCCTGTGTTGGTTTTGCGGACTTGATGCTTGAGCGCGTAAATTCTGGCAAAATCCACCACAATTCGCATGGCTTTTTTGATGTCCAAACCTTTTTGTTGCTGTTCGTTTTCAGAGAGTTGAAAACCGTTAAAAAATGTAAGCGGTGCTTTGCTAATCAAAATACTTTTCCCCAAAGACAAAAAGAACAAAGCCGAACGGTTTTGCAAAATTTCTGCCGTAAAATCTTTCAAAGAATCCAACAATTCGGCATCTCCATAAATGGCGCGCGCATCAAAAAAAATAATGCTGTTTAGCAAAGCCTGATTGTCTGCTTTTTCGATCCAAGTGGCATAATTTTGTTTCCAAACACTCAAAGGACTGCACCAAAGCGGATTTTTTGCCATATATCCTCCGTTGCAATGCTGAAAACCAACGTGATTTAGCCAATCGCAAACCAAATTTGCCAAAGACGAAAAATAGGCTTGGGCGTTTGCTTTCAATTCTTCTGGCACATCTTCATAAATAATTGCGTTGTCTTGGTCGGTTTTCAAAGTCTGTTCTTTTCGCCCTTCGCTACCCAAAGCCACAAATGCAAATCGGGCAGGAGCTTTGCCTAACTCCTTGATTGATTGGCGAATAAGGTTGTTTGTGATCGCATCTGAAATGATAGAAATGATCTCGTTTACGGTTTCTGAACGAATGCCTCTGTCCAATAATTCGTCAATAATTTCGGGAATTTGTTGCCATTGTTGCGCCAATTCTGTTTTACTTTTAATTTGATAAATGTTTTGAATCAACTGAAAAGGCGATTTGGTTTGATAAAAAAGTAAATTTTCTTGACTAACCAAACCCAAATATTTTTCCTGATTTTTGACCAATAAATAATTGATATTTTTTTTGACCATCAACAAAATTGCTTGATAAATTCGAGCATCTTCCGAAATAGAAATTGGGTTTTTGCTCATCATTTTTTGCACAGAGTCCTGATAATCAATTTGTTCGGCTACAACTTTTCGCATATCGTAATCCGTAATAATTCCGATAACTTCTTTGTCTGAATTTTCAACCAATAAAAAAGACGTTTTTTGCGCAAACATTAATTTGGCAGCTTCGCAGATCGAAGTTTGATCAGAACAAAGATGAAAAGGTTGAAGGTCGATGCCTGTAAGTTTTCTTTGAAAAAAATAATCTGAATTTTCGAAAATATTGGAAGGAGTCGGGTTTTTGGTTTTCAAATAAAGGGCATATTGCGAATTAAACATTCTTTTTGCAAAGCGCGAGGTAAAAAAATTGGCAAAACTTGCATATTCGTTAGAAAGCTCCCAAAATTTTTCGAAAGACATTTGAAAAACCGTTGTTTCTTCGAGTGCAAGCGTATTTCTGATTGCCGAAGTGTTGTTGAGCATCATCGACATTTCGCCAAAAACTTCGCCTGAACTAAAATATTCTATAAATTCTTTTTCTCCGTTTTTACTTAAAAAATATTTTTCTATTTTTCCTTTATAAACAATCGAAATAAATTTTATTTCAGATTTTTCGCGCTGATAAATCAATTCGCCTTCTTTGTAAACCCTTGATTCTAAGTTCTCTGCGAGCCAAAATAGTTCGTTTTTTGGCAACAAATCAAAGGGATAAGTATTTTCTAATAAATGATAAAAATTTTGGTTTTTCATTTTTTTTAGTTAAAGTACAACAAAATTGCTTGATAATAGGCATCGGCTAATTGCACAATTCGTGGGGCATATTTGTTATTTTTGGAGTCGTTCAACGCCAAACGTTTTGCCTCTTCGGCATTGTCTTGATAAAAACTTTCAGCATAAACCAACGGACAATTTAACATTTGGCACAAGCCCAAATTTCGGGCATAAACCCCCGTAGAAATAGGAATAACGGCATTTTTAAGGTAAGAAATATTGTTTTTTAAAGGCACAGCAGGCACATTTAACTCTTCTGTCATTTCTTTGATCGTCAATTTGGCAAACCTGATGGATTTGTCAAAATTGCCCAAAACCAACAAACGCAAAAAATGCAAACGATCCAAAGGTCTGCCTAATTCCTCTTTCAGAAAAGCACCTGGCACAAAAACCATGTTGTAATTATTTTTGCTAATGTCATCCCATTTTTTTTTGGTGGCATCTGCGTTAAAATGAATAATTAAAGCCAAATCTGCCTTAAAATCATTGATAATTTCTGCTCTTTTCTCCAAATCTTGCCCAACAAAGTACGTTTGAAAGGCTCTTGCATGAAAACTTTGCAATCTTTTGTATTCTTTTTTGCTAATGGCTTTGCTTTTGAGTTCGGAAAGCAAGATGGGCGGCAAATCTTCTTTTCGCCAACGTTCAAAAGTTTTTCCGTTGGCGGAAATATTTGGCAAAGGTCTGGAAATCAGGACTTCTGCTCCTTGTTTTTCGAGTTTTTCTTTAATTAACTTGGCGGTAGAAAGTGCCAAATCTCCTTCGCAAAATTCCAATTTTTTGCCATCAACTTCCATTTCTATAAATCTGCCTTCAATTTTTGCAATTTCCATGTCGCCTGCAATATGACCAGGATCGAGGACAATTCGATAGCCCGACAATTTTTTTCCTGTCGTTTTTTCTGTTTTTTTTGCCTTGTATTTTCTTAGGAAATTATTTTTTACTGCTTCCGAAAAACGTTGATTTTTCTTATTTTCATAAATTTCTAATTGCGTTTCTTCTTTTTCGTTTAACACAATTTGCTTAAATTCGTCTAATTCGTCCCAAAAAATTCTACATTCGGGCAAATCGGCTTTCTTGCTTGCGTAAGAATCGTAAATTGCAATTCCTTTGGCATCAATAGAAAAAAAATGTAGCAAACTTTGATGTTTGACCAAATATTTTTTTGCAATATCTTCATAATATTTGTGCAAATCTGCTACGGTTTGGCTTTGCGCCGTAGAAATTTGTTGAAAAAACAGAAAAAATAATGCAAAAATTATGTTTTTAAGAAAATTCATATCGAAAATTTTTTTTAAAATAAATCCCAATTTCCCGCTTTATAATATTTAAATAATGCAGGATTGTTGATCGTATTGATTTCAATTTCACCTACTTCGATCAAATCTTTGCCAAAATAAGTCAAAATATGCATGGCGTTTGGCGTAATCCAACGAGTTTGCACGTTTGCAAATTTTATTTTTAGCAAATTTTCCTTAATTTGTTCAGAAGTAAGCGTTTTCATTCCCAAAACCCAACCCCATTGTCCCATTGTCAAAACTTGGTTGTGCATAGGCAAAGTGTTAAAATTTGAGGCTTGCATGGTTTTTTCTACACATTTAAAGGCTTTTGTTGCGTAATACGGGCTGCCTGCTTGCGTGATAAAAATTCCGTTTTGGCGAAGCCTTCTGTAACACAAATCATAAAAAGATTGCGTATATAACTTGTTGATTTCTATGCTTTTAGGGTCTGGCAAATCCACAATAATGACATCATAAAAATCTTCGGTTTGTTCCAAAAATTGAAAACCATCTTGATTAAAAATCTTTACTTT
>RDXG01000071.1 GCA_004292785.1 Bacteroidota bacterium
ATGAAAACCTGTAGTTTTTACCATAGGTTTTTCAAAGGGATTCATATTAAAATCACCAATAACAATCGTATTTTTACAGTTTTCAGTTTTTTCAACCTCCAAAATATGCCTTATAGTTTGTGTAATTGAAATATTTTGATCCGCATTACTATAATTATTTTTGGCAACTAAATGACAAGCTACCAATAATATTTTAGCAGAATCTGGCATTTCTATTTTCTGAAAACTTAATCTAGCAGTTTTTTCCAACGTAATAACAGAGGAAACGGCTTTCAATTTGCTAAAAATTGAAATCTTATTGTTGATATTTGGCAAAAAAGAAAAATTAACTGCCTCTTTGTTTAAAGTTTGAAGAATATTTGTTTCGTTCTCTCCTGCTTCTGCCAACAAAATAATATCTATTTTGTGCTTTTTTTGAAGGTTAAATAAATATTCACTAAGATTTTTCTTTTGGATATTCCAAAATAATATTTTTTAAGTTGCCATAAAATTTTGAATAATTTAACAAAACTACGTTAAAAAAATTAACTTTACAAAATAATCAACTGTTTTTCGATATAAAATTTGGCAAATTTAAGTATCTGAAAAATCCTGAATAAGCTTTCTTGCGTGACATCATAAGCCTTGCTAATGGCATAATTTTATTGTGGTCAGTTTCTCAAAAGCTAGAAACCCAATCGGCAGGTTTGAAAAACTGACCACAAAACCCCACTAACTAACTAATCAAATCAAAACCCGTATAAGCCTGCAAAACCTTCGGAATACGGATTCCTTCGGGAGTTTGGTTGTTTTCCAACAAAGCCGCCATAATTCTGGGCAAAGCCAAAGCACTGCCATTCAAAGTATGCAATAATTGGCTTTTTCCGTTTTCGTCTTTGAAACGCAATTTCAATCGGTTTGCCTGAAAAGTTTCGAAATTACTTGCAGAACTGACCTCTAACCAACGTTTTTGCGCCCCCGAAAACACTTCCATATCGTAGCAAAGAGCCGCATTAAAACTAATATCACCGCCACAAAGCAACAAAACCCTGTAAGGCAACTCCAATTTTTTGAGCAAACCCTGTATGTGCGCCGACATTTGTTCTAAGGTTTCATAAGATTTTTCGGGCTGTGTAATTTGCACAATTTCCACTTTGTCAAATTGATGCAAACGGTTCAAACCCCTGACGTGCGCACCCCAAGAACCCGCCTCACGCCTAAAACAAGGCGTATAACCTACATTTTTGATCGGCAGTTGATCAACTTTGAGAATCGTGTCGCGGTATAAATTGGTAATTGGCACTTCGGCAGTCGGGATCAGATACAATTTGTCTTCGTTGGCAAAATACATTTGTCCTTCTTTGTCGGGAAGTTGCCCAGTTGCCAAACAAGACTCCTCGTTTACCAAAATTGGCGGTTGTATTTCCAAATAGCCCGCTTTGGTGGCTTCGTCAAGGAAAAAGTTGATCAAAGCACGTTGCAACCTTGCGCCTTTGCCTTTATAAACAGGAAAACCTGCTCCCGTAATTTTTACGCCAAGCTCAAAATCTACAATATCATATTTTTTGATTAGCTCCCAATGCGGTAAAAAACTGTCGTCAAAATCAGGAATTTCGCCATCTTGCAAAAGCACAACATTGTCTTCGGCTGTTTTGCCTGCGGGAACTCGGTCTGCGGGCAAATTTGGCATTTCGTACAACAATTTTTGCAAACGGCTTTCGCTTTCCTTCAAATTTTCGCTTAATTCTTTGGATTTTTCTTTTAAAGAGGCAGTTTTTGCTTTGGCTTCTGCGGCTTGGTCTTTTTTGCCTTCTTTCATTAATATGCCAATTTCCTTTGCCAAACGGTTCGATTCGGCAAGTGTATTGTCTAATTCGGTTTGATTTTCTCTGCGTTTTTCGTCTTCTGCGCAAACTTGTTCGACAATTTGTTCGGCATTTTTAAAATTTTTTTTCTGTAAACCATTGATCACACGCTGTTTGTGTTCTCTAATCAAGGAAATTTGTAACATGATTTTTGGGTTCTGTTTTGGCGCAAAGGTAGTTTTTTTTTTGGAAAATATAAATTTAGTTTTACTACTTAAAATCTTTAAAGGTTATTTTTTGATATTCAAGGCGAGAATTTTAGCAATAAAAAAGCATGGTTTCATTATCAAAAAAAAACGATTGGTAAAGTTTATTTACCAATCGTTTTTTTTTAGTCTGTTTCAACATCACTGCCTTCAAGAGGCAGCCAAACAGGTTTGGCATATTTTAGTTTTAGCCAAGTAATTCCGTCTGCAACTTTGAGTCTTTCGCCAACACCAACAAAATAATCCGCTTCCTCTAGATCGTCACTAGAAAGTTGGGCATGAGTATCAAAGCTAGTACCAGCACCTTTGAACAAATTAACTCCTGTGTTGTCGTTGCGACCCACATAAATTCTTTCTCCGATCAGATAATCGTAATCTCCTTCAGATTCTTCGTTATCGTCGTCTGAACCTTCATTTGTTGCATCGTCATCTTCTTCTTCGTCATCATCTGACACCATTCTTACAGGCATAATTTTAAAAGTTTTATTGTGAAAAATTTATTTTTCAAATATTGAAATAAAAAAACAAAGATCAAAGTATATTTTGCTTTTTTTTGTTAAAAAAATACATATAATTCATTTATTTTTACTTTTTCTAAAAAAAATACATTTTTAACAAAGAAAAAAAAAAAAATTCGTATATTATGAAAAATAACGAAAAATGGTCATAAAAAAACAAAATTTAATGATTAGCAAAGTCAAAGATATTGCCTTGAGTAGTGCCTTTGTATTTGCTTTATTGAGTAATAGTTCTTGTAGTGAAAGCGAAACCTACCAAGAAGAAATTGTGCAGGAGGAAGTTTTTACAAAAGGCATCAAAACACATATCAAAGAAACTGAAAAAGGCGTTTTTAAGATTATAGACGAAGATTCTGTAAGTCATTCTGCCGATTCTAGAATTTTCGTAGAACATTTTGACGGACATCAAGATACTTTAACTTTAGAAGAGGCTCGGCATATTGTAGAATATCAGGAAGCGCAAGCTGCTGCACAACCCAATCCCGATCATTATATTGAAAATAATCATTCCTTAGGAACAGCTTTGGTCGTTGGAGGCGTGGGTTATATGTGTTACAGCCACTATCACCGCAGGCGAGAAGAGGAACAAAGAAATGGCTCTTCTTCGACAAGAGGAGGTTATACACGTTCTTCTAGTGCTTATATAAATTCGGAAATACACGCCAAATCGCAGCGTACACGCAGCACCATTAGCACTTCTAAAACAACCATTTCCAGACCTGCGGGCAGCAGAAGCGGCTTTTTTGGAGCTTCACGTTCTTCTCATAGTAGTAGTAGCGGTTATCACAGCAGTAGCAGTTCGCGTAGTAGTGGCAGCAGCAGAAGTTCTAGTTAAGGATTTTTGAAATAATATTTTCCTAAAATCCCCAAATGATCGGAATTGGTTTTGATGGTTTTAAAATCTAGGCAAATTATTTGGGGTGAATGAAAAATATAGTCAATCGGAATGCCAAAATTTTGAGCAAAAGCAGGAAAAGTTGCCTCAAAACCACGCCTAGAATCTTGCAAAAAAAGTCTTTTTTCGGTTTGCAAAACTTCATTGTCCCAACCAACGGCATTTAAATCTCCTATAAAAACCAAAGGACTTTCTTTTTTACTCAAAAAATCTCTGATGGCAGAAAATTGTCGGTTTCTTCGGACATAATACACAAAATTGCTCGGAGAATAAGTGTGTGCCACAAAAAAAGATAAAATTTGATCCTTAATTTTGACTTTTCCAAAAAAATATGGCAAATCATCAAAACGCAAACTATCTAATTGCACAAAAGGGATTTTAGAAAAAATTGCCATGCCGCCGCCCGAATTTTTGCCATCAACTCGAATCTGATAATGAGGATATTTTTTGGGCAAAGCATTTTCTAAGGCTTGCGCCCATTTTTTGTCCACTTCTTGCAAAGAAACCATGTCTGCCTCGCTTTCTAAAATAATATTGGTCATTTGCTCATAATTTTTGTTTAAATAAAAAACGTTGAAATGCGCCAAAGTAAAATCAATAACAACAGAAGAATCGGAATGATTATTCCTAAAAATAAAACTAGAAATATTAAAAAAGATAAGAGTCGCTACAAAAAAATACATCAAAAAAATTCGTAAACGCTTGATTAGCAAATAAATAAAAGAAACAAAATACAAACCCAACGCAATATGCACCGCAAAAGATTTGAACAAAACCAACGGGAAAATATTGGGCAAAAAACAAGACGCTAAGGCAAAAACAGCCAAAAAAACATGAATTTGCGTATGCAAAAGCATTTTTAGAAATAAATATTTTAGGGTTTTCATTTGAAAAAATGTCAAAAATCGATTGCAAAAATCGTAAATAAAAACGCTTTTTATAAAATTAAATCATTTATTTTGCGAAAATTTAATTTAACTTGATAAATAAAACAAAAAATGCAAATTCCTGAAAATCTTAAATATACCAGCGATCACGAATGGTTGCTTTTGGAAGGCGAAGTGGCAACTGTTGGCGTAACTGATTTTGCACAAGGCGAACTAGGCGATATTGTCTATGTGGACATCACAAAAGTTGGCGAAACCTTAAAAGCAGGCGAAGTTTTTGGCACAGTAGAAGCCGTAAAAACCGTTTCTGATTTGTTTTTGCCTGTTGATGGAAAAATTTTAGAATTTAATGAAGAATTGGCAAACAGTCCCGAATTGGTTAATTCCGATCCTTACGGAAAAGGTTGGATGGTAAAAATTGCGGTTTCAGATTTGGCAACAGTTGCAACTTTGTTGAGCAGTGAGGCTTATGCTTCTTTGACAGCTCGATAAAATTTTTGTATCCAAATTATTTTTAAAAACGTTATAAAAACTCAAACTTTTATAACGTTTTTTTATGAAATATTTATTAATTTTTATTCTGTTTGCCCACCAATTATTTGCGCAAAACAGTGTGGCTATTTTTAAAAATGGTACTGCCTTTATGATCAAAAAGCAAACGATTGATGCTTCTGAAGGCAAATTTATTTTTCAGGAAATCCCAAAATCTACCTTTGGAACGCTTTGGTTTTCTGCCGAAAACAACCAAATCAAAAGCGTAATTAGTTCTGAACAAAGTTTGCTTTCGCAAAAAAATGTGGT
>RDXG01000220.1 GCA_004292785.1 Bacteroidota bacterium
CTTTTAAATATTGAATAAGATCGGGATATAAAGTAGATTCTTGAATGAAAGTACGCATGGTTTTCGTTTTTTTGGCAATTTAGGAATTTGTTTACAAACTACAAATTTTTTACGTTGCCAATCGTCTTTTTTAGACGTTGCCAATCGTAAAACTCCACGTTTGGAAAGGTCTTCGACTATTGCCAACGTTGCGTTGTCAATCGTTAAAATGTTTTAAACATTATTCATAATTTTTCTAACATACCAACAAATAATCTGTTATACTTGCAATCAAAACTTAAATAAAATGGCAAAAACAGTAGATATGCGGTTGAAAACTTCTTTATTGGAAGATACCGTAAAAAAATTGAATAAACAAATTCAAATGGAAGGCGTTTCGTCATTCTATTATTTGGGTATGGCATCTTGGGCTGAAATTCACGGTTACAAACACGCTGCGCAATTCCTTTTTGACCATGCAGCCGAAGAAAATTTACACATGATGAAGATCATGAAATATGTGAATGATGCAGGAGGTCATGCACACGCACCAGAAATTAAAAATATTCGCAACGAATTTGCATCTTTGCGTGAAGTTTTTGAAACCATTCTTGAACACGAAGTAGCAGTAAGCAAAGCCATCAATAATTTGGTGGATTATTGTTTCACAGCAAAAGATTTCGGTACATTCCAATTTTTGCAATGGTTTGTAGGCGAACAACGCGAAGAAGAGGCAGTTTCCAGACAAATGTTAGACTTTTTTGACTTAATAGGAGAAGAAGGACAAGGTTTATACCTCATTGATTTGGAAATTGGAAAATTTGCAGCACAAATTAATGCCGCAGCACAAACAGAAGCTAAATAAAAATGTGTCATAGACTCTGGTCTATGATACATTAAAAATAAAAATTATGAAACTTAAAACAGGCGTACTTCTTGTAAACTTAGGAACTCCAGACAGCCCTAATGTTTCTGATGTTAGAGTTTATTTGCGACAATTTTTGATGGACGGCAGAGTGCTTGACATTCCGTTTTGGCAGCGTTTTTTGTTGGTAAATCTGATCATTGCTCCTTTTCGTTCTTTCAAATCGGCAAAAGTTTATAAGGAACTTTGGACTGAAAAAGGCTCTCCTTTATATTTTTATGGCAAAGAATTGACTCAACTTGTGCAAGATTCGCTTGGCGAAGATTATGTGGTAAGTTTGGGAATGCGTTATCAAAATCCGAGCATCAAACTTGCCCTAGATGCACTCAAAGACAAGGGTTTAGAAAAAATTATTGTCCTTCCGCTTTTTCCTCAATATGCCTCTGCTAGCACAGGATCGGCACATCAAGAAGTTTTAGACGTAATTTCTAAATGGTTAATTATTCCTAAAATTGTCTTGATTGATGCCTATTCAGACAACCCAAAAATGATCAAAACTTTTGCAGAATTGGGCAGAAAGTATATGGAAAAAGAAAAATTTGATCACTTTATTTTTTCTTATCACGGTTTGCCCGAACGCCAATTAATTAAAGCTGACCCAGAAAAAAAATGTATCAACGACAAAAAATGTTGCGATACTTTTCACGCAAACAACAGGCTTTGTTATCGGGCGCAATGCTTCGAAACTTCGCGTCTGCTTGCCCAAGAATTGGGTTTTTCGGCAGATCAATATACGGTTAGTTTTCAGTCCAGATTGGGAAATACGCCTTGGATTAAGCCATATACAGACGATTTGATTAAAGAATTGGTTGCCAAAGGAAAAAAACGAATCCTTGCTTTTTCACCATCTTTTACTGCCGATTGTTTGGAAACGACCATCGAAATTGGTGAAGAATACAAAGAATTATTCGAAAGTTTGGGCGGAGAACATTGGCAACTGGTAGAAAGCCTGAACACACATCCGCTTTGGGTAGAAACTGTAAAAGAAATGGTTTTGGCTCATTAATTTTTGAAATTTTCAACAAAAAAACCACAAGAATTTTTAAATTCTTGTGGCTAAAATTAATTATTTCCTTCAATTTAATTGGCATCATTGGTTGAAATTTCACTCAAAAGTTTCAAATTTTTTCTATCACTGTAATCATATTGTTTAATTTTGTTTGACCCAACCATCATCAAAACTTTGCGTTTGTTGTCAGGAATTACATCAAAAGCGTTAATGTCAGAAAATTGTGCCAATTTGTTTTTGCCAATCGTTTGCGGATCGGCTGCATCAAAAACTTTCAAACCATCTTTTCCATCACAAATAAATAAAACGCCCTGATCTATTCCCAAACCATGTGGATTAGTCATTTTGTGAGTAGCTACTTTTTGCGGGTTAAACGGATTGCTTACATCAACTACATCTAATTGGTTCACGTCTCCTGCACAATCAGTGCCGTTACGCATAGTTACATAGGCATAATTGCCCTCTACAACCACAGGATCGCAACTTCTGGTGTGTCTATATACTCCCATTCTTTGTGGATTTTGGCGATCTTTGATGTCATAAATATACATCCCTGCTTGTGAACCCAAAAATAATTTATTCTCATGAGCAAATATGGTTTCAATATCCAAACTTACCGTTGTAGGATTGGCGGTTTTGGCAGGTTTTTTAGGATCGGTCAAATTAAAAACATGAATATCACGGCTATCAATAGCGTAAAGGTGGTTTTCGGTCATGGTAAAACAAGCCATCGAACCGCCTTTTCCGCTACTACTTCCCCCTGATGATTGCCCTGTTGCAGTAGCCACCGAAGTAACCATAGTATTGGTAATGCCATTTGTACCAATTCCTCCGCCTCCGATCATATTGTTGATGATGCCCAAAGTTCCCAAAGCTGTACCTGTCCCTCCGCCAAAAATGTTAAAACTGTTCATAATTGCAGCCATTTCATCGCCCGTTTTCCAGCCAATAGAAGCGGTCGGATTACTGTTAAAACCTCGTCTTTGCGAAAAAACTTTTTCATTTCTGTTCAAAATTTTTGCGTTTTTAAGGTCAGTAATGTCGATGGTAAGCAAATCTTCGTGGCTGTTGGCGTACATCAATTTGCCGCGAACCGCCATGTCTACATTTCCTTCGATCTCGATAATTCCCAATTTTTTTGGATTTTTTGGATTGAAATTGTCAATGACCAAAACACCTCTGTTGATCAAATTGACATACAAAAAGTTATCATCAAACCAAATTTTGCCCGCATTTGAACCAAATTGTGCAAAAGTTTGCAAATTTGCCATCAAAAAGAAAGCAATTAGAAATACATATTTTTTTGTTGTGCCAAACATAAGATTTAAAATTTAAGATTTTGAAACAAAGAGTGTGGCAAAAAAAAAAGGTTGCTAAGAAATATTATTTTTTTATGCAAATTAAAAAATAAATATTCTACAAAAATAATGATTAGATTTGGCACGAAAAAAATCAAATACAGATGACTAAAATTTTGCTCAAATTAATTATTATTTTTTTAACATTGTTTGCTTGCACTGGAAATGCAGATGATTCAGAGAATAAAGGCAGAAAAATAGCGCGCGTTTATGATACTTTTTTGTATGAAAACGAAATCAAAAGTTTGCATTCGAACAGTAAGTCGAAAGACGACAGCATAGCACTTGTCGAGAAATACATTAAATCTTGGATCAGGGAGCAATTATTACTCAAAGAAGCCCAAGAAAAGCAAGTAGATTTTACCGAAATAGATCAGCGCGCCAAAGATTACAGAGATCAATTATTGCTTTATGCCTATCAAAAAAAATTGATCGAACAAAATTTAGATTCCACCATTTCCGATTCTGAATTGGAAACTTATTACACCCAATTTAAAGAAAATTTTAAACTCAACGAAAACATTATCAAAGGAAAAATTGCTAAAATTTCAGTGAATGATGATAAATTGTCACAGTTGGAAAATTGGTTTAATTCTAACAAAGAAGAAGATTTACAAAAACTACGTAGCCATTGTTTGATCAATTCGTATCAATTTTTGGCAGATAGTTCTTGGAAAAACCCTCGACAATTTGTCAAAGAAATAAAAATTTCAGACTTACGAAACAGAAAATTTTACAAATATTCGGACAAGGATTTTGTGTATCTTTTTCAAATTTCTGAACTCAAAGAAGCCAACGAATATGCTCCGATTGATTATGTAAAACAAATGATTTCGGATATTATTGTAAGCAAAAGAAAAGTAGAATTGCAACAAAAGCAAGAAGAACAAATTTTTGAACGTGCTTCTCGAAAAAAAGATTATGAGGTTTTTATTCAATAAAAAATAAAAATTTAGCATGGCAAGTTTAAAATTTTTCCATGCTAATTTTTTTACATTTTTTTAGATAAAACTTTTTTTATTCCTTCTTCTAATTCGATCAGAGGGCGCTGCAAGATTTGTTTCATTTTGCTAATTTCTGGCTGCCTTCTGGTCATATCGCCTTCGGGAAGTGGCGGAAGATTCACTATTTTTGATTTAGAATCGGTTAATTTGATGATAATTTTTGCCAATTCTAGAATACTTGTAATGTGATCGTTTCCAAAATTCGCAACTTCGTTGATCAACAAATTTTGTTCTAAGGCATTTACCGTAGCTTCCACATTGTCTTGAATATAGCAAAAAGTTCGGCTTTGTAAACCATCGCCATAAAGTGGAATATCTTGGTTTGCTAAGGCTAATTTCAAAAATTTGCTCATCACAAAATCTGAACTTTGCTTTTCGCCATAAGTGTTAAAAAAACGCAAAATGGTGTAGTCCAAATTGTGTTCTTGTTTGTAGGAACGGCAAAAAGCCTCGCCCACATTTTTGACAATGGCATAAGGCAAGCGCGAATTTAGCGGCGTACTGTATTCCCTTTGCGGACTTTCGACAGGCTCGCCATAGACTTCGGAAGAAGAGGAAAAAAACACCCTTTTTACGCCTGTATTTTTAGACAATTCCAAAATATTTTTAATGCCTTGCAAATCGTCAAGCACCATAATTGGATTTTCCAAAGTCCTTTTTACGCCCACAACTGCCGCATAATGAAACACATAATCAAAAGTTTGGCAGGTCATGATTGCCGAAAGATTGGCGTAAGAATTTGCATCGCATTTGATAAAACGGCAATTTTCGGATTGTGGCAAATGTTTCATTTGTCCTGTCAATAAATTATCGACAAGGACAATTTTATAATTGCCTTTTTGCAATAAATAATCGGCTAAAGAACTGCCAATAAAGCCTGCTCCGCCTGTAATGAGAATGTTGGTCATATATTTTTATAAATAGAGGTTAGTTTTTTTAGATATAAGTCTAAACTATATTGATTTACGTTTTCAATAGAGTATTGAAACATCTTTTCTACATCTTTAGGATTATTATAAAGATGAGTAATTTGTTCAGCCAAAAGTTTTGAATCTTTAACTTTAAAAAGAAATCCATTTTTTTGATGAACTATAAATTCATTGATTGATGCAACATCACTACCAAGAACAGGTATTCCGTATGCTTGTGCTTCGCAAAATGACATCGGACTTGCTTCACTTAAAGAGGGCATTACATATATATCTGAATTTTCATAGATTTTTTCAGTTTCTTTCACAAATCCTAAAAATTCAATATTTTGATAAACATTCAAGTCTTTTGCAAGGCTTTCCAATTTTTCGAACAACTCACCAGAACCTGCAATTAAAACCTTATAGGGAAAATTTAAAAATGGCAATGCTCTAATGAGAAATTCGCAACCTTTAACTTTAGACAACCTTCCAACATAACTGATGGTAAATATTTTTGTCTTATTCCTTTTAACTGAATCGAATCGCCTTAAATCAACAAAATTATTTAAAACAATAATTTTTGACAATGGTATATTGGCTCTACTAACCAATTTTTGTTCACAAGATTTTGATACAGCAATAAAAGAATCAACAGTAAATTTTGCAATGTATAAAAATTTGCGAAAAATTAAATCTTCGAGAGGAAGAGCAACCTCATGCCCATATATTTGTCCATGTTCGTGAAATATTAATTTAATTTTAGAAAAAGAAAATAATTTTAACAACCAACCAAAAACCTGTGAACGAAACAAATGACAATGTATAATTTCTATTTTTTCCTGTTTAATGAATTTACGCAACACAAACAGGGGAGCAAACGAAAACCTAGCATTGTTTTCATAAATAAAAACATTAGGATGATCAATTACTATGTGAGGTTCAAATTTGCGCAATGCAAACAAAAAAATATCTTTGTTATCCTTTTGTGCTTCAAATATGCCCTTTAATACAGTTTGAGCACCTCCTAAACCTAAAGAATCTATGATGTGTAAAATTTTCATAAATTATAAATATTACTTTTATACTGACTCAAATTTTCCGCCTTGCTAAACCATGCTATGGTTTGATTCAGACCTTTTTTGATGTCAAATTGCGGTTTCCAAGCCGTTAAAGCCTGTATTTTTTTGTTGCAACCCAACAAACGATCCACTTCTGATTGTGCAGGACGCAACCTTTGATCTTCGGTAACTACTTTTGCTTTTGGGTTAATAATTTCGATTAAATGATTAGCCAAATCGCCCATCGAAATTTCAACTCCTGTGGCAATATTAATTTCTTCGCCAACCGTTTTGTCCGATTTCGCAATTTCTATAAAACCTTTTGCCGTATCTTTGACAAACAAAAAATCACGAGTCGGAGTCAAATTTCCTAATTTAATTTCCTCTTTTCCGCTTAATAATTGGCTAATAATGGTCGGAATAATTGCCCTTGCCGACTGTCTAGGACCAAAAGTATTGAAAGGGCGCACAATAACCACGGGCAACTCAAAACTTTTATAAAACGATTCTGCCAAACGATCTGCCCCAATTTTGGTGGCACTATAAGGCGATTGTCCTTGAAAAGGGTGTTTTTCGTCAATTGGAACGTAGCGCGCCGTACCGTAAACTTCGGAAGTAGAAGTTACCAACAATTTTTGGATATTCAAATCGCGGGCGGCTTGCAAAACATTTAAAGTTCCTTTAATATTGGTGTCCACATAAGAATCTGGCGAATGATAGGAAAACGGAATTGCGATCAAAGCCGCCAAATGAAAAACCACATCTACGCCTTTCATAGCCGTTTTTACGCCATTTGGATCACGAATATCACCGCTAAAAATTTCTATTTTTTCTAAGGTTTCTTTGGGCAAACTGTCCAACCAACCCCAAGAATTAAAAGAATTATAATAGACAAAAGCTCGAACTTGACAACCTTCTTCGAGTAATTGTTCGGTCAAATGACTGCCAATAAAGCCGTCTGCACCTGTAATTAATACTTTTTTGTTTTTTAAATCCATTGTTTTGCAAAATCAAATTGCATAATTCGTTTGTTCAATCCAATAATTAAATACAAAAACCAACCACAAAATCCTTGAATGATCTTGTTTATTTTCTAAATGTTCTTGATATAAATTTTGTACATAACTCGCTGATAAATAGCCGTGTACATAATATTTTTCTTCGTTCAAATAAATTTTTATCAATGCACTTTCTTTGATCCATTTTGCCATCGGCACAGCAAAACCTTGTTTTTTGCGATACAAAACTTGTTTAGGAACATATTTTTCAGCCAATTTTTTTAGCCAAAATTTAGTTTCTGTGCCTTTAATTTTCAGATCGTCAGGCAGACTCAATGCCAAAGGCACAACTCGATAATCCAAAAAAGGATTTCGCACTTCCAAGGCACAAAGCATAGAGGCAGAATCTACTTTTGTCAGAATATCATCTAACATATAGGTCTGTAAATCAAGTAGTTGTATCGAAGTCAAATCTTTTTCTTCACTTACTGAAATCAAATCAGTTTCGCTTTTCCAATATTTTCCTAACAAATGTTGGCGTTGATTTTCGTTGCTTTGCGAAAGCCAATTCAAATGCCTACGTTGCGGATTTGGGTGATAATCGTTCAAAAACTTTTTAATTTTAAACGATAAACTCAAATTTTTGTCAGAAGCAGGAAGCAGGTTTGCAAAATTTTTCCCTAAATTGATCGCAAAATCGGGAATGTGATTGGCAAAAATAGCCGCTTTGTAAACATCATAACCACCAAAAATTTCGTCTGCGGCGTCGCCTGAAAGTGCCACAGTAGCCTTTTTTCTGGTGATTTTAGAAAGCAAATAAGTCGGAATAATTGAGGAATCGCCAAAAGGTTCGTCCATATTTCGTACCAAAAACGGAATCAAATCCTCATTTAAATCCAAAATTTCGGTATGATGTTGAGTATGAATATGATCAGCCACAATTTTGGAATGTGCCAATTCGTCAAAAGTTTTTTCCTTAAAACCAATCGAAAATGTATCAAAATTGGGTTTGTGTTTGGCAATCAGGGCAGAAATTAAAGAAGAATCCACTCCTCCCGACAAAAAACTTCCCACAGGAACGTCTGAAATGAGGCGTTTGAGAACGGCATCTTCGAGCAATTTGGGCAACATTTCCAAACGCTTTTCCAAAGGAATTTGTCGAGCTTTTTCAACTTCTTTTTTGATGTCGAAATATTGAAAAGTCGTTAATTTTTTACTATCCAATTCCAATATCAAATGGTGTGCAGGCGGAAGTTTATAGATTTTCTCAAAAATAGTTTGCCCGTTTCCGATATATTTTTGATAGAAAAAATAATTAATGGCAGAAACATTTAAGTTTAATTTGAGATCATGGCAACGAATTGCCTTGATTTCAGATGCAAAAATAAACTGCTCATTGTCCCAAAAATAATACAAAGGTTTTACGCCAAATCGATCTCTTGACAAAAATAATTGCTTTTTTTGTGCATCATAAATGCAAAATGCCCACATTCCATTCATTTTTTCGACCAAATTTGCTCCCCATTCTTCATAGGCGTGCAACAAAACTTCAGTATCTGAATTGGACACAAATAAATGTCCTTTTGCCAAAAGTTGTTCTCTAATTTCTTCGTAATTGTAAATTTCTCCGTTAAAAACAATGCTGTAATGTTTGTAATGCATGGGTTGTTTGCCTTTTTCGGACAAATCCAAAATAGCCAAACGGCGATGCCCCAAAGAAACCATCAAATCTACAAAAAAACCGTCAGCATCAGGACCGCGATGACTAATTTTGTCAGTCATTTGCTTGATTTTGAGTTCATTAGCCGAATTAAAGCCTGCAATTCCACACATAAATAAAACAGTTTTTTTATTTTAACGAATATTTCTACAAATTTACAGCGCAAACATACAATTTTTTTTGATGATCAAAAAATGAAATAAGATTTCTTAAAAAACTTATTTTTATTCAAAAAAATCTTATTTTTGCAATTATCGTATTTTTCAATTTTTAAAATCATCATTTATGTTCACAGAACAGCAAGTAAATCAGTACGCAGAAGAATTTAACAAAAAATTCGATCTTCCTTTCATTAGTGAAGAAATGGAATTGAGCATTTTGAAAAATGTGTTGGGACAGGCTGTCAAATTTTTGACTCCAGAGGCTTTGTCTGCCGCATTTAAAGGTGTTGTTCCGTCTGCGCCTTCAGTTCCGCCATTGCCTGGTGCGGGTGCGAATCCTTTGAGCATCGAAGGCATTGCTTTGGCAGGCGTAAAAGCAAATTTGGTAAAAACTTTGAACGAAAAAATCGATTTACCAATTTTGAACGAAGAACAAGAAGCAAAATTGTTGTCTTCTATTTCAGACTTTTTTGTGGATAAAATTTCTGCAAATCCTGCTTTTTTGGCTAGTTTACTGCCTAAATAATTTGCTAAGTAGTTGGCTAATTTTGAGATCAGCCAACTACTTAATTGTTTGTTTTTTCAACTTTTACTCCCACTGCGGCAATTGCAGGAAGTTTGTCCAGACGCATATCTTGTCTGATTTTAAAATAATATTTTCCCTTCTTATCGAATTTGAAATTTGGCAAAGCCGAAAATTGAATGTCAAACAAATCACCAAGTCCATTTCCAAAAGGTGCGCCTGTAACGGGGTGCATCAAATTTTTGTCAATTCTGATCCAATCTGTCAATTCTTTTCCTGTTGCATCTGCCAAACAAAATTTCACATATAAATTGTAATAAGGATAATCAACAGCATATCTGACCCCATAATCAATATTATAATCCGATTGCAAATCATTGATTTCAAAGCCAAAACTAAGCACAGAATCAACAATCCATGCTTGATCTTGCAGGTCTTGATACTCTGTATAAACCACATTTTCATTGCAAGAAACCAAAGAAAGTAGAATTACTAACAAAAAAGGTATAAGATTTTTCATGGTTATAAAGATTGTTCGATGGATAAACAAAGTATTATAAAAAAAAGTCCAATTCAAAAAAATATTTTAAAATGGAACAAAATTTGGCACAAACATAGTTGTTTTATATCTTTTTTCAAAAAATGACGTTTATGCAAAAACAAATTTCATGTAAAATGAATATTCTTGTTCGTTTTTTTTGATTGGCAAACAGAAATATTTGCTACTTTTCGTTTTTTTTGATTGGCAAACAGGAATGTTTGCTGTACTTTTCTTTTTTTTTGATTGGCAAACAGGAATGTTTGCTGTACTTTTCTTTTTTTTATTAAAACCCTAACATAATGAACAATTTTACTAATTTTTTTACAAAGATTTTTCAAAAAAATTTCCTTAGTAATTCTTTAAAAAACTTTTTAGGAATCAAACGTCCCACTCTCAAACGTTGGGAATATGGCGTTACTTACGAAATTTTTGTCAAATCTTTTGCAGATTCTAACCAAGATGGCATTGGAGATTTGAATGGTGTTATCCAAAAATTGCCTTATTTAGCCGATTTGGGCGTGCAGGCTCTTTGGCTCATGCCGATCAGTCCTTCGCCTTCTTATCACAAATATGATGTAACCGATTTTTATGCAATTCACACTGAATACGGTACGATGGCAGATTTTAGGAAATTGGTCAAAGAAGCCCATAAAAAAGGAATAAAAATCATGATTGATTTGGTTTTGAACCACACTTCGCACCAACATGCTTGGTTTTTAGACGCTTGCAACAATCCGAACAGCATTTATACAGATTTTTATATTTGGAATACTCCCGAAAATATTGCCAAATTAGGCGAAAACCGAACTGCATCTGCTGATGCCGATAATTTGAAAATTTGGCATGAAGTAGCAGGAAAACAAGAAAAATATTATGCACTTTTTTCCTATAATATGCCCGATCTAAATTATGATAATTTGGCTTTAAGACAAGAAATATTTAAAATAGGCAAATTTTGGATTCAAGAAATTGGCATTGACGGGTTTAGATTAGATGCCGCCAAACATATTTTCGAAAATAATCGCGAAACTGACAACCATAATTGGTGGATCGAATTTAAAAATGAAATGCAAAAATGCAATCCCAACGTATATTTGGTGGGCGAAGTTTGGGATTCGGCTCAAAAAGTTGCTCCATATTTAAAAGGAATTAGGGCAATGTTTAATTTTGATATGAGTGAAGCCATTTTTAAAACCATTTGGAACGAAAAAGAAAGTGCTTTGCTACATCAACATCTCAAAAATTTGGAATTGTTCCGCTTTTATAACCCTGATTATTTGAACGCCATTTTTTTGACCAATCACGACCAAAACCGCATTGCAAGTGCTTTGGAAGGTCATCAGGATAAAATTAAATTAGCCGCTTCCATCCTTTTAACCCTTTCTGGTTCGCCTTACATTTATTATGGAGAAGAGTTGGGAATGTTTGGCAAAAAGCCAGATGAGTGCATCAGAGAGCCGTTTATTTGGGGAAATCCTAAATTCCAAACCACTTGGATCAGAGCAAAATTTAGTACCGCAGACAAAATAAAAAGTTTGGCAGAACAAATAGCTGATCCCAATTCGGTTTATCATCATTACAAAAAACTTATTCATTTGCGAAACAACAGCGAAATTTTGACTTATGGCGAATTGCTTGCCGTTGATCTCAAAAATGAAGCATTGCTTGCTTTTTTAAGGATTTACGAAGGAAAAACTTTGTTGGTTATACATAATTTGTCTTGGCAGGAGCAGTTTTTTATATTGCCAACTTCTTTAAAAGGTTTCAAACACATTTATTTTTCTAATCATAAAGTAGAAATGAAGGAAAAAATAAAAATTCCGTCTTATACTACTTTGGTTTTGAAAATGGAATAAATTTTAACTTATGAACGAAATCAAATTTACCTACAAACCCAAAATTTCTACTTTTAGCTTTGTAACCATTTTCGGAATTTTGGGAACTTTTGTAATGAGCCATCGAGCTTTAAACAACGACAGAGGGCTTATTTTGAACGGAATCATCGAATTTTCAGAAAACGGAGCCACTATTTTTTATTGGATTATGACTGCTTTTTGTTTGGCTTTTGCCTTAGTTGGTGCTTTTACGGTATTTCAAGGTGTGTTTTTGCAACGAGAAATTATTTTGCAAGAAAACAGTTTTTCCTGCCCCAAAAAGCTGCTTAGTACCCAAATTGTAAGCGTCAATTATGCAGATATTACGGCTACGAACATTTTTCAAAGTCAGCAAACATTTTTGGAAATATTGCACATTGGCGGCAGATTATCCATTTTGCAAAGTGCTTTGCCCAACAAACAAGCGTTTTATCAGCTTATTGAGATTTTGGAGGAAAAAATAGAATTTACAAAAAAAATTAAGTTTTTTTAAGAATTAAATATTTTTTTTCATACCTTTGCAAGGCTTTTCAAAATGGAAAGTTTATTGCAAAAAAATTGCAATATCATATTTAACATCAAAACCTTTTTTGCCAACCTCGCGTCAGGCAAAAATTGTATCAAGACGCAAAATTCACAATGAGCGAAAAAGAACAAGTAGTACAAGATTTTGATTGGGATAGCTTTAAAACCAAAGGTTTAGGACAAGGCTACAACAGTGACGAAAAGAAAAAAATGGTCGACCTCTACGACCAAACTTTGTATCAAATCAAAGAAAACGAAGTGATCAGCGGTACAATCGTTAGCGTAAGCAAACGTGATGTTGTGATCAACATTGGTTTTAAATCTGATGGTTTGGTGTCTATTGCTGAATTTAGAGATTTGCCAGACCTCAAACAAGGCGACATTGTCGATGTGTTTGTGGAAAGCCAAGAAGATTCTAGCGGACAGTTGATTTTGTCTCGCAAAAAAGCAAAAGTAGTCAAAGCATGGCAAAATATCGAAACTGCATTTAGCGCTGATACAATCATTGAAGGTATTGTAAAAAGACGTACCAAAGGTGGTTTGATCGTAGATATTTTTGGTGTGGAAGCATTCTTACCAGGTTCTCAAATTGATGTAAAACCAATCAGAGATTTCGATGTTTTTGTTGGCAAAAAAATGGAAGTAAAAGTTGTGAAAATCAACTATGCTAACGATAACGTAGTAGTTTCTCATAAAATCTTGATCGAAAAAGATTTAGAAAAACAAAAAGCAGAAATCCTTAATAACCTCGAAAAAGGTCAAGTTCTCGAAGGTGTCATCAAAAACATGACCAACTTCGGTGTATTTATTGATCTTGGTGGTGTGGATGGTTTGTTGCACATTACAGATATATCTTGGGGCAGAATTACGCACCCCGACGAAGTGTTGAAATTGGATCAAAAAGTGAACGTGGTTGTGCTTGATTTTGATGAAGCTAAAAAACGTATCTCTTTGGGTATGAAACAGTTAGCGGCTCATCCTTGGGACAATTTGGCACAAGAAATTCAAGTTGGAACAAGAGTAAAAGGAAGAATTGTAAACGTTGCAGATTACGGAGCATTCCTCGAAATTATGGCAGGAGTAGAAGGCTTAATTCACGTTTCAGAAATGTCTTGGTCGCAACATTTGAGAAATCCACAAGATTTTATCAAAGTACAAGACGAACTCGAAGCCGTAGTTTTGACTTTGGACAGAGAAGAAAGAAAAATGTCTTTGGGCATCAAACAACTTTCTGAAGACCCTTGGACTAAAAAAGAATTGTTAAGCAAATACGCAGTAGGTACTAAACATAACGGTTTGGTAAGAAACTTAACCAATTTTGGCTTGTTCTTAGAATTAGAAGAAGGCATCGACGGTTTGGTTCACGTTTCGGATTTGTCTTGGACTAAAAAAATCAAACACCCTTCTGAATTTACAAAAGTTGGCGAAAGATTGGAAGTACAAGTGTTGGAATTGGATGTAGAACAAAGACGTTTAGCTTTGGGACACAAACAATTAGAAGAAAATCCTTGGGATACTTTCGAAACCATTTTCCAAGTAGGTACAGTTCACCGTTGCAACGTATTGAGCAAAGGCGATAAAGGTGCGATTTTGGAATTGCCTTACGGAATTGAAGGTTTTGTAACGACCAAACATTTGGCAAAAGCAGACGGAAGTAAAGCCGAAGTTGCGGAAAGTTTGGAGTTTAAAGTGATTGAGTTTTCAAAAGAAGACCGCAGAATTATCCTTTCTCACCTTTATACACACACAAAAGAGGAGAAAAAAGCATTGAAACCAGAAGAAATTATGGAAGTAGAAGCTGATGTTGCAGCAATTTTGGAAGCACCAAGACACAGCACTTTGGGTGATAACGAGGCTTTAAGCCAATTAAAACAAGAGTCTGACAAACAAGATCAGGCTGCTGTATAAATAAAAAAAAAGCTAAGTCGAATAAATTTGACTTAGCTTTTTTTTATTTTTTAAGAACAAACTTTTGTGTATCTACTAACTTTGTAGTATCAGGCAAAAGAGGCATCGTTTTTGTTTTCGGACCGTCCATCAACTCGTAGCGTTTCCAATGCAAATCTGCTCCTTTGATGTCAAAATAAACTATTTCACTTTGCGAATTGCCTTCCACAACAAAACTCAAAACACCAACTACTTGATTATTAGCTTGTTTTGCCTTCATTTCGCCTACTGCGCCATCACTTACTTCAGGCAAAAAAGTATAATTTCCTGTAACTTCTGCGCCTTTAACATCAATTTTCAAAAAAGAGCTATCTTTGTCTTGCACAAACAAATATTCGTAATGCCCGTCTGCCAAACCTACTTTCATTTCTGTTTGCGCATCTTTTTGTTCTGTTTTACTATTTCCACAAGAAAAAATTATAGTGGATAAGCATAAAATCATTACTTTTTTCATAGTATTTTAAATTGTTTGAAAACCATTTTCCAAATGTAAGTAGCACAAAATTTAAAATAAAATGAGGAATTTATAAAAAAATATTGATTTTTTTTATTTTTATAAATAACTGATAACCAATATTTTATGGACTATTAAATTTAATAAATATTTATTTTCCAAAAAAATAAAAAAATATGAGTTGATCCAAATAAATAGCATTTTAATTGCTTTAAGAGCATTGAACCATTTTTACTCAAAAAAATGAACGCTATTCGACAATTATATTTTTATCTCTTTTTACTTTTTATTTGTAGCCAAAACATTTTTGCGCAAAGTCCGCCTACTTTGGCTTTGAACAAAGACAAACAACAAATTGACAGCAGTAAACAAAAAAAAATAGTTCTTCCAATTGGATTGGCAGATTTTGTCTATAAAAAAACCGCCACCACCAACGAATATAACGCTTTATGGTGGTCGCCTTTTTTGAAAGGTGGTGCAGGAATGATTGATCGCCAAAACCAAAAAACGATCAAATATGCAGGAGTTTTTTGGCATCCACAGCGGAAAATTAGGAATTTTGGCGAGCTTTTGTTTGGCGGACATTACATAGACGACAGCGAAAAAAAACAAGTCGAACTCAAAGGCGAATATCGTTTTCCATTTGGTTTGGGAGTTGGGGCAGGTTTTGCCGATTTTGGCTTGGAAAACAAAAACATTAGTTTTTACAGAATTTCTTTTCATCAAAAAAACAAAAATTGGAATTATATTTTGAGTACACAAATTCAACAAGTTGGTAATTTTACATCTTATGGCACTTATTTAGCCTATTATGACGATAAAAAAATGTTTGCCGCAGGTGTGGACAGCGAACAATATCGCCTAACTTTTGGCTATATGGCTGAAATTAAAAAATATAAAATTTATCGTCTTGCCTTCGAAGCAATTTGGGCAGACAGAACTTTGGGAACGCTTTATAACAACCAAAATCTCTTAATTAGCGGAACTTTTGGCTATAAAGGTGGTTTTTTGAGCAATGAAGCACGTTTAGGACGTGCCATGAGTGCATCAGGTTTGGAAAACACCAACCCAATTATTTATTTGAACAACTCTTGGAACAGACTTTTAAACCTTTGGGAAATTGGTGGTTTGATGAATTTTAGGTTTACTTACAACAAAATTTCTGCAAATAATTATTCTGCACGTGCCGAAAGTATTGTTTTTCCTTTTCAATATGACCGTTTTACGCAAATTTGGGATAGTTTTTTTGTGGGAGGATACCATACTCGCACTTATTCCGAAAAAAATACAGGCATCATGCTTGGTTGGAAACAATCTGTAACAATCATGAATATGGCTTTTCAAGCGGAATACGATCTGAACAAAAAACAGTTTGCCTGTACTTTGGGAATTAGTAAAATGCTGTAAATCAATAGTTTGCGAAAATAGTTTCTTTAATATTTTGCCATTCTGAACGCAAAATACTCAAAACTATCGTATCGCGCCAAATTTCTGAAGGTCTAAGAATGTGGTGGCGCAAAATTCCCTCTTGAATTGCCCCAATTTTTCGCATGGCTTCCCTTGATTGTAAATTGTTAGAATCAGTTGTAAATTCTACTCTTTCTATCAAAAGTTCTTCGAAAGCATATTTAAGCATCAAAAATTTACAATTTCTGTTCAAACCTGTTTTTCTAAATTCTTTGCCAAACCAAGTATGACCCAGAGTTAGTTTTCGGTGTGTCATTTCGATGTTGTAGTAGGAGGTACTTCCCGCATATTGTTGCGTTTTTTTGCTAAAAATTGCAAAAGGATAGCGTTTTTTTGCAATTTTTTCGCTTAGTGCCTGTTTGATGTAGGTTTCCATGTCTTCTCTATTGTCGATCTGCATAGTCGGATTCCATGCCCAAATTTCGGGGTCTAAAGCCACAGAAAGCAATAAATCTGTGTGCGAAATTGTTAAAGGTTCTAAGCGCACCAAATCATTTTCTAAAATGATGCTCTGCGAAAAATCTTGAAAAGGGTTTAAAATATTCATATTTAATAAATTAAAAAGAGCTTTCAAACTTTAGATTTGAAAGCTCTTTTGTTTTAGTCTTCATCTACAACAACTACTTCTTTTAATTTTACTTTTCCTTCTTCTGCAAATGCTCTGACTTTTTTCTCTAATTCATCAGACAATTCAGGATTGTCATGCAATAACGTTTTGACAGCGTCTCTGCCTTGCCCCAATTTGGTGGCATTGTAAGAATACCAAGAACCTGCTTTTTTGATAATTTCTAGTTCTGTTGCCATGTCGATAATTTCGCCAATTTTCGAGATTCCCTCGCCATACATCAAGTCAAATTCGGTTTGTTTGAAAGGTGGTGCAACTTTGTTTTTCTGTACTTTTACACGCACTCTATTTCCTATAATAGCGTCTGCACCTTGTTTGATGGCACTAATTCTGCGAATATCAATGCGCACAGAAGCATAATATTTAAGTGCATGACCACCAGTAGTAGTTTCTGGACTACCAAACATAACCCCAATTTTATCCCTTAATTGGTTAATAAAAATGCAACAGCAATTAGTTTTGTTAATCGCACCAGTCAATTTTCTCATGGCTTGGGACATCAAACGAGCCTGCAAACCCATTTTACTTTCCCCCATTTCGCCTTCTAATTCCGCTTTTGGCACGAGTGCAGCCACAGAGTCAATGACAATAATATCAATTGCACCAGAACGAATGAGTTGTTCAGTAATTTCGAGGGCTTGCTCACCACTATCAGGTTGCGAAACCAACAAATGATCCAAATCAACGCCAATTCTTTCGGCATAATTTTTATCAAAAGCGTGTTCTGCATCAATAAAAGCAGCAATTCCGCCACTTTTTTGAGCTTCTGCAATCGCATGAATTGCCAAAGTAGTTTTACCCGACGCTTCAGGTCCATAAATTTCGATGACTCTGCCTTTTGGAAAACCACCTACTCCCAACGCCAAATCCAATCCCAAAGAACCTGTAGAAATTACAGGAACATCTTCCACTTTTCCGTCATTGAGCCTCATGACTGTTCCTTTACCAAAAGTTTTATCAATTTTGGCAATGGTTAATTCTATGCTTTTCAATTTTTCTGCCCTATCTTCACTCATTTTTTTTGTCATTTTTTTTGATTAAACATTTTGTAAATGTACGCTTTTTTTTTGAAAAAGCTCGAAATAAATAAAAAATTTAATCTCATTTTCTTTTTTATTTTTTCTTATATTTGTCAAAAGAAAAAACCAAAAATTATGCTCGCAAATATTATAAAATAAAAGCCTTTCAAATTGAAAAAATACGTCTTTACCATATTTTTAATCTTTTGGGCTTTGCTTGCTTTTTCGCAAAGTAATGTTAGATGCAAAAAAATCATTTTTTCCGAAAAAGCCTTCAAATTGGATACACTTTCGTTAATTATTGATAGTTTACAAATTATTTACCCTAAAAATCTTGCTTTTTATTACAATTTAAACACAAATTTATTAAAATTAGAAAATAAAGATCAAAGCCAAAAACCTGATTCTGTGTTGATCTGTTATCGCGTTTTTCCTTATTTATTTTCTCAAAAATTCCAAAAACGCAAAGAAATTTCCGCTTCTGATTCCATAGATTATTCCGAAAACAAGGAAAATTTAATTTTGCCCATTCTCGACCAAAGAGCAGAATTATTTTCACAGCAAAATATCCAAAAAAGCGGAAGCATTAGCAGAGGGCTTTCCTTTGGAAACCAACAAGACGTATTTGTAAACTCGGTTTTGAATCTACAATTAAACGGAAAAATTGCCAAAGATTTGCGTTTAAATGCCGTTTTAAGCGATCAAAATGTTCCTTTTCAGCCGCAAGGAAACACGCAACAAATTCAGGAATTTGACAAAATATTTTTGCAATTAAGCCACCCAAAAGGCAGTATTTCGGCAGGAGATGTGGTTTTCAAAAATTCAGAAAACAATTATTTTCTCAAATATTATAAAAATGTTTTGGGCGGAATGTTCGAAACAAATTATGGAATTGACACTGTAAACCAAAAAGGTACAAAAATTAAGGCAAACACAAAAATTGGGATTTCTGCGGCAAAAGGGCAGTTTTTTTCGCAACAGGTGGCAGTTTCGGAGGGAATTCAAGGGGCGTACCGTTTGAAAGGGGCAAATGGAGAACGTTTTATTGTGGTTTTGGCTAATTCTGAACGCGTTTTTTTGGATGGCAGGTTGCTTGCCAGAGGCTATAATTTGGATTACATCATCGATTACAACACCGCAGAAATTACGTTTACCAACAAAATTGTCATTACACAGTTTTCGCGGGTTCGGGTAGATATGGAGTATTCTGTGCAAAATTATAGCCGTAACATATTGACTATCAGCCATGAACAGCAAATTGGCAAATGGAGTTTTTATGGAAGTTTTTATCGAGAAAAAGACGATCCGCAAAGTCCAATTGGGAATTTTACAACCGCAGACAGACAAATTTTGCAAAATTTAGGCGATCAATTTACGGTGGCTCAAGGCAGAGGCGATTCACAGGTCAAAGAGTTTAGAAACGACCAAATTTTGTATCGAAAAACAGATTCTTTGATCAACGGAATTTTATATCGAAATATTTTTGTGCAGATCAAAAATCAAACGGAACTCAACGCAAAAGACAGCATTTGGAACGTAGTTTTTAGCGAAACAACGCAAAAAAACGGCAATTATCGGCTTGGAAAAGCCAACGCAAACGGCAAAGTTTATGAATGGGTTGCTCTAGAAAATGGCGTTTCACAAGGCAATTTTGAGCCGATCAGAACACTTTTTGCGCCAAACCAAAAACAAATGCTTGCTTTTGGAGGTGCTTTTCAGATCAACGAAGCAGAGAAAATTTTTGTAGAAATTGCGTTTAGCAACAAAGATAAAAATCTTTTTTCCGATCTTTTTTCAGAACAAAATTTGGGTCAGGCTTTGAAAATTGGCTACATCAATTCGGGCAAAACTTTGAAGAAATGGAAAGAATATCGATATTTTTCGCGGCTAGATTACGAATATAATTCTCAATTTTTTAGTCAAATTGACCGTTTTAGGAGCATCGAATTTGATCGGGATTGGTCGGCAAATTTGGAAAAACCACTAACCGACCAGATCGCAAATGCGAGTTTTGGAATACAAAGAAATCCGCAAAACAAAGTTTTTTATAAAATAACTTGGCGTTCTAGAGGCGAAGAAGTCAATGGTTTTCAACAAAATTTTGATTTTTCGAGGCAATTTGGCAAATTTTATTCGGTTTTAAATTATTTTTTAATGAATAACCAAAAACTCGACAGCCGTTCCGATTGGCAACGCATTTCTTGGAATAATTTTTATAAAAACAACATTTTTTCTTTGGGCTATCAATTTTCTAGTGATCAAAATACGGTCAAAAACGTTCAAAATCAAATCATTTCTTCTGCCATGTATTTTTCTGAACACAAATTTTATTTGCAAAACGGTGACAGTTCCAAAACTTTGTTTCAAGCAGATTTTGCTTTCAGAAAAGATCAAATTCCCGAAAATTTTGGATTACAAGACCATACCAACGCCCAAACTTTAAATATTTCTGCGAGTCAAAACGCTAAAAATCAGGACTTTAAGTTGCTTTTTACGTACAGAAATGTAGAGAATATTCGCCTAAAAAAATTGGAAGAAAATTTGATGGGCAGGCTCGATTGGAATTTGCGTTTGTTCAAAAATGCTTTGCGTTCAGAAATGACTTTGGCTGACGCAAGTGGGCGAGAATTGAAACGTGAATTTAGGTTTATTTTGGTCAGTACGGGGCAGGGAACGCATATTTGGCGAGATGACAACGGTGACGGTGTGCAAGATTTGAACGAATTTTATGAGGCAATTAACCCCGATGAACGAAAATACATCAAAATTTTTACGCCAACCGATCAATATTTGTCGGCTTTTTCGAGCAATTTTACCTACCGTTTAAACGCAAATTTTCCTGAACATTGGAAAAAAAAACAAGGTTTAAAGGCTTTTTTACACAAATTTTCGAGCATTTCGTCTTGGGCAATCAACCAAAAAATTACGGACAATCGTTTTTTGCAACGCTTTTTGCCTTTTTGGGAAATTGAAGATCAAAATTTGCTTTCCAAACAAGAAAATATCCGTTTTACCTTATTTTTTAACAGAACTTCGCCAAAATTTGCCATCGATTTGTCTTGGCAAAACAATTTTTCTAAAAGTTTATTAACCAACGGTTTTGAAATTAGGCAACAAAAAGATTGGCAGTTAAATGTTCGCTACAATTTGTCGCAAATTTGGAATGTGAAATTAACGACCATTAACCGCCAAAAAGCCAGCAATTCCGATTTTTTGCAAAACCGTAACTACTTGATTACTAGCCTAGAAACTACGCCAGAAATTGCTTTTCAACCAAATATTTATTTCAGAATTTGGGCAAGTTATTCGTTCAGATACAAAGAAAATCGTTTGAAATTGCAAGACAATGAAAAAGCAAATTTGCAAGAATTTTCTTTGCAAAGTCGGTTTTCTAAGGCAAACGAAAGGACAGTTTCTGCGCAAATTCGTTACATTCTCATTGATTATCAAGGAGATAGCAATTCGGCGGTGGGCTACGAAATGTTGGAGGCACAGAGAAATGGCAAAAATTGGAATTGGTCTTTGAGTTGGCAACAGCGTTTGAGCAATGGTTTGCAATTTACGGCTACCTACGAGGGCAGGCAGGCGGAAGGGCAGGCGGTGGTGCATATTGGGCGTATGCAGGTTATGGCTTGGTTTTAAGGTTTATTTCCTCTTTTTCCTCTGTTGTCAAATCAAATAATTTTGCTACCAAATCATTCAAAATGCTTTTTGTAGCAAAAATATTTGCGGTTTTTAGGTTTTGCATGAGTTCCACAATTTGCCAATAAATTGCGCTTTGCTTTTCGTTTTCGATGACAGGAATCGGTATATTTTCAATATATTGTTTGGAATATTGCACCGTAATTTTTCCCAAAGTTCGCAATTCTTCTTCCAAATACCATTCTATTAAGCCAGAAGTCAATATTCCTAACAAATAATACAAATCTTCGCTTCTGTTTGCCGTAATCATAAAGCAAGTTTTGTCGATGTAATGTTTTTCTAAATCCAAATAAAATTCGGAACGGCGAACGGTAGTTTCAGGATAAATAATTTTAGGTTTTTCGAAGTCTTCATAATAGGCGCAGGCGCGCAAATTCCACCAATTTTCGCCTTGATCAGACCGTTTTTTGATGTTTTCAAAACTTTCCAAATGCTTTTTTATGGAAGGATATTTTTCTATATCGACTCCGTTTTTTGTTAAAATTAACCATAAATTTGCCCAATTTGCTTGATATTGATGCACATCTCTGCCTCGCAAAATCGGCACAAAAAGCTCGGAATTTTGCGAATTTTCAGCACATAATTTTTCTTTTAATGAATGATCCACAATAAAAGCCTCATTCAAACCCGTCAATAAACCTCTGTTAATTTTGATTTGCTCACACAATTTTTCTTTGGTTTCTGTATCTACAATAAAAGCCTGATTCAAGCCTGTTTTGATGCCATAATTGATTTTTATTTCCCAATTTTTGAGTTTTTTGCCTGTATTTC
>RDXG01000155.1 GCA_004292785.1 Bacteroidota bacterium
TGTCATATTTTCTCTTGTTTAATTGCGTACCAATTTTACCCCAATAAACCCAGTGTTTATTTTGTCCATTAGACAAAAATATAATACCGAGTTCACGTTTTAGTAGCAAACAAAAAAATAGCAGTAATCCATTTTTCTTCATTCGTTAAAAAGTAAGGTTGCCTTAATAATTATTTTGGGAAAATGAATTTTTATGAAACTCTGTTGCAAAAATAACGCTACTTCTTATTTTTTGTTTTGAAAATTAGAACTTTTTGGAAAACAAACATTTGGCAAGTTTGGCTTACCAAATGTTTGTAGAAAGCTATAACAAAGTTTTTACGTCTGTATAAGGCAATCCCCAAGCGTCAGAAACGCCTTTATAAACTACTTTTCCGTTTACCACATTCAAACCAACTTCTAACTCATGGTTATCTTTACAAGCCTTCGCCCAACCTTTGTCTGCCAACTGCAAAACATAAGGCAAAGTGGCGTTTGTTAAAGCCAAAGTAGAAGTATAAGGCACAGCACCTGGCATATTTGCCACGCAATAATGCACAATATCGTCTACAATATAAATTGGTTCTTTGTGTGTAGTGGCATGAGAAGTTTCGAAACAACCCCCTTGATCAATCGCAATATCAACCAAAACAGTACCAGGTTTCATCAATTTAAGCATATCGCGGGTGATCAAATGTGGTGCTTTTGCTCCAGGAATCAAAACCGAACCAATGATTAAATTTGCGTGAGGAATTTCTTGCAAAATGTTGTATTTACTAGACATTCTGGTTGATACGTTGGCGGGCATAATGTCGTCAAGGTAACGTAAACGCGGTAAACTAATGTCCATAATGGTTACATTTGCACCAAAACCTGCCGCAATTTTGGCTGCTTGTGTGCCTACAATTCCGCCGCCGAGTACCAATACATTTGCAGGTTTTACGCCAGGCACGCCGCCTAGCAAAATACCAAAGCCTTTCATTGGTTTTTCGAGGTATTTTGCGCCTTGTTGTGGAGCCATTCTGCCTGCCACTTCTGACATTGGAATAAGCAAAGGCAAACTACGATCTGTTTTTTCTACGGTTTCGTAAGCCAAACAAATGGCGTTACTTCTGATCATGGCATGGGTCAAGGTTTCAGAAGATGCAAAGTGGAAATAAGTAAATAACAGTTGGTTTGGTTTTACCAAAGAATATTCTGGTTCGATGGGTTCTTTTACTTTGACGATCATGTCTGCAATGTCG
>RDXG01000072.1 GCA_004292785.1 Bacteroidota bacterium
AAACCTTTGTAATGTTCTTTTCCGAACCAAATTTCTGGGTTAAAGTCATAGATTTTTTTACCCACACGCAAATAATTTCTGATCAAAACATAATTTTCATAGTCTTTCATATCAAAAGCACAAGAAAGCGTGATAATGGTAGGTATGGAAGTATTTGTTTTTTGCACTCCAAAATTGCATACAAAATAATCTTGTTTTGTTGCTGGAAAACTATCGTTTTTGGTATAAAAACTTTTGCCAGAGGCAGGAGAAACTTCGTTTTGAAAAGCAACAAAATTAAGGTCTTCGCCAATCAAATTTCCCTTAAAATAATCAGTATTTAAAGGAATATCATTAGTCAAATCTTTGACTATAACAATTTCTTTGCTACAAGAAAAGAGAGTCAAAATAAAAAAGAAAATTTCATAAGAAATATTTATTTAAGAGTTAAATTTTTTATTCAAAATATTTAGGCTAAATTATCATCAATTCCTGTAGTATTGAGCATAACCACCATTTGTCCCGCTAATGTGGACACTGAGCAAAATTCCACCGTAAGGGAATGGTAATGATTGACATCCACCACTTGCTCCTTGATAAGTGAAAATACCAGTATAACCATACGGAAATTCTGAAAAAGTAGCTCCAAAGGAATAGGATACTCCTTGCACAAGGTTACAAAATAAGGCTTGTGCCCCATTAGAAGAAACATTAATGTAAGGATTTTGTGGTACAGGAGGAGGACTTACCGTAATGGTTCTATTGCTTGTTCTATTTTGCAAAGTGGTTACACATACAAAAGAACAGCTAATATTGGCTGAACCCGAATTGTTAAATTTTAGGGTAATAGAATAAGCGTCTTCACTAACAAAAGTGGCATTGCTATAAGACCAAGTAAGGTTATCTACTGTTTGACAACCCACTCCACCATTACTCAAAGTGTAAGTAACAGTTTCCCCTGCTGTAACTTGTGTATTTCCATGAATACTTTGCGCCATGCTAATCAAAGGAAAAAGAAAGGCAAGCAAAATTAGCGCGACTTGCGACTTG
This sequence comes from Bacteroidota bacterium, assembly GCA_004292785.1. Taxonomy (GTDB): domain Bacteria; phylum Bacteroidota; class Bacteroidia; order Cytophagales; family Thermoflexibacteraceae; genus RDXG01. The sequence continues at coordinate 1,030 of RDXG01000072.1, forward strand.
CGACTTGCGACTTGCGACTTGCGACTTGCGACTTGCGACTTGCGACTTGCGACTTGCGAAATAAATTCATTGGTTTAAAATTGTTTTTTGTTAAATTATCCTGCAAATATACAATAAAAATTAGCATAACAAATATTAAATCAAAAAAATTAACAATTTATTCGTTTTTATAAAAAACTAAAAATAGTTGTATCCAAAAATAAAAAAACATATTTTTACAAAAAAAAACAAAAATGGATGTGATGCAAGATTTCGCGCTTGATTTGGTAGATTTTCTGCCCGCAGATAGAGAATCGAGCTTGGTTTTGCCTGCAAATATTTTTAATAAAAATTGTCCGACAAATGTCTGAAAAAATGATATTTTCGAAAAATGGTTTTAAAATCTGTTAAATATTCAACAAAATAAACAATCCTAAACCGATTCTATTTCTCAAAATTATTCATAAATAACATTTTTAATCATTTTGTCAGACATTTGTCGGACAATTTTATCTAAATTAATAAAAATTTATGACTAAGAAAATTATAAAATTCAACAAATATTTTTCATTTCAAAAATAAGAATTAACTTGCTTAAAATTTCTGAATCCGAAGATTTCCCAAAAAAATAAACATTAAAAAAACATGAATTTACACGAATTTCAAGCCAAAGGTATCCTCAAAAAATATGGGGTAGCAGTGCCAAGAGGTTATGCCGTAGAAAGCATCGAACAAGCCGAAGAAGCCATCAAAAAATTGGCGGCAGAAACAGGTTCTAGCAAATGTGTGGTCAAAGCACAAATCCATGCGGGAGGCAGAGGAAAAGGCGGTGGCGTAAAATTGGCTTCTACTTTTGAAGAGGCAATGACTCACGCCAAAAATATTTTGGGAATGCAACTGATCACCATTCAAACAGGTGCAGAAGGCAAAAAAGTACAAAAATTGCTCATCGAAGAAAACGTTTATCAAAAAGGCGATTTCGAACCCAAAGAATATTACATCAGCGTTTTGATGGATCGTTCCACTAGCCGAAATGTAATTATGGCAAGTACAGAAGGCGGAATGAACATCGAAGACGTAGCACACGACAGTCCTGAAAAAATTATTAAAGAATGGATCGATCCTGCGGTAGGTTTGCAAGATTTTCAAGCCCGAAAAGTTGCTTTTGCTTTGGGTTTGGAAGGACAAGCATTTAAAGAAGGCATTGCATTTATCAAAGCTCTTTACAAATCTTACATGGAAGCTGACGCATCGATGATTGAGGTAAATCCTTTGTTGAGAACGTCTAGCAACGGTATTTTGGCTGCTGACGCAAAAATTAATTTGGACGACAACGCACTTTATCGCCACGCAGATTTAGCCGCCATGAGAGATATTAGCGAAGAAGACCCATTCGAAGTAGAAGCAAAAGCATCTGACCTAAATTATGTAAAACTCGACGGAAACGTGGGTTGTATGGTAAACGGAGCAGGTTTGGCAATGGCAACTATGGACATCATCAAACTTTCAGGCGGAGAACCTGCAAACTTTTTGGACGTCGGCGGCGGGGCAAATGCAAAAACCGTAGAGGCAGGTTTCAGAATTATTTTGAAAGACCCTAATGTAAAAGCAATTTTGATCAATATTTTTGGCGGAATTGTACGTTGCGACAGGGTAGCAAACGGCGTAGTAGAAGCCTACAAAAAAATTGGAAACATCTCTATTCCGATTATTGTGCGTTTGCAAGGCACAAATGCCGAAGAAGGCGCGAAAGTAATCACCGAATCGGGTTTAAAAGTAGTTTCTGCTATTTTGCTCAAAGATGCGGCGCAAAAGGTGAGAGAAGTGTTGGCGTAAGTTTTTTTTAACCTTCAAGGTTTTACTTTGAAGGTTTATTTAAAGTTCAAAAAAACAAAATAAATCTGTTATAACCTAAATCCCAGCACAGTAATATCATCGGTTTGAGATTCTTTTCCTACCTTCATCCAATCTTCGATGGTTTGAAATAAAATACTTCCTTGCTCGGTCATATTTTTTTCATGTACCGAAAATAACAATTCTCTAAAGCGTTTGGTCATAAATTTTCGGTTTTGTTCGCCTCCAAATTGATCCTGATAGCCATCGGTAAACAAATATATTTCGCAAGGGGATTGCACTTCAAAACTTTGTTTTTGGAATATTTTTTCTTCTTTAGACCCTCCTATGGCTTTTTTGTCTGCCTTGATGTCTTTGATTTCGTTGTTTTGCACAAAATAAAAAGGGTTCATTGCTCCTGCATAATCCAGCTTAAATTTTCCAGACGTTTCGAGTTTTTGGAAAGCAATGATCGCAATATCCATGCCTTCTTTGGCTTGGCTATGTGCTTGTTTTAGCAATTTAACCAACTGAATATGAAGAAGTTGTAATACTTGGTGCGGTGCTAAAATTCGTTCTTCGTGAACAATTTTGTTCAAAATTTGCATTCCCATTATGCTCACCAATGCGCCTGGTACGCCGTGTCCTGTGCAATCGGAAACAACCAATATTTTTGTATCTTTTCTTTCTGCAAACCAATAAAAATCACCACTTACGCCATCTCGTGGCTTAAACAAGAGAAAAAAATTATCTTTTCCTAAAGCATCTTCGAGTTCGGAATGCAAAGGGAGAAGTGCATTTTGAATACGTTTGGCGGCATTGATCGAATCGTGAATGTCTTTATTTTTTTGATTGACTGTTTTAAGTGCCACATGGAGAGCATAATTGCTACTTTCTAATTCTTCTGCTTGTGCTTCTATTTCTTCTTTTGCTTGTTGGATTTTAATGTACGCTTTTTGGATTTTTTTACGAGAACGAAAAACTAATGACAAAATAGCCAATACAGACAAAAAGCCTAGCAAAATCGAGAAAATAAGCCAATACAATTGATGGCGTTGCGCTTCCTGTTCGGTATCTTTTTTGGCTTGTTCGCTTTGAACTATAGCCAATTTTTTGTCATATTCGTATTCTGCTTGTAGGTTGGCTGTTTTCCTTTCTAGATCTAAATTATTGAGACTATCGGCATATATTTTAAATTGTTTGTGATGGAATAAAGCTAATTGATGATTACCCATAGCCTCATAAATTTGGCTAAGAATCTGGTTGAAGTCTCTTATTTCAGCTCTTAAACTCATTTTGTTGGTTACAACTAGTCCTTTTTGCGCATAATGTAGGGCTATATCTATTTTTTTTAAGGCTAAATAGCTTTTCGATAAGCCTTTTTTAGCCTGAATAACAATTGGCTTATGATCTATCTTTTGGGCTAACTGCAAGGCTTTTAGTTGATACTCAATAGATTTTACATATTCTTTTTGTATGATGTAAATATCTGCCACATTATTCCAAATTAAGGCAATTCCCATTTTATCCTCTACTTCTTCTTTAATTTTTAGAGATTTTAAATACAAATCTAACGCTTGATCATAATTACCCTGAACACAATAAATTTCTGCTATATTATTCAAACTTTCTGATGTGGCTTGTTTGTCTTTCATTTTTTCTCTAATCCTTAAAGATTTAAAACAATTTTCTAAGGCTTGCTCATACTTGCCTCGATTTTTATAAAGAATACCTATGTTATTAAAACTTATTGCAACACTGAATTTATCATCAATTTTTTCAGATATTTGGAGAGATTTAAAAAAATTATCTAAGGCTTGATTATATTTACCTTGATTTCTAAAAGTGATGGCAATATTATTATACAACCTTGCGATACCTTTTTTGTAGCCTATTTTTTCTGCAAGTGCAAAAGATTCGAAATATGTATGAAGTGCTTGATCATGTTCACCCTTTGTAGCGTAAGAAATTCCTTTGTTTCGTAAAGCATCTACTTGTCCAATGAAATAGCCACTTTTTTGAGAAAGTAAAAGAGCCTTTTCTGCCAATATGCGCATTGTATCAGGATTTATAGTGTAGTGTCTATTAGCCAATTTGTTTAAGCTATTCAAATAATTACTATCTGCCTCAAAATTTGGCTGTTTTTCCATTCTAACTAATAATTTTTTGAGACTATCAATTTGTTGCTTTTGCGCCAAAGCCCCAAAAGCCAACAAAAAACCGAACAAAAAGATAAAAAATAAATTTTTCATAAGTTTAATATTATTTAATTGTAAAAAATTGAAGTACCAATTAGATTTTTGGCTGAGGGAGTATTAATTGTTGTTTTGGATTGTTCACTTTTGATAATTATAAAAGTTGGGCTTTTTGTAAATAAATAGGCGTTTAATTTTGTTTGTTTTTAATTGAAAAACTTAAACAAAATAACGGTATTTATCAGACAACATCTAATAAACCGATCGGACAAATGCAGGACAGCAGGCAGGACAAATGCAGGAC
>RDXG01000073.1 GCA_004292785.1 Bacteroidota bacterium
CCCAAATCTATTTTAATTTGCCCCGCTGTGCCGACTACAATGTAGAATTTTTTGAGTCCTGTGTCCGTTCCCGCAGGATTTGTGGCAAGCATTTGCACGTCATAAATTCCCGCCGCCGAATAATCAACTTTGGGATTTCTGGCTGTTGAAGTGGCAGGATTTCCACCGTTGAAAGTCCAAAGAACTGAAGAAGCGTTTTTGCTTTCATCTTTAAAAACAATCGTTCCCGATCCGCAAAGTCCCGTTTTGTCTGACGAAAATCTTGCTTGGGGTTTTTCGATGGAATTACTACAATTTGTAGAATTTACCAAAATCATGGGTTTAGGTCCGCAATCGTTCACGACCAAACTTTGATTCACAATAAAATTGGTTGCTTTTGTATTGTTCGCGCTTAAACTTCTTTTTTGTTCGCCTGCATTTAACTGAAAATACATCAAATCTTTGGGATCATTGACATATCCTAATTGGCTTGCACGACCTAACAAATGCAAAATTTGACTTTCCAAATCAATGCCTGCCCGCTGAACTTGTTGCAAATTGACAATGATCTGAAATTCCTCCATTCGCCAAGCCTGTTCTGTGCCTGTGTTGCAAAAATCGTATTGCGAAATGACATCAAAATTGTTAATTCCGCCTCCGCCAATGATTGTACTGATGCCTCTTGCGCCAAAATTGATGGTTGCTTGCGAAGCCGCCAATTCGATATTGATTCCTGTTGCGCAACGCCAATTATTCAAACCTCTACTCAAAGCAGTCAAAGCCACATTGTTCTGAAAAATTTGCGGATCAACAAAAAGCGTATAGCCTCCTGTGCCATTGCTGTTGATCAAATCGGCATTTACGGCAGGTTTTACGCCATTATTTGGATTGTTGGCAGGAGCAGTTTCCAAAGAAAAATCTACGGTCAATTTGTCAATGGTTCTAAACAGTTCTTTTGCATCATTAATAACCGCAATTTCGCCAGAACCTGCAAAAGAAGGCACATAAACCTCGATTTTTGTATCCGACCAAGAAATAAGTTCAGGTTCAGAATTATTGAAAATTGGAGGGCGAGGAATGGGTAAAATTCCAAAATTCGAAAACATTTGGGTAAAAGTTGCTCCGCCTGTCCTTGCGTCTGAAAAAAACACGTTTCCGTTGCCACGAGTCGCCCCAAAACCGCTACCGTTGATCGTAATTTTTGATCTTGTTCCCGCAGAAAGCGAAGTAGGAAAAAAAGACTCTATATTGATCGCTTCCGTTCTTTTGTTGGATTCTGGTTTTTGGTAAAACAAAGGATTTTGTATCAATTTTTCAGGATTTGCTCCTAACTTTTGGTATAAATTTCCTAAATCTTTGTAAAGTTCACCTACATGAGAAATTGCTATTTTTTGCAAACGGTCATATTTGATCATGCTTTGTGGCAACATTTCGCCATCTTTGGCAAAAAAAACGCCTACATCTCCAATTTTAGGCATCATTCCTGAGGTTTTGGTCATTTTATTGTCCAATATTCCGCCCAAACTGATCATTTCTACGGTTTTTAGGTTCGAACCCTTAAAAGTTTGATTTACCAAAATGCTGTTTTTGGTGTAAATCCAACCGTTTTTTGAAAAAGATTCTTGAGCAATAATTTCGCCTTCTACAATGTTTTGGGCGGTTTCTGTTCGGTTTTCGAGCCAACTTTGCGCATAGCAAATCAAGTTAAAAAACAAAAAAAATACTAATAATATATGTTTACGCATTTTTGAGGGAATTTTTTGATGAAAGAAAAAATGTAAAATTTTTTAGATGAAATAAAAATAAAAAGGTTTAAAATTTTGAATGGTAATTTATTTGCAAAAACAAAAAATACAAAAGTTTGATCCCATGTTTTTGCAAATATTGGAGCTTATTTTGGGAAATTAATTTCCTCCGTAATCTTTTGTTCTATCTCTCCAAACCGAATGAATATGCGGTTGAGGCAAAGCTACAGGCGGCTGAACTGCCCATTCTATCCAAACAGACGGTCCGTGAATCCTAAAATAATCTCCTCTTACAGTTAATGAGGTATTCCCAGAATAAGAAATGTAGGTATTTTCTAATTCTTTTTCGTAAGTAGCTAAAAATGAGGCATATTCGGCTACGTCCAAAACATAGGTTTTTATGGCTGTCAAAACCAATGTTTTTTGTGTAGTGCTTAAATTGCTACATTTAATTCCTGAATAAGTAGTTGGAATGTTGCTATCTTTTTGAGGTCCTGCTACCAAATCTGTAACAGCAGGGCTTAGTTTGGAAGTAGCCAATTCGCTGGAAGATAAAGAATTTAACACCGCCAAAAAAGCATTGTTTTCTTGCTCCAATGGCTGATTGCTGATGCCCGCATAATTGAAAGTTCCTGTCGGTTCTATGCCTCTAAACGATGGCGTTACACCTGCAATTACTCCGTCTTTGTAGGTATTTTGAAAAGCCAAATGATGTCCGCCAAACATGATCGCAAAAGTGCCTGTAGCAGAAGGTATGCCTAAAAACGCCAAATAATAATTTTCAGAACCATACCCTCCGTTTGGATTTACGGTTTTCAAATAATTATCGGCATTGAGTATTTGTTGAATTTCGTCCCAGCCTTCATTTGAAAAATTATTGCTTGATAATTCTTTTATCAAAGCCTTTGCGTAAGAGATTTGTACTTCGTTCATCGCACCAAAATTTAATCCTACTCTTTTCAAATTAAATAATTGCTGTGGAAAATTAGACCATCTTACTGCATCAGATTTTGAATAATTTAATTGAAGTTTTGCCAATTGTGTAGCATCAAGTTGTGCTTTTAAGGCATTGACAAGGCAGATAATTTTCTGAAAACCTGTGGCAGTTGCACAAGAAGTAACCTCAACAGGATTTGGGTCTGTTGTTGAAGAATTTGATGCAACAATGGTTTCGTCTTTTTTGCAAGCTGTCAAAATTGTGCTTCCCAAACCAAACAAGCCAATTGCTCCGAGTGTCGTTTTTAAAAATTCTTTTCTTTTCATTTTTTTTAATTTTATTTCTAAAATTTTTTGTATTTTTTGAACAAAACCTAGACGCAAATTTTTTGGGATCGTTGCAATGAAAAAATTTAAAATAGAATTATTCAGATACACAAAATAAATAAGGCATTTCTTTTGTATGTTTGAATTATGTTTGTAAATTAAGTTTTTATTACCTAAATATCATTTTATGAAAGCCTTGTTTACTTGCTTTATTTTGCTTTTTTCGTGCAGGGTTTATGCCCAAGATTCGCTGCTTAAACTTCCAATCTCAGAAATTATGAATTTGAAAGTAGAAACTTCGATGGAAGATGTTTTGAATACAGAAGTAGTAAGTGCGTCAAATTCTGCTGAAAAATTGTCGGAAGCTCCTGCGTCTATTATTGTTTTGACCAAAAAACAACTCGACGATCGAGGATATTTGAATTTGGTAGAAGTGTTGCGAGATCTGCCTGACATGGACGTGGCAATGATGTATGGCGGAAGTATTTATAAAAATTATTTTCGAGGATACAGAATAAATTTTGGTTCGCCTTTTTTGTTGATGGTAGATGGCGTAATTTTTAACAATTTATACTACAACGAAACTCCAACTTTGGCGGCAATTCCTATTTCTTCGGTTAATCGAATTGAAGTTGTTTACGGACCTGCTTCGGTTGTTTACGGTCCTAATGCCTTTATGGGCGTGATCAACGTGATCACCAACAAAACCAATCAAGACAAAAATCTGAAATTTTTAGGAACAGTAGCGAGCAGTTTTAATGGTTATACTTGGGCAGATATGAATGTTGCTTACCAAAAAAATAAAATTCGTTTTTCACTTTCCACTCGCTTAGAAAACGGAAATGTTAATCAGTTTGTAGATAACAATAACTTTTATTGGTTACGCGACGAACATTATGCAAATACTAAACTTTGGGGAGATTTGGCAAATACGGCACAATATGGCGGTAAATTTTCTTCTTATATCAACCATTACGGAATTGATGCGCGTTTGCAAATAGACAAATTAGAAATTGCTTTTTCACGTTACAGAACTTCAAACGGCTACGGAATGGTGTATGCTGCGGACAAGGTTTTGCCCAATACAGATTGGATTTTGCCTGAAACAAGTGTTTATGCACGTTATCAAGGCAAAATTGGAGCTAATTTATTTTCCAAAACACTGTTTAGATATAGAGAAAGCGGGGCAGAGCCAACATCAAATGATATTGAAGGTTTTAATATTACCAATAACGGAACAAGTCCGCAAAAAATTGGCGGAAATACCTTTATCGATCCCAAAGAATCTATTAGAGTAATACAATTTACTTATTGGCCCATTCGCAATTCGAGTTGGTCTTTGTATCAGGATTTTGAATGGCAAAAAAGCAAAAATCTTTCTGTTTTTGTAGGTTTTAAATATGAAATCAGAGATTTGCAAAAAGCCTTTGAAACTTATGCTGGTGATTATTATTTTCCAGATTCTTTAAAAACGGTAAGTAATTTTTATCCCGTTATGCCACCCAAATTTTTTACTCCTGCTCAAAACCGTTTGCAATGGCAAGACAGAGGCATTTATGCGCAAATCAAGTGGAAAATTAACGAATACAATATTTTTACAGCAGGTTACAGAGTGGATAACAATTCCTCTTATGGCACAAGCCCGACTTTGCGTTTGGGTTATACCCGAAAAATGGGTAGTTTTTTGTTTAAAGCATTTTATGGAGAGGCTTTTCAAGAACCTGCACCACGTTTGTTATATAGTAATTGGCGAGGTTCAGGAGCTGATCCGAGTTTGCAACCCGAAACTTCCAGAACTACCGAAATAACCATAAATTATACCAACAAAAAAATTAGTACCGATTTTAATGTGTATTATGTCCGTTCTGCCAACGCCATCAATACTTTTCCTTCGGGAGCAAGAAATATAGGAGGGAGGTCTATTTGGGGGCTTTCGTGGAGAGTACAAGGAAGTTTGCCGTTTTTTAAACAAGGTGAATGGTGGATAAATTATTCGTGGATTATTTCAGAAGCCGAAAATAAATACGATTCCAAAGGAAATTTTAC
>RDXG01000074.1 GCA_004292785.1 Bacteroidota bacterium
AGTTTTTTAACTGCCCAATCAAAACGAATTAGTTTTTTGCTCATGGTTTCTTCTTAAATTTTCGTTGCAAAGGTAGAAAATTCTTACAAGCAATTTCTCAAAAATAAATCAATATTCACGATCTAAAACAAAACTATTTTTCAAACATGAAGTTTGTGTTTAAATTTATTTTTCAAATTTATGCAAATAACCATTTTTTGGCATCGACGCGATTTGCGTTTAGATGATAATGCAGGGCTTTATCAAGCATTAAAATCTGGTTTTCCTGTGTTGCCAATTTTTATTTTCGACAAAAATATTTTAGACAAATTAGATGATCCTTCCGACAGAAGAGTCAATTTTATTTATCAGGAATTAGAAAATATTAAAAACGAATTAGAAAAAATAGGCTCGTCTTTGCTTATTTTCTACGGAAATCCGCTAGAAATTTGGCAAGAATTGATCAAAAAACACGAAATTAAGGCAGTTTATACCAACACCGATTATGAACCTTATGCCATAAATCGAGATTTGGAAGTGCAAAAATTGCTTGATTCTCAAAAAATTGCCTTTCATTCTTTCAAAGATCAATGTATTTTGGATCACAAGGAAGTGTTAAAAGACGATGGAACTCCTTACAGTATTTTTACGCCTTACAGCAAAAAATGGAAAAGTGTTTTAACCGATTTTCATTTGAAATCTTACAAAAACGAGAAATATTTTGCAAATTTCCTAAAAACAGCTCCTTTTGAGTCTGTTTCTTTGGAAAAAATGGGTTTTCAGAATAAAAAAGACGTTTTCCCTGAAAAAATAGTTAGCGATCAAATCATCGCGCAATATGCTGACAAACGTAATTTTCCTGCCATAAAAGGCACTTCGAGGTTGAGTGTGCATTTGCGTTTTGGCACAATTAGCGTTAGAACTTTGGCAAGGCAAGGTTTAGGAAAAGAAGGAACTTGGTTAAACGAACTCATTTGGCGAGATTTTTATATGATGATTTTGGCAAAATTCCCGAAAGTAGTAGATCAAAGTTTCAAAAAACAATATGACCGAATCCAATGGCGAAATAATCCTGAAGAATTTGAGGCTTGGTGCGAAGGCAAAACGGGCTACCCAATCGTAGATGCGGGTATGCGCGAACTCAATGCGACAGGTTTTATGCACAACCGCGTCAGAATGATTGTAGCAAGTTTTTTGACCAAACATTTGCTCGTTGATTGGCGTTGGGGCGAACTTTATTTTGCCAAAAAATTGCTAGATTTCGATTTGTCGGCAAATAACGGCGGTTGGCAATGGGCAGCAAGTTGCGGTTGTGATGCAACGCCTTATTTTCGGATTTTTAGCCCTTTGGCGCAAACCGCAAAATTTGACAAAGACCTTATTTATATCAAAAAATGGATTCCAGAATTGCAAACTTTTGCGTATCCCAAACCAATCGTAAAGCATGAATTTGCAAGAGAAAGGGCATTGGAAACTTATAAAAAGGCTTTGGGAGAGTAGAAATAATGTTACATTTTTGATTTTGCAAAGAATCAGAAAAAATTAACGAAAATTACCTTGGAAAAATTAATGGCAGGTTCTCAAACCTGCCACAAGAATTTCTAAACAATCCTACCTCGAAATAACCATTTTTCCAGTGGCTTTGGTACTTGCTTTGTCATCACAGGTTTCACAACTTACTTGCAAACGATAAAAATATGTTCCCACAGGCAAACCAGAATCCACAATCCAACCAATATCTGTAACGTCAGGCAAGCTCGAATAAACATCACGTTCTTCGCTACTCACCAACCTTCCTAAAATATCAAAAATTTCTACCAAAACCTTCAAATCATCGCCTGCGCGGTTATGAGAAAACCTAAAATTTGCATAATCAGCCACAGGATTTGGGTATATCAATACATTTTGCAAAGCAAATTTTTCGCGGTTTACCACAAATTCGATGCTGTTTTCGGCAAAATTATTTTGTGTATCCCAAGCCTTTAAAATTAGTTTGTGCTTGCCTTCTTTGAGTTTTCTTAACGGAAAAACAATCGTTCCTTTCTGAAAATTATCTTGATCTGCCATATAAAATTCGTTCAAAACAAAAGATTGTTCTTTGTTCAAAACTGCGGTCAAATCATGCCCCAAACCTCCCGAAATATTGATTCCGCTTGCGTCTGAAAGTTGCACAATGAGCTTGGCGTTGGTGTCCACACTTCCGCCTGAAACAAAAGTAGTCGTATCCATAAATAATTTTATTTGTGGCGGATCGTTGTCTTGCGCAATATTCCTATTTGTGCCTCCAACATTCACAAATAATGCCCCAGAAGCGTCTGTATTGCTGTTTTTATCGTAAGCGTACAAACTAATTTTTCCTTTGCCAATTTTATAATCGATGTCTTTTGGAACAACAAAACTAAACTCGAATTTGCCATTTTTTACGCTTGCTGTGCCTCTAAACAACATTCTTTCGCGTTGATCAAAAGCCATGACATAGTTTGTATTTTGTCCTGAATTTGGGTCTGGATCAAAGTCTCCTAAAGTTTTAAGTTCGCTTACTTTGTCAAAAATTTTGATTTGCAATTCGCCATTAAAATTGCCTTGATTTTTGATTTCTCCGCTAACCGTAATTTTGCTTAAAACCTTTAAAGTGTCCGCAGAAACATTATTTTCTTTAACCGAATTGAACAAAATTTCGCTTTTTGGATATGCCAAAGTCATGGAAGGATCGCCTAGCAAAGAAAAATTACGGTTGGCAATTCCCAGGCTTTTGTTTTTGGTTTGCCTAACCACATCGCCCAAAGTTGGTCTTTTGTCGTTGATTCTCCCGAAAACAAAATCGTAAAAAGCTGAATTTATCAGAAAATTGCTATCTGAATAAACGGCTCTAGTGGTGGTAAGCAAGGCAATTGCTCCTCCTTTTGGGTTATTAAGGGCTTGCTCGCCTGCTGATGGTTTTTGGGGATCATCGCATCTGCCAAATTCGCAAGTAGCAGTTACAATCAAAGGAAGACGGTGAAAATTGTCTAAATTGCCTATGGAAGCACTGTTTAACACATTTTCAGAAGCCAAACCCGACTCAGAACCATGCCCAACATAGTTAAAAATAAACATTCCGTCTTGAAAATTTTTTCTGACCAAATCACGCACTACAGGTGAGTCTTTTGTGTTTCCTGTTGGAACTTGCGGAAAAGCATCAATAAAAACTTTCTGAACATTGTAAGTCGGTGCAATGACTTCGGCTTGTTTGGCAAGGCGATCTGTGTCCAAAGTCAAAGAATTATATTCGCCATCGTCTCCGACAAAACAAAGTTTATTTCGCCAATTTCCCAAAGCCGAACTTTGTTGATAACGAATAATTTTGTCGACCACATCTTTTGCAGATTTTATATTTTTGACAGGCAAACGACCAATTCCAATATCTAAAACGTGATTTCCTCCTGCATTTTCAGCCCATTCTCCTTCGTTTTCGTCTAAAAAACCAAAAAAATCGTCAGAAGCATAACTATTAATCGGGTGCAAAGATTCTCTCGATTCGTAAATGGGAACAAAATTCGTTTTATTTTTATAAATATCTCGATAATCGTAAGAAGCACCGCCAAAAAGCACCAAATATTTGAGTTTCGTAGAATTTTTATACAACATTCTCACAAAATCTCGGATTGCAGAAACGTCTTGTCTGCCTGATCCAAATTCGTTATAAATTTGTTGAACTTGTGCCACAGCCACCTCAAAACCCTCATTTTTTCTACGAAAATCTGCCAAACGTTCAGCTTGATCTTTAAAATCGGGGTGCGTGATGATCAACACATCTGGCGTTGGCATGGCACGCAAATTTTGCTTCGCAATTTTTTCCACAAAAACAGGCGCAGGACAATTTTCGCCTTTAAAAACTACAAATTGCAACAATTTTCCTGCGGTTTGACTTTTAAAATTGGCATTTCCGTTTGATAAATCGTAATTTATATTTCGAGGGTTGGCAAAATCTGTGATTTCCCAAATGTTTGCGCTGTTGTCCATTTGCGAAATTTGAAAATCGGAAATTGCATTTTGAACAGATTGAAAAGTTCTGAACATGGTTTGACTGTTGTATAAAGCCAATTTTCTGATTCCGTTGAGGATCAAAAAATCGAGTTTTCCTTCACCGTTATTGTCTGCAAGTTTGTCAAAACGTAGTTTTATTTTCAAATCTCCTTTGCTTAGATCAGCATTGACGTTTTGCGTGATTTTTCGTTCAGTAACTGCGGCTTTCATGGTGTAGGGATTAGTATTTGGATTATCTACGGAAGGCATACGCATTCGTTCCAAAATATTTCCGTTCAAATAGACATAAAAATCTGTAACTACTACCGACTGCGCAATGGCGTTTGTGATAATTTTAAGACTGCTATTTTCGATCAAATTGGGCATCGAAAAGCTAAATTCTTGTTCGGTTTGCAAGCCCTTAAAAGTTTCTCCATACCATTTTCTGCCTGATCCCAAAAAATTTTCTAAGTCGTTTTCATAATACCTAAAATCATTAAAAAAATTGATAAAACTGCCGTTTTCAGTAATTTTTTGGGCATTTCCGACTCTTTTTCCTTCTTTTGTGCCGATGGTCAAAAAAACATAATTGTTGTTGTCGTACAAATTTTTTTCGTGGCGAATTTCGTTGTTTTCTTGGTCAAAAATCCATTTGTCTGCGCCTTCGGCATAAAACAAAATATAATCTTGGGCATCAAATTTTTCGTCTTCTTGTCCTTTGACAAAAATTGCGTTTTCGGTCAAATCCGTAGCCCGAAAAGCGTTGTTTGCTTGGGGCAACATTCCGCCTTGGTTGGCATAAATTTGAATAAATTTTGGGTTAATGCTGTTGGGATCGATGCCCAAATTTGCCAAAAAATTTCTGTCTATTTTATAAATTCCATGTTTGGCAACCGCAATTTTATAGAAATCGCCTGTCGAAAGCACCGAATTTTGTGCTTTTAGGCTAAAAAAACTCAATATAAAGCAAAAAATAAGGAAATATTTCATTGTTTTGGATTTTTAGGAAAACCGTGTATAAAAGCAATTTACGAATTATTTTGTTTTCGCAAAATTAAAAATTTCGTTGGTAAAATTAGGCTAAATTGATTAAAAAAATGACAATTTTTAAGGACAGTATTTGTTTGAAGAACGTTTGCAAGGACGGTTTTCTAGTCCGCCCTACACATCATTTTATAAAAAATACAAAAAATTATGAAAATATCAGTTTTAGGACTTACGCAAAATGTATCGCAAACAGGAATGTTTGCGGTACAGTCTTCAAAATTTAAGATTTGCGTAAGTCCTAAGTTTTTAAGAGGTTTTTATTTTTTTAGTTCAGTACGCAATTTTTCTATTTGCTGAACTGTTAAATCAGTCATTTGATTAATAAATTGGTTGTCAGAACCTGCAAAAATCATTCGTTTCGCAATTTCAATTCTGTTATCCTCCACCGCTGCTTCCACTGCTTCTTCCACCGCCGTATCAATCGCACTTTTCATGCCCCAATATTGAATTAGGTTTTCCTCATAAATTGCTCTTTGTTCGGCTGTTAAACCCGATAATTCCGCTGTATCAAAGGCTTTTTGAAAAATTGGCTCGTTCAAAATATTCGGAATGTGATCAAAACTTTCCAAATTTTTCAGAAAATAACACCATTTGTCAAATTTGCTTTTTAATTCGTTTTCTTTCAATTTAAACAAGGGCATTTGCAAAAATTTGAAATGCAATTTGTCAAAAAACACTTCTCCATCTTGATCTTTTAGCGAAACATCAGGCAATAATTGGTTCAAAAAATCTATTAAAAGGTCTTTGTTGCCCTCTTCACCAAAAAGTTTTTTGAAACCAAAATCGGTATATGGATTGATGTATTTTGCCATTTTTTTAGTTTTTTAGCAAGTTATAAATTTTTTTGTTTTTAAAGAATTTTTATTGCATATAAATATATGCCAAACCATTGGTTACATAGTTGCTGTCGTGGGTTTGCGAGAAAAAAAGCGGGTGCGTTTTGCCTGTGTTGTGAATGTGAAAAGCATCTCTAAAATTTTGTTTCAACAAATAACTGCCATATTGTTCTTTGCACCATTTTATTCCATATTCCAAAGATTTTTCGCCACGCAAATCGTCAACGGAAATGCCCATAGCAATAGAATGATAGCCCATAATTTGCAAAGCTCCCCAAGAAGTTGCCAACAATTTGAGATCGCTATCCGAATATTTTTGTAATTGTTTGGGCGTAATTTTGGCAAAAGATTTTAATTCTCCCGATTTTAATGCCTTTAATTTTTCGTAAATGTGCGGTTCGTACCTACTTTTTGCAGGTTTTTCGGCAGAACATTCCAAAATAATCAGGGCTTTGAAATAAAACGAACAAGGCAGACGGTTTTCTTGGCAAATTCTTTTGACTTCCGCCCCATAATTGCGTTCTACTTTTGACACCATTTTTGGGTTTGGCGGATTACTACATTTGTCAATCAAAAAGAAAATGACAATGATCAAAAAAATAAATTGTAGCCAACTTTTCATAAGCGAATCCAATGTTGAGGAATTAAATCTTTGATTTCTTTTTCAACAAACCATTTTTTTGGGGCAATGATTATTTTTTCTGCAAAATTATTTAGCCATGCTCCCCACCAACTAAAACTGCTGTTGGCAATAATTTGATGTTTGCAAGCACTCATCAGGCTTAAATCTTCGTAATTTAAGAAATTTCCTGCTACAAAAACAATTTCAACATCGAATTTCAAATGTTTTTTGCACCAAAAAATATCGTCTGAAAATACAAAAAAAACAGGTTTTTCTAGCTTTTGGCTAATTAAATCTACGGCTTTTTGGTAATATTCCAAAGAACAAAGTCCATGAACTTGATTAAAAATTGGATTTTGGACATAATCGCCTCGTCTGACGTGCAAAGAAACTGAATCGCAAGCCCTGATTTGATCCAAAAATGGCTTTGTTTGTGTGTTTAAGGCTTTTTTTACTGTAAAAATTTGTCTAATTTCTGTTTCTATATCCAAAAAATACTTTTCCGATTGCCAATAACCTTCAAAATAAGTGTTTTCTGAATAAGTTTTTAATAAATCTGCTTTAAAATAGTTGCTTTCATCACTATTTATTAGGTATTTTTGAAAAGAAAAAAAGCGTTTCAATTTTTCTACTTTGCCGATTGCGGGTTGGAAATTTTGTACTAATTTTTGATCTGCAATGGCTTCATTGATGCCAAAACAGTCTAATTCGTATTTTCTTTCGCTTAATTCTTTGTAGGAAAAATTAGAAATGTCCAAAAAAAACTTTTGGTTTGGATTTCGTTTTTGCAAAGCCTTGACAAAAGCATATTGAAACATTTGGTTTCCAATTCCGCCAATAATTTTTACGACTAACATTTTTTTGAAAATGAATTTTAGACAAATTTATAAAACTAGAAAGGCTTTTTTTGCAAATATAAAAAAAAGCAAATTAAAGTTTATAAAAACCTATCATTAATCATTAAAAATCTGAATAGTGAGCAAGGCTTGAAGCTCAAAATCCCATAAAGCCTGATTTTTTGAAATGATAGGCGAATCGAATAATTTTAAAAGTTTGCAAATATTTTTTTCTTTTTTTATGGAAAAAACAAATTTTGTGCGTCTTCTCTAAAACA
>RDXG01000137.1 GCA_004292785.1 Bacteroidota bacterium
AATATTCCCTAAAATCCAAAAAAAACAAACATCTTTGTACCTAATCAATTTTTGTTCGATGGCTGTACCTTCAAAAAAACTGTTTCTTCTCGATGCCTTTGCATTGATTTATCGAAGTCATTTTGCGTTTAGCAAAAACCCAAGAATTAACTCAAAAGGGCTAAATACAGGGGCTATTTTGGGTTTTACAAACACTTTGTTAGACATCATTCACAAAGAAAAACCTACGCATATTGGCGTTGCTTTTGACAGCAAAGAACCCACTTTTAGGCATATTGAATATGTGGAATACAAGGCGCAACGCCAAAAACAACCCGAAGATATTACGCTTGCCTTGCCTTATATTTTCCAAATTTGTGAGGCTTTTCAAATTCCGATGCTTGCTTTGGCGGGCTACGAAGCCGATGATATTGTGGGAACGATTGCGAAAAAAGCCGCAAAATCCGATTTTGAAGTCTTTATGATGTCTTCCGACAAAGATTATGCGCAACTTGTAGAAGAACATATTTTTTTGTATAAACCTGCTTTTTTGGGCAATGCGGTGGATATTTTGGGCGTAAAAGAGGTTTTAGAAAAATGGAAAATCAAAAGAGTAGATCAAGTGATTGATTTTTTGGGTTTGCAAGGCGACGCTGTTGATAACATTCCTGGCATTCCTGGCATTGGCGAAAAAACGGCTATTTCTTTGTTAGAAAAATTCGATTCGATGGAAAACCTGATCGCAAATGCGGATCAACTCTCTGGAAAACAACGAGATAACATCAAAAATTTTGCACAGCAAGGCTTACTTTCCAAACGATTGGCAACCATAGAAACCAACGTTCCCATCGATTTTGAGGAAGAAATTTTGGAATACAAAGGTTTTGATGAGCAAAAACTTAGAAATTTGTTTGAGGAATTGGAATTTAGAACCCTCAAAAAGCGCGTTTTTGGAGATGATCCGACTTCTTCGAATGCTGAAAAGAATGTTAAAAAAATCACAAGTACCAATTCAGTAGCTACGCCACAAACCGATATGTTTGGAAATTCGGGCGAAAACCAACAAACGGCTATTCCACAATCTTCGATAAGTCCAAGCAAAAAGACTATCCAAAATATTATTTATGACTATCATCTTGTTGATAATCAAGAACTTAGAAAAAAATTAATCGAGCAATTAAACCTGCAAAACGAGTTTTGTTTTGACACCGAAACCACTCGAATTGGTGGGAATTTCTTTTTGTTTTCGCAAAGCGGAAGCCTATTATGTTCCCATTCCTGCGTACAAATCGGAAGCCCTGAAAATTGTGCAAGAATTTAAGCAAGTTCTTGAAAATCAAGCGATTGGAAAAATTGGGCAAAACCTAAAATACGACATTATGGTTTTGCAATCTTACGAAATTAAGGTCAAAGGCAAATTTTTTGACACCATGCTTGCCCATTATCTGCTCGAACCTGATCAAAGGCACAATATGGACTCTTTGTCGGAAAATTATTTGAATTATTCCCCAATTTCAATAGAGGAATTGATCGGTAAAAAAGGCAAAAACCAGTTGAATATGAGGCAGATAGCAGTTTCAGAAGTTGCAAAATATGCTTGCGAAGATGCTGATGTTACTTGGCAACTCAAAGAAGTTTTCGAGGCAAAAATTAAGGAAACAAAGATCGAAAAACTATTTGAAGATGTCGAAATTCCTTTGCTCGAAGTGTTGGCGCAAGTGGAACGAAACGGCGTGAAAATTGATGAATCGGCTCTCAAAATTTTTTCGAAAGAATTAGAAACAGATTTGGGCGTGATCGAACAAGAAATTTATTTGTTGGCGGGGCAAATGTTTAATATTTCTTCGCCAAAACAAATGGGCGAAATTTTGTTTGAAAAGTTAAAAATTGGGGATAAAACCGACAAAAAACTCAAAAAAACCAAAACAGGGCAGTACTCCACAGGCGAGGAAGTGTTGGCAGATTTGGAGGAAGAACACGAAATTGTGCGTAAAATATTGGAATTTAGGGAGTTACAAAAACTCAAATCTACTTATGTGGACTCGTTTCCAGAGTTGGTTAGCCCAAAAGATGGCTTGATTCATACTTCTTACAACCAAGCGGTTGCGGC
>RDXG01000075.1 GCA_004292785.1 Bacteroidota bacterium
TCTTTTTCAGCTTGTTTGATCAAATCTAGTTCTTTTCTTTCAGGCACGTCAGGCACACACATGATCGAAATAATCATCACAAATATTCCATAAACCAATAAAGTTCCCGAAAAAATAAGTGCCAAATTGCGTCGGGATGTGCTTTCTATATTAAAATTAATGCTTTCCAAATCCACACAAACACTGGCTACCATGTAACAAAATGTGAGAATAAAAAACACTCTGACCATAACCGAAATCGTAGAGCCAATAACATCATAAGGTTTGTCGAGACTAAAACCTTGAAAAAAATAAGAGGCTACATCAAAAGATTTGTCTTTGATAGACTTTTTTTCGATGTGCATTCTGAATTGAAAATCTCTGAATAATGCGTAAAATATCGTAAAAAGCGTGATCAGAATTTGAAAGGCAAAAAAGTAGGCTAATCCGCTGCCTGTCATAAAAAACTTGAATGTTCCCATAGAAATCCAGCGAAGGAAATAATCTATAGTCATTACTTGCGGAGAATAATCAACGACAATATGAGATTTTCTTAAAGACATAGCCAATAATTAGGTTTTAAATTTGGTTTGTTTGAGTCAAATTTTATGCTAGTTTGGCAAATATAACTATTTTATTGTTTTTACAAATTTTTTTGTTTTTTTAAATAGGGTTTCCGCACCAAAATTGTAAAGAACTACACACGATCATTAATCAAACAAAAGATTTAGAAAATTATTTGTTGGTAAGTAATAAAGCATATTTATCAGACACCTCAAAGGTGTCGGATAACTCTGATTATCAAGAATTTATGATAAAAAATAATCTAAACTAATTTTGTATTACTACTTATTTTTAAATAAAGTATTAGAAAAATTAATGAAGAATACTTATATTACTGATAATCAAATATTTACAAAAATAATTGTATAGACCTAGAAATATTACATTTTATAATTGAAATATTTTTTTAGTCAAATAAAAGATTGATATTTATGCTTGTTTTTAAAAATTTGTAAAAAAACAACTATTAAAAAACGAATTTATATTTTTTTTAGTTATTATTGCAAGAATCATAATTTTTTTTCCTGCTTTATGTTCAAATTTTTGTTCTTTTTTGTGATCGTTTTGATTTCGGTCAATGTTCATGCCCAAGAAATTGGTTTCCCAATTATGCGCAATTATGATCCAAAAGAGTACAACAGTTCTTCACAGGTTTTTGCGGTTATTCAAGACGAAAAAGGGCTTATTTATTTGGCAATGGCAAGCGGCGGTGGCGTGATACAATACGATGGACAAAATTGGACTTACATACAAATTTCTAACAAAACTTCTGCTTATTCTTTTGCAAGAGACAATAAAAATGTGGTTTATGTCGGTGCAAACAATGATTTAGGATATTTGAAAAGCAATTTTGAGGGCAAGAAAGAATTTATAAGTTTAAAACATTTGATCCAAGAGAAAGACCTCAAATTTGGTGCGGTTTGGTGGGCAAGTTATGTCAATAATAAAATTTATTTTTGTAGTTTTGATGCACTTTTCGAGTATTCACCTTTGCCAAATCCAAGTATAAAAACCTATTTGGCAGGCAAAGGAAACCGATTTAGTGGTTTATCTGTTCGCGAGCAAGATATTTATGTTTATGAAAGTAACAAAGGTTTACTCAAATTTGATAAAGATCGCCTTGTTTTAGTTTCCGATTTTTTTAAAGACAAAAGAATCAACACCATTTTACCATTTTCTGCGGATAGTTTTTTGATTGCCACTACAAATCAAGGTTTATTTTTTTATGAACCTAAAACTACCAAAACACAAATATTCGCCCAACAACCTTCTGATTTTTTAACAGGAAATGACATTTCTTTTGCTGATATTTTGCCCGACAAGTCTATTGCTTTGGGAAGTTTTAGAAACGGAATTTTGGCAATTTCTAAAAACGGCAAAATCATGCAAGCCTTCAATGAAAAAAGCGGTTTGCTAGACAACACTACTCGCTACATTTACACAGACGCGAATCAAAATCTTTGGTTTGGGTTAAATAATGGTTTGAGCCGAAGTAGTGCAGCTTTTGATTTGAGTTTTTTTGGGAAAAATTCAGGTTTACAGGGTGCAGTTTTAGACCTGGCAAATTTTGAAAATCAAATATATATTGCTACATATCTTGGGCTTTTTTATTTGGAAAACAATCAAATAAAACAAATAGAGAACATTCCTACGGCTCAATGTTGGAGTTTGTTGCCTTATACAATCACTGAAAAAAATGGAAAGAAAAAAGAAGTGCTTTTGCTTGGAAGCAGCGCAGGAATTTTTCAGATCGAAAACAAAAAAGCAAAATTGATCATCAAAAGTGGAAATGCTTTTAAGTTAAGAGCTTCTAAAAAAAATCCAAATAGAATTTATGGTTCTGATCAAGACAATTTTATTTCTTTTCAATACAAAAATGGAACTTGGATTGACGAAGGAAAATACGAAGGAATTAAGGATAGAATTTATGAAATTTTAGAAGATTCAAAAGGCAATTTGTGGCTTGGCACATACAGCGGTGGCGTAATCAGACTCGAATTGGATCAAAATACAAACAAATCTACCAAAGTAAAACTCTATACAGAAATTGACGGTTTGCCTTCTTTAAGAACCATTTATCCTTATTTTATTAAAGAAAAAATAGTTTTTGGGACAGAAAAAGGCTTGTATATTCACAACCCAAAAACAGACAGATTCGAGGTTTATTGTGAACTTAGTAATTTGTTTTGTGACGGAAAACAGGATATTTTAAACATTAGTGAAATGTCAAAAGGGCAAATTTGGGTCTTGCCGTTCAAAAACAAAACGCAAAATATTGGCTATCTGAACCCAAACAAAAACGGAACTTATGATTGGATATACAAACCGTTCCGCAGAATTCCGCAAACAGAATTGTCTTGTGTGTTACAAGACAGTAATGGAGTAGTTTGGCTTGGCGCAAGTGAAGGCGTATTTCGCTACGATTCTCGTTTGGATACCAAAAATTATGAAAAAGAATTTTATACCTTAATCAGAAAAGTAAGCATTGGCGAAGATAGTGTAATTTATCATGGAAATAACGAAAATGTGTCGAAATTGGGTTTTAAAGACATCAGTTATTCCCATAATTCGATTTTTTTTGAATATGCTGCCCCATTTTTTGACGATGAAAGCAAAACTGTATATAGTTATATTTTGGAAGGTTTTGACAAACATTGGTCTTCTTGGACAAAAGATTCCAAAAAAGAATATACCAATTTGAGAGAAGGGAACTATGTTTTTAAAGTAAAAGCAAAAAACCTTTACGACACAGAAAGCATTATAGCAACCTATCAAATTTCTATTCTTCCGCCTTGGCAACGCAATGCTTGGGCTTATTTGTTTTATGTGGTAGTGATTGTGGGCGTTTTCAGGTTATTTATCAGATGGAATACTAGCCGTTTGATCAAAGAAAAAGAATATTTGGAAGAAAAAATTACAGAAAGAACCGCAGAAGTAAGGCAACAAAACATGGAAATTCAACAACAAAAAGAAGAAATTGAAAGCTCTTTAGAAAATTTGAAAACCGCAAATGTTGAAATTCAACAGCAAAAAGAAGAATTGTTAAGCACCGCAGAAAACTTAAAAGTAGCTTCTCAAGAAATTCAAAATGCCTACAACGACATCAGAATTTTGAGTGAAATTGGGCAAAAAATTACTTCTTCTTTGCATTTTGAGTCTATTTCGGACTTAATTTATAAAAATGTGAATGAATTAATGGATGCAAGCGTTTTTGGAATCGGAATTTATCATGCAGAAAAAAAACAAATTGAATACAAATATGCCATCGAAAAAGGGCAACATTATAAACCATATTTTAGAAGTATGCGCAACAAAAACCAATTTCCTGTTTGGTGTATTGAAAACAAAAAACACGTTTTTATAAACAATGTTTTTGAGGAATACAGCAAATATATTGCAGTTTTTGAACAAACAAGAGAGCAATTAGAAGATGGTTCTATGTCCGACATTGCCACTTCTTTGGTTTATGTACCGTTAATGGTCGAGCAGGAAGTTTTGGGAATTATGACCGTACAATCGTTTTCGGCAAATGCTTACGATCAGCAACATTTGACCATGCTCAAAACTTTGGGAGCTTACATTGCGATTGCCATCGAAAATTCTAAAAATTACGAAATCATACAAACTGCGAATCAAAGCATTACCGATAGCATTAGGTACGCCAAGACTATACAACACGCTATTTTACCTGATTCAAGCGAAATTAAGCAGTTTTTAAAAGATTATTTTGTACTTTTTCATCCCAAAGACCTTGTTTCTGGAGATTTTTATTGGTTTACCAACGTAAACTTAAACGGGCGTTCTTTTAGTTTTATTTCCGCCATCGATTGCACAGGACATGGCGTTCCTGGTGGTTTTATGAGCATGATCGCCTATTCGATGCTCAACGAATTGGTTAATGAAAACAAAATTATTGAACCCAAAGAAATTCTCAAAAATTTGGATCAACGCATCAGAATTGCCCTTCATCAAGAAAGCAAACTCAACGGAGACGGCATGGATTTATGTATGGTCAGAATTGAAAAGCAAACAGAATGTACCAAAATAGTATGCGCAGGCGCAAAAAGACCTACTTATGTGGTTATGAACAAACAAATTCAGGAAATGAAAGCAACCAAACGTTCTATTGGAGGTTTTCAGGTTAACAAAAAAGATTTTGAACAAGAAGAACTCGAAATTAGAAATCAAGCCATGATTTATTTGTTCACAGATGGTTTGCCTGACCAAAACAACAAAGAAGACCAAAAAATTGGCACAAAACCATTGTTAGAAATTTTGCTTGCCAACAGCGATCTGCCTTGCGAACAACAATTAGCAATTTTAGAAAAAACTTTGTCAAAATTTAAAGGAAATACCAAACAAAGAGACGATATAAC
>RDXG01000221.1 GCA_004292785.1 Bacteroidota bacterium
AATTGGCATTTTGATTTGTTATGATGTCGAATTTCCTGAACTTTCGCGCTTGTATGCAGAAGAAGGAGTCGAAATTTTGTTTGTGCCTTTTTTAACAGATACCCAAAACGCTTACCATCGCGTGCAACGTTGCGCACAAGCCCGCGCCATCGAAAACGAATGTTATGTAGCCATTGCAGGTTGTGTTGGAAATTTGCCAAGAGTACATAATATGGACATTCAATATGCGCAATCGGCTGTTTTTTCGCCTTCTGATTTTGCTTTTCCGACCAATGCTATTGTGGCAGAAGCTACGCCAAATACAGAAATGACTTTGATCGCAGATGTAAATTTGGATTTGTTAAAAGAAATGCACTCCAGCGGAAGTGTTCGAAACCTTAAAGATCGCCGTTTGGATTTGTATGCCTTGAATTGGCGAAGATAATTTGTAAACCTTTATAAGCCTTCAAGTCTTATAAAGGTTTTGATTATCAATTAATTACGTCTAAAATTATGCGATTTTCTGCCTTTAAAAAACAAAGGACAAATCACGTCTTCGGGGTAACTTCCGTGTTGATAAGTAATCGTAATTTCGTGAGAACCGCCAGAATATGGGGCAAGGCTCGAAATGGTAAAATCGTAACTGTAACCCATATACAAATTTCCCATCTGAAAACCCACAATTCCCGCCAAAGCGTCTTGATTTAGCCCTTTTAAGGAAGGCAAAATTGGCAAACCGCGATAAGAAACACCAAAAATAATTGGAAAATTTTCGATGCCAAATCGGGTACTAATGTCTAATTGCGACATTGCGCCTTGCTGTTTGAACAAAACCGAAGGCAAAATATACAAATTTCCTTGCGACCTTTTGATCTCGATATTTGCGCCCACATGAGCCGAAATCTTCATGGCAAGCGCGCTCGAACTGCCAATAATAGACTGATTTGGCTGACTCAAATGATGCAAAGATGCACCAAACCAGAAATTGCGGTTATAAATCACCAAACCTGTCGAAAAGTCCCAAAAACTTGTGGATTGACCGTTTTTTCCTTCCCAAACAGGAGCAGAATTTTGCAAAACTTGAGATGGAAAAACCAATTTATTACTAAAATCTGCGCCCCGACTTACATAATTTGCTTGTAAACCCAAACGCAAAACCCAAGTCCTGATCGGTACAAAAAACGAATAATAACCACCAATATTGCTTGCATTAATATTTGCCGAACCTGCCTGATCGTACATCAAACTCAAACCAAAACCGCTACGCAATTTTTGGGCATTAAAGTCAAAAGAGGCAATGGTTGTGTTGTAATAAGAATCGATAGCCAGCCATTGCAAACGTTGCAAGCCGTGATAACGAAATTTGCCTGTCGTTCCTGTAAAAGCAGGATTTAGGTACATCACCGACTGGTCGAATTGCGTAATTTGTGGGTCTTGGGCAAAAATTTCGCCAATCGTCAGCGCAAAAAAGAATAGTAAAAACAGTTTTTTTAACATATCGAAGGCATTTATAAAAAATCCATACAAAAATTTTAGAACGCTAGAAACTAATAAAAAATGCTTAAATAAGTTTACATTTTTTTGTATTTTTGCGAAAAAATCAAAAATGAATATCAAACTTATTGCCGTAGGCAAAACGGATAACAAAGCCTTACAATCGTTGATCGAGGAATATGCCAAACGCCTGTCTTTTTATACAAAATTCGAATTGGAAGTAATTCCTGACCTTAAAAATGCAAAAAATCTTAGTGTGCAGCAGCAAAAAGAAAAAGAAGGAGAACTAATTTTAGCCAAAATCTCAAATTCGGATCATTTGCTTATTCTTGACGAAAATGGCACAAGTTTGACTAGCGTTGGTTTTTCGGATTATTTGCAAAAAAAGATGAATGCAAGTATTAAAACCTTAGTTTTGCTTATTGGCGGAGCTTATGGTTTTAGCGAAGAAGTGTATAAAAAAGCAAACTACAAAATGTCGCTTTCTGCGATGACTTTTTCGCATCAGATGGTTCGTTTGTTTGTAGTAGAGCAGCTTTATCGTGCTTTTACGATCCTAAAAAATGAACCTTATCATCATCAATAAAAAACTAGCAATTTTTTTGAACAGGTTTCTAGAAATAACATTTCTTTAAAAAATGTTAAGTAATAGAGCATATTTATCAGACACCTCAAAGGTGTCGGATAATTTTGATTATCAAGGATTTATGATAAAAAATAACCTAAGCTAATTTTGTCTTACTACTTATTTCAGGTTTATTCTAATTCCTAAAATAACAACGTCATCAACTTGCGTTTCTTTGCCTTCTGAAATCCAATGATTGAGTGTATTTTCCAAAATTTCGCCTTGCTCTTCCATTGGTTTTTCAGAAATTTCGAACAATAATTTTTTTAAGGAACTGACCATAAATTTTTTGTTTTTCACGCCACCAAATTGATCCTGAAAACCGTCTGAACACAAATAAAAAGTAATTGGGTTTTCTAATAAAATTTCATGTTTCTGATACTCAAAATTTTCTTTGTGATTCATTTCCCCGATGGGCATTTTGTCGGCTTTTATTTCTTTAAATACTTGATTTTGAACATAATACAAAGGATTCATTGCGCCCGCATATTCCAGTTTTAATATGCCATTTGGCGTTTCTGAAATGCTGATGATCGAAATATCCATGCCATCTTTAACAATTCCGTTCGAGTTGGAAAGGTGTTTTTTTAGTAACAAAGGCATCAAATTTAATATTTTTTCTGGTGAATAAACTTCATAATCATTGACAATTTGGTTGAGAATATTGTTGCCAATAATGGTCATAAACGCCCCAGAAACGCCATGTCCTGTGCAATCTACGACTGCAATAATTTTGTGATTTCCTTTTTCTGTAAACCAATAAAAATCGCCTGAAACGATGTCTTTGGGTTTATACAACACAAAACTTTCAGGAAAATATTGCTGAATCTGTGTGCTTGTTGGCAAAATGGCATTTTGAATACGCAAAGCATAGTTTATAGAAGCCGTAATTTCTTCGTTTTTTTCGTGAACAATTTTAAATGCCTCGTGTATTTTGTCGTTGGCTTGTTTCAATTCTTCGTTAGTTTCTATAATTTCGTCATTTTTCTGCAAAATTTCGTTGTTTCTGTCTTGTAAAAGTTCTTTTGCTTTTTTCTGTTTTTGCAAATTCCTAAAAATAATAAAAACAATAATTGACATAGCCAAAAAACCTACAATAAATCCGTTTCGAATGAAAGTATTTTTTTGCAATTCTTTTTCTGTTTCTAAATCTTTTTTAGTTTGTTCAATTTGCATGGCGGCTAGTTTTTTATCGTATTTGTATTCAGCTTGTAGCTTGATAATTTTTTCGTCTGTATTTTGGTTATACAAACTATCGGACAGCGTTTTAAATTCCTGATAATAAAAAAAGGCTTCTTTGTATTTGTCTGTTGCTGCATATATTTTGCTCAAAGTATGACTAATATTTTTAATGGTTTCTTTTTCGCCTATTTTTCTTGCCAAATGCAAGCCTTCTTGAGCATAAGATAGTGCCTTTGCATAGTTTTTTAAGGAAAAATATACCCTTGCCAAACCATTTTTATTACTACTAATCAAACTTTGATCGCCCAAATTGAGGCTTATTGTCAAAGATTGTGAATAATAATCTAGGGCTAGATCATGTTTTTCTTGCAATTCGTAAATGTCCGCAATGTGGTTTAAAGAAATATTTATGCCTTGTTTATTTCCCATTTCCTCTTTGATTTTTAGGGATTTAAAAAGATTTTCTAAGGCAATTTTGTATTCTCCTTGCTCTTTGTAAACATTTGCAATGTCTGTCCAATTGGCGGCAATTCCTTGTTTATTTCCTATTTCTTCATTGATTTTTAAGGATTTGAATTGATTTTCTAGAGATTCTGTATATTTGTCTTGGTCGTAATAAACAATCGCAATTCCGATCAAAGTTGCGGCAATTCCTTGTTTGTTTTCTATTTGTTCATCTATTTTCAAAGATTTAAAATAATATTCCAAAGCTTCAGGATAATTTCCTTGAATTTTATAAATAATTGCAATGTTGTTCAAAGCGGTTGCAATTCCTTTTTTGTCTCCAATTTCTTGGCAAATACCCAAAGATTTGAAATAGTGCGTCAATGCTTGCGCATAATTGGCTTGGCTGTTATAAATGCTTGCAATGTTGTTCAAACTTGCAGCAATGCCTTCTTTATCCCCAATTTCTTCTTTTATTTTCAAAGATTTAAAATGGTTTTCCAACACCAAATCGTATTTTCCTTCCATTTCATAAATTAAAGCAATGTTGTTATAAAGCCTTCCAATTCCTTTTTTGTAATCAATTTTTTGGGCAAGTGGCATGGCTTCTTGAAAATATTTTAGGGCTTGCGGAAAATCGCCTTCTACGTCAAAATAAATCCCGATATTTCTGATAGCTTCTATTTTTCCGATTTCATAGTTGGCTTGTTCGCATAATTTTCGACTTTTTTTAGCCAAAATCAACATGGTATCAGGAGAAAAGGCATAATATTTATAAGAAAGCAAATTTAGTGCGTCAAGATAATTAAGGTTTGTTTCGAAATTTTTGCTATTTTCAAAATCCGAAATGACATTTTTTAGGCTATCTATTTCTTGTTTTTGTGCAAAAGAAAAAAAAGATAAAAAAATTAGTAAAAAAGTAGTGATTAATATTTTCATTGTGTTTGAGTTTTTAAGCAATTCTAATTTTTGATCAATGCGATCTAGTAGCTTTTTGTTCCTTTATTTTGCAAAATAAAAATAAATTCATAAAAATTTGAGTTTTGAGAAAATTAAACTTTACAATAAAAAAAACCTGCCAAATTTATTTGACAGGTTTTTTTATTGTCAATTTTGCAAACAAACAAGAATGTTTGTTTTACGACAAAAATTAGTTAAAAATATAACGAATACCAAACTGTGCGCTCCACACGTCAGAAATGGTAGTGCGTGAACGGTAAGTTTCGGTTGGCAAAGCGCCATTTACTCTTTGCATTCTGAATTGTGGATAACCAGTAGCATCCACTCCCGCAGGAATAAGCGGTTGTGTAGTGTTAAAGGCTTTTCCAACGCCCCAAGCATTGTTAAGCAAGTTTCCAACGTTGAAAATATCGAAACGGAATTGGATAGTGTTGCGTTTTCCTCCTGCTTTTACAAAAAATTCTTGTGTAATGTTAAAGTCAATATTGGTAAGCATTGGCATAACTACTGCATTTCTTTCAGCATATTCTCCACGACGAGCGCTCAAATATTCGTCTTGTTTGATGTATGCTTCCCAAGCATCAGCTTGTTGTTGAGCAGTAAACAAAGTAACCGCAGCAGCACCTGTGCCTTGTGTGATTGGCAAAAATTTGGTTTCGCCTTCTTTTGGAATGTAAATCAAATCGTTTGCGTTGTTTTGATCACCGTTAAAATCACCGCCATAAGTGTAGTTTGCTCTGTTTTGTGTTTGCGATTGGAAAAACAAATTGACCGCAGTAGAACCAAAATTCAAATATTCTTTTCTGTAAGAAACGCTACCAATAAAACGGTGGCGAGTATCGTTGTCCGAATAAGTCAAGTCTAAACGGTTATTTCCGTTCACACTTCTAGCACCTTGCCAAGAAGATGAAGCTACTGAACCCGCAGAAATAATATCTTTGGTCATACCAAAATTGTAGGCAAGCATGGCATAAAAACCGTTTTTAAATGGTCTTTCGAGTTTGAAAGTTGCCATAAACGAATCGCCTGAACCTGTGTTTTTCAAAACAATAGCATTTATAGCATTGTCGTTGATGCGGTTTGCATTGTTTTGATTTGCACCAGTCAAACCATAACCATTAAATCGATCACGTTGATCAGGTCCGCTAAATTTGGCTGTGGCAGGTTCTAAATTTGCGTTGATGTAAGAAACGTTGTTCACGTTCATGGTATATAAAAATTCGGCAGTACCTATCAAACCAAATGGTAATTGTTGATCCACAGCAATATTGTAACGCATTACTTGTGGGAATCTGAAATTAGGATCGGTCAAAGCCAAATCGTAATTGGTAGGCAAAGTTGGGGTAGCAGGTCTAAATTGGTTTACGTTGGTATTGAATGGAAAAGCAGTCGTGTTGTCCTGTGAAATTGCTCCTAACAAAACACCATTATTACTAACTTGATTCGAAATCCAAACAAAAGCAGGACGACCTGTAAACAAACCTGTACCACCGCGCACTTGTGTTTTTTTGTTGTCAAACACGTCCCAGTTAAAGCCAACTCTTGGCGAAAACAAAACATTAGTTTCTGGGAGTTTAGCAGTGTTGTATTTCATACCATCAAGGTAAGAAACTTGACTAGATGCTTTGTTTTCCAAAGCTGTATTTGCAAAAGAAGGCACATCAATACGGATACCTGCTGTTACTTTCAAATTGCGTTTTACCTGAATTTCGTCTTGTAAATATGCTCCCATGTACAACACTTTTGTTTCTGCCAAAGGAACTCCACCACCTTCAATAGCTGAATATTGGTATTGGTAACGTGCCAAAGAAACAGGAGATGTAGTGGTGTTAGGATTAGCAAGGAATTGATTTGCAGCTCTGTAAAAATCGTCTAATGACCTGTATTGAAAATTTCCGTAATAATTAGGAGTAAAACCATTGACAAATGTAAAATATTCCATATTTACGCCTGCTGTAATGGTGTGTTTGCCGCCATAATAAGTCAAATTGTTTTGTAACTGCCAAGTGTCTGTATCCAATTTGTTGTTTGGCGTAAATTGTTCGTAACCAAAAGAAGTATAAGTGCTGCCATCTTTTTGAATGTCAATCAAAGGAAAAGGAGAACTTTCACTGCTACGATAATCGCGGTTTGCGGTAAAACCTACGATCAAATTATTAGAAAAACGGCTTCCAAAAGTGCTGTTCAATTCGGCAATCGTAGAATAAATATCGTTATTAATTGTGTAATTAGAACTACTCAAATTCATAGCGTTTAAGTTTCCACTTCTACCGCCATTTACTACTCCAGAGTTACTTGGCAAAATCTCGCGGTAAGAACGTAAATAGTTGTAACGAATACTTAATTTATGGTTTTTATTGATGTTGTAATCAATTTTAGCTAAAAATTTATCGCTGTATGTTTGCAAATTGTAATTGTCATAATTTCCGACATTATAATTGAATTTTTCTTTCATAAAATTAGAAAGTTGATCCAAATCAGAAGCCAATACCCGTGTTTCATTAGCTGCGCCCGTTCCACGATTGGCAGTAAAAGTAGTCGCAGGATCGCTTCTTCTTTCAATTTCTCCGTTTACAAAGAAAAACAATTTGTTTTTAATAATCGGTCCTCCCAAACGGAAACCTGCTTGTGTTTTGTCAAATTTGTTTACTGTAACATCATTTCCATCAGCTTTTTTACCTAAAAAACTTTGATTTTGTGTATTCCAAAAAGCAGAACCAGAAATTTCGTTTGTACCACTTCTAGTAACCGCATTGATGCCCGCACCCACAAATCCGCCTTGACGCACATCATAAGGAGCAAGATTTACTTGAATTTCCTCTACTGCGTCCAAAGAAATTGGTGTAGCGTTGGTTTGTCCGCCAGGTTGAGAAGCCAAACCGAAACTATTGTTAAAAATAGAACCATCAATAGTCAAATTGTTAAAACGGTTGTCTTGTCCTCCAAAAGACGAACCACTTGCTTGCGGAGTCATACGCGTAAAATCATTTAAACTACGGCTAATGGTTGGCAAAGAGTTCAAAGTTTCCTTAGAAAAGTTAGAAGAAGCTCCTGTTCTGTCCGAACTGAAAACGTCATTTTTGTCTGCAACAACTTCCACTCCTTCAATTTCAGTACCTTCTTCGGCAAGAATAAAATCGATGTTGGCAGTAGTTCCCAAACTCAAATAAATGCCTTCTTTGACTTGTTCTTTGTAACCAATAAAAGTAACCACTATTTTGTATGGTCCGCCTGTACGCATGGAAGGCAAACGAAAACCACCATCTACCAAAGTACCAGCGCCATATTGTGTGCCAGAAGGTAAGTGAGTTGCAACCACATTTGCACCTGGAAGTCCCTCTTTGTTTTTGTCAAGTACATAACCTGACATCGAAGAACTGGTAACCTGTGCAAAAACAGATTGATTTGCCGCTTGACATAGCACCAAGAGAACAAATACGATAATAAAAGTGAAAAATTTTTGCATTGTACGAATATTTAAGATTTTAGTTTCGTAATTTGGTAATTTAAACACAAAAGTAATTTTTTTGTTGTTATAAAAGAGTTTATGAGATGTTAATAAATTGCTAATATTTTAAAAAATGTTAAAAAACTAATTTTTTATGCTATTTTCCTTACACTATTTGCCTTCTATTCATTATTTTGCTTTGCTTTCGCAATTTGAAAATATACAAATTGAAGCCCATGAAAATTATCAGAAACAAAGTCTTCGAAACAGGACTTATATTTTGACCGCAAACAAGGTTTCTATGCTTTCTGTACCTGTTTTGGCAAGTTCTAAACATCAATTAATTAACGAAGTAGAAATTTCTTATGCCGAAAACTGGCAACAAATTCATTGGCGAAGCATTTATTCTGCCTACAAAAAAGCTCCTTTTTTCGAATTTTATGCCGATGACTTCGAAAAACTGTTTCAAAACAAGACTCAATTTTTATTTGATTGGAATTGGCAAATGATGTCAATTTGTCTGAAATATTTGCAACTGAACCGACAAATTGACCGAACAAATAACTACGAAAAACAAATCGAACTGCCAACTATTGACTTCCGATCTACGTTTAATTCGCAAAAAACGCCTTTTAACGTAGAAAAACCATATATTCAAGTATTTGGCAACGGTTTTGTAAACAATCTTTCCATTTTAGATTTGCTTTTCTGTGAAGGTACAAATGCCAAACCTTATTTACAAGAAATTGGTAAAAAAATTTATTCACAAATTATTGAAAATACAAATCCCAAAATTTCATGAAAAACACAATCATCGAATTAAGCCCAGAATCTTGCAAATTTATTACAGATTTGATGGCAACAAAAGAAAATCCGAATTTGGCTTTTCATAAAATAGTCAAAAGAGTTTTTGAAATAGAACATTATTTTGCCTCTGAAAAAAGGCGTTACGATTATTTGCTTGATACTTGGAAATCTTTGGAAGTGCTTGATTATCAAACAAATAAATTGATTTTGTCAGAAGCACAAACAGATTTGATTTTGAATTTTATCGATCCGAACACTTTTGATTTTTATGAATTTGTACGAACTTTTTTGGTTTTAGAAATCAAATACAACAAGGTAGAAGATTATAAATTTTCCACCAAAAAGGAAATGTCTTTTTTGGAATATGAAGAAAATTGCCGTGAAGAGTGGGATGGCGTTTATTGGGAGCATATTTCCAATTATCAAATGTGGTTATGCGCTTTTTATGACATTGATCATTATAAACAAAAATTAGATACATGGACATCGAACAATTCGAGGCAGAACTAAGAAATGGTTTAGCCAAACTAGACTACATTCAAAGGCTAGAAATTAATCAGCAAACAGAAACTCGCTTTTTATCAAAAGCAATACTAGAAGAATATTATTTTTTGAAAATCTTTTTCAACAGTAAACTCGTGGTTCTTAATTTTACCTTGATTTATTTGTTAAAAGATGACCAAAATAAGCGTTTGTGGGGAATTGATCGTGATAATGATATCGGTTGGCACACGCATCCTGTGGAAAATCCAAAAGATCATGTATTGATCGAGGAGAAAACTGTGGCAGAAATTATTGAAATTTTTGATCAAACTTGGCAAAAAATTAAAGAACGAAATGAATAAATTTGAAACAGAATTAAGCATTTTGTGTAGAACAGACTTTTTCTGTTCAAAATACAAACAGACTAAAGTCTGTTCTACAAAGGCAAAAAATTAAAAATAAAAATTATTAATAAAAAAAAATTCATAAATGATAAAAAATTACAATTATTTTAATATTTTTACAAAAGGCTTTTTTAAACAGTAATCAAATGGTATGGAAGCAAATAAATTTTCAAATAGAGTCAAAGAAGTAATTTCTTTGAGCCGTGAAGAGGCACTCCGACTCGGACATGATTACATTGGAACGGAACATCTGCTCTTGGGCATGATTCGTGAAGGCGAGGGCGTGGCTGCGATGCTACTCAAAAAATTAAGTGTTTCTTTTGAGGATTTACGCAATACCATCGAACAAGCTACACGCGGTACGGCAAACCACAACATCAAAAATTTGGCGAATATTCCTTTGACTCGCCAATCCGAAAAAGTGTTGAAGGTTACGCATTTGGAGGCAAAGATTTTTAATGCGCAAATTATTGGTACAGAACATTTGTTACTTTCTATTCTTAGAGAGGAAAACAATTTGGCAACGCAAATTCTCGAAAAATTTAACGTAAATTACGAAGTAGTGAAAGACCTTTTAGAATATCATACACAAAACCCGACTGCCGAATATCCTGCTGACGCAGATGACGGAGATGACGAGTCAAAAATGTTTGGCGGAGGCGGAAAAAGCGGAGATGCAGGACAGCGTTCCGACAAATCCCGAACTCCTGTTTTGGATAATTTTGGCAGAGATTTGACCAAATTAGCCGAAGCCGACAAACTCGACCCAATCATTGGGCGCGAAAAAGAAATTGAAAGAGTTGCTCAAATTTTGAGTCGACGCAAAAAAAATAACCCAATTCTGATCGGGGAACCTGGTGTGGGCAAAACTGCCATCGCCGAAGGTTTGGCTTTGAGAATTGTTCAGAAAAAAGTTTCGCGAGTTTTGTTTGGAAAACGCGTGGTTACGCTTGATTTGGCATCTTTGGTGGCTGGCACAAAATATCGCGGGCAATTTGAAGAACGAATGAAAGCGGTCATGAGTGAATTAGAAAAAACTCCTGAAATTATTTTGTTCATTGACGAAGTACACACCATTGTCGGCGCAGGCGGAGCTTCTGGTTCGCTTGATGCTTCAAATATGTTCAAACCTGCTTTGGCAAGGGGCGAAATCCAATGCATCGGGGCAACTACACTAGACGAATATCGCCAATACATCGAAAAAGATGGAGCTTTGGCAAGACGTTTCCAAATTGTGATGGTCAATGCAACTTCTGTAGATGAAACCATCGAAATTTTGCACAACATCAAAAACAAATACGAAGATCACCACCATGTCAGATATGATGATGCGGCGATTGCGGCTTGCGTAAAACTTTCGGACAGATACATTAGCGACAAATTTTTGCCCGACAAAGCCATCGATATTTTGGACGAAGCAGGAGCAAGAGTTCACATCAACAATATTCATGTACCCGAAGACATTGTTGAACTCGAAAAACAAATCGAGAAAGTAAAACAAGAAAAAAGTCAGGTTGTAAAAAACCAAAAATACGAAGAAGCCGCCAAATTGCGCGATCAAGAAAAAAGACTCGGTCAGCAGTTGGAAGTTGCAAAAGCACGTTGGGAACAAGAAACGCAAAAATTGGTGTATCCTGTTACTGAAGAAAGCATTGCAGAAGTGGTAGCGATGGTTACAGGAATCCCTGTAAACAGAGTGGCACAAACCGAAGGCAAAAAATTGCTCAACATGGGGCAAGATTTGAAAGACAAAGTAATTGGTCAAGAAAAAGCCATCGAAAAACTCACAAAAGCAATTCAAAGAACCAGAGTCGGTTTGAAAGACCCTAAAAAACCTATCGGATCGTTTATCTTTTTAGGTCCTACGGGAGTCGGAAAAACGGAATTGGCAAAAGTTTTGGCTACTTATTTGTTCGACAAAGAAGACGCTTTGGTCAGAATTGACATGAGTGAGTACATGGAAAAATTCTCGGTTTCGCGCTTGGTGGGTGCGCCTCCAGGATATGTGGGCTACGAAGAAGGCGGTCAATTAACCGAAAAAATCCGTAGAAAACCGTACAGTGTGGTTTTGCTTGATGAAATTGAGAAAGCTCACCCTGACGTTTTTAATATTTTGTTGCAAGTGCTTGATGACGGAGTTTTGACTGATGGTTTGGGCAGAAGAGTCGATTTTAGAAATACGATCATCATCATGACCTCGAATATTGGAGTTCGTGATTTGAAAGATTTTGGAGCAGGCATTGGTTTTGCGAACAAATCAAGAGAAACGACAGACGAAAATATGCGTTCAGTCATTCAAGGAGCTTTGAAAAAAGCATTTTCTCCCGAATTTTTGAACCGTTTGGACGACGTAATTGTCTTCAATTCTTTGCAAAGAGAGCATATTCACCAAATTATTGATCTTTCTTTGGGCAAATTGTTCGCAAGAATAAATACAATGGGATTCAAAATTGAATTGACCGAAAAAGCAAAAGATTTCTTATCTGAAAAAGGTTATGACCCACAATATGGCGCAAGACCTTTGAACAGAGCCATCCAAAAATTCTTGGAAGATCCGATTGCAGAAGAATTGCTAAAAGGCGAAATT
Organism: Bacteroidota bacterium; assembly: GCA_004292785.1. Lineage (GTDB taxonomy): Bacteria > Bacteroidota > Bacteroidia > Cytophagales > Thermoflexibacteraceae > RDXG01. The sequence goes on from RDXG01000221.1 coordinate 12,414, forward strand.
ACAGAAGGTTCAACGCTTGCCGTAGATTATGAAGGCACAGGCGAAGAACTAAAAGTGATCGTTTTGAAAGTTGAAGAAACAAAAAGTTAAGTTTTAGAGCAAGCTGAAAGGCTTGCTTTTTTTATGAAAAAAATATAAAAAAAGCCTTTTTTTTTGCTAAATTGCTAATAATCATTAACTTTGCTTAATCGAAATTGATGTATTTTTGCAAAATTTTAAAATAAAATTAGAACAAAATGGAAAACACTACAGCACCAAATTTGACTGCAACCATGCAAGAGTTTGCAAAACTTTCTGTTGAGGAACAAATTATTTTTATTAAAATTGTTGCGCGGGTTTTGGCTTTACAAGACTTGTTTCATCAATTTGATACACAGGAAATTTTTAAGGGCATTCCTTGTTATACGCCCAATGAAATGGCAAAATATGATGCCAAACCTCAAGATTGGACTAAACTTGATAGTATGCCAGTTGATGATGATGACGATCAAATACTCGATTATGAACCTGTATCTGAAACAAAAATATGAAAAAGTATTTTTTAGATACGAATGTTTTGATCGAGATGATCAGAGATTCTGAAAGTTGGAAAAGGATCGCAAAACAACATGGGCTAAACGATTCAGGGCTTAAACTCTATACTTCTTATGCAAGTTCGGCAGAACTTTTGGCTATATCCAAAATGAATGCTTGGGGGAATAAAAAATTAGAAAAAATGGATTATATCTTAAAAAACATGGAAATTATAACCATGAAAGGTAATGCCATTCGTGAATTATACGCAGAAATAGACGCTTATAGTCGAGGAAAGCACCCAAACAAAAAGCTACCCAAAGGACAATCTGCCTTTATTTTGGGTAAAAACGATTTATGGATTGCGGCTAGTGCGGCTCATTTTAAAATTCCTTTGCTAACCGCAGATTACGATTTTGAATTATTGAATAATGTATTTTTGGAAGTAATTATCATTCCACCAATGATTTCTGATGATTCAGAATAAAAGTAAATAAAAAATAAAAATAAACTTGATAGAAAACATTTTCCATACAAAAATCCAATATTTAAAAGGAATCGGAGACAAAAGAGCCGAACTTTTGCGTGAAGAACTACGAATTTTCACGTATAGGGATTTGCTTTACCATTTTCCGTACCGCTACGAAGATCGCAGTACATTTTTTCCGATTGGCGACCTAAATGAAGACGAAAATCACGTACAAATTTTAGGTACTATCCAACAAATCAAGGTTTTAGGAGAAGGGCATAGCAAAAGAGTCATGGCAATTTTGGAGGATCAAACGGGCATGGTCGAATTAGTTTGGTTCAAAGGGGTTACTTGGGTTTTGGGAGCTTTGCAAGTCGGCAAAAAGTATGCAGTTTACGGAAAAGTAAGTCTTTTTGGTAGCCGAATAAATATTGCTCACCCCGATTTTGAGTTATACGACCCCAATAAAACCTTGCCTAGCACGCTTTTGCCTGTGTATAGTGTTACTGAAAAAATGAAAAAATTTCATTTCGAAAGCAAATATTTGGCGAATGCGCAAAAAGAAATTTTTAGGTTAGTTTTTGATCATTTAAACGAATTTTTGCCCGAAGAAATTTTGATTTCTCAAAACCTAATTTCCAGAAAAAAAGCATTATTAAATATTCATTTTCCAAAAAATACACAAATCCTCGAACAAGCCAGAAAGCGAATGAAGTTTGAGGAATTATTTGCGATTCAGTTAAAATTAGTTCAAAATAAGCAAACCAGACGAGATAAATCGGCAGGACAAATTTTTAAAAGCACTACTTTATTAACCAATTTCTACAAAAATCATTTGCCTTTTGATTTGACAAACGCACAAAAAAAGGTACTTCGAGAAATTCATAGCGATTGCAATTCAGGCAAACAAATGAACAGACTTTTGCAGGGAGATGTCGGTTGCGGGAAAACGATTGTGGCGTTTATCAATATGTTGATGGGCATTGACAACGGCGTGCAAACTTGTTTGATGGCACCTACCGAAATTTTGGCACAGCAACATTTTGCAAGTTTGAAAGAATTTGCCGATTTGTTAGACATTAAAATTGCACTTTTGACAGGTTCTACCAAAAATTCACAGCGAAAAATTATTTTAGAAAATCTTAAAAATGGCGAATTAAATATTTTGGTTGGCACTCACGCCTTGATCGAAGATGATGTAATTTTTAAAAATTTGGGGCTTTGCGTGATCGACGAACAGCACCGTTTTGGGGTAGCGCAACGCGCAAAATTATGGAAAAAAAATGTAATCGAACCGCATATTTTGGTCATGACCGCCACGCCAATTCCTCGAACTTTGGCAATGACTTTGTATGGCGATCTCGATGTTTCGGTAATTGACGAACTTCCAAAAGGCAGAAAACCTATCAAAACCATTCACAAATACGATTCGGCAAGGCTAACGGTTTTTGGTTTGCTCAAAACCCAAATAGATTTGGGCAGACAGATTTACATTGTTTATCCTTTGATCGAAGAATCCGAAAATTTTGATTATAAAAATTTGATGGAAGGTTACGAAGCAATATCTAGGGCATTTCCTGATATTCCTTTGAGTATTTTGCATGGAAAAATGAAGTCGGCAGACAAAGATTTTGAAATGCAACGTTTTGTTAGAGGCGAAACCAAAATTATGGTGGCAACAACGGTGATAGAAGTGGGCGTAAATGTACCCAACGCAACGGTTATGGTGATAGAAAATGCGGAACGTTTTGGGCTTTCGCAACTGCACCAACTTCGCGGACGTGTGGGGCGTGGGGCGGATCAGTCGTTTTGTGTGCTGATGACAGACGTGAAACTTTCTAGGGATTCTCGCAACCGCATGGACACGATGGTTCGCACTAACAACGGTTTTGAAATTGCAGAAGCTGATCTCAAACTTCGGGGGCCTGGGGATTTGGCGGGAACGCAACAAAGCGGAATTGTGGATTTGCAAATTGCAGATTTGGCAAAAGATCAACAACTTTTGCAAAACGCAAGGCAAATTGCGATCGAGATCATCGATTCTGACCCGACTCTTTCCAATCCAAAATACAATTTGTTGAAAGAATTTTTGGAAGGCAAAAACCATAGAAATAAAGAATGGGCGAAGATTTCGTAGTATAATCAGTCTCTGCTAATAAAAAAGGAAAATTTATTAAAAATTTTCGCGCTTAACTTGTCAAGAAAATCAATTTTTATGAAAACGTTTTTTTATACCATCTTGTTGGTGGGATTTTTAACAACAAAAGTAAATGCGCAAGAAGACAGTTTACCAGACTGTGAAGCAAGATGTAGATTATTTTCTATCAAAGAAGGCTTTGAAATGCAAATGAATGATAGTCTTGGGTTATTTTGGGCAAACAAAGCCGTAAAAAATATTCCTAAAGATTATAAATTTATAAAGGCATTCATTACCAAACGAATCTTATGCAATGCTACCAGTCATCTTTGTCTATTTTCTGAGGGAAATAGTTATCGAATTGGTTTGGAGACATCTGAAAATACCATAATCAGAATAAGTATCTATCAATCGGCAAACGGAAAGAAAAAGCTATTGATTAATAATCTAAAAGGGAATCATTATCAAAAATTTATTACTTACCATTGTCCTAAAACGGGGGTATATTATGTTCATTTTCAAGTTATTAAAGCAGTGGATAATATTGAAGCCAGTGGTGGAGCTGTTTTATCTTATCAAAAGAAGTAATTTCCAACAATTTATTGATTTTGACAAAGACAATTTTACAGAACAATCTTATAACATGATAGATGAGAGTCTTCTGAAAAAGATTTTTGTGTAACATTTGTCCGACACCTTTAAGGTGTCTGACAAGAGTAAAAATTTGCCAAACCTTATTTCTATCAATATTCCATTTGATACAGATTATAAAATTCTTAGAAAATTTTTACAAGAAGGCGAAGATTCTAAAAAATGGGAATATCAGGAAGCCTGTTTATCGGCACAACATTGTTAGATTTTGTTAAATATTTAGACTTTTTTCCAAAATAAACTTTGTCTTTTAGTATTATGATCTACGCAAAAAACATCAAAAATCAGAGTAAATATTCTTTTTTTGTATTCTAAATTTTGCGTTGGCAAAGTCAAAAAGACTTTTGCCAATGCAAAAATATATTTTATTTCACCAATTTTGTATCTCGCAAACCTTCCAGCATTGCAGAAACCGCAGAAAAAGAAACCACATTGTTTTTAAAATATTCTATTGCCGTTTCTTTTTCTTGTGCGTTTGCCTGAAAATGATTGAGAATGTTTAGCAAGTGCATTTTCATGTGTCCTTTTTGGATTCCTGTCGTAATTAGTGATCTCAATGCCCCAAAATTTTGCGCAAGTCCTGTGGTAACGGCAATCATCATGAGTTCTTCCGCTGACGGGTTGCCCAAAATTTGCAAAGAACGTTTTGCCAAAGGATGCAAAGAAGTCAAACCGCCAACCGTTCCCAAAGCAATCGGCAAATCGATCCAAAACTTAAAAATTCCGTTGTCAATACTCACATCTGTCAAACTTTGATAATGACCTGTGCGGGCGGCGTAGGTATGTCCGCAAGCCTCAACTGCCCTAAAATCGTTGCCTGTAGCCAAAACAACGGCATCAACTCCGTTAAAAATTCCTTTGTTGTGTGTGGTGGCGCGGTGCGGATCGTTTTTGGCAATCGTGATCGCCATTTTGAATTTTTTTGCAAACAATTCTGCATCAATTCCGCCATCAAAATTTCCTAAATCTGCAATCGGACATTCTACCCAAGCCCGAACCAAGCAATTTGGCGTATAATTGGACAAAATAGACATGACAATAGTAACATCTTTTTCTTTTCCAACAAATAAATCGTTTTCTCCGATCCATTGTTGCAAAGTTCTAGCAAAAATTTCGAGGCAAGTGTTGATAAAATTCGCGCCCATCGAATCGCAGGTATTAAAAGTGGCTTTGAGTTGATAATAATTGGCTTCGACATGAGTCATGTTCAGCAATTCGATGTCCAAAATTCCTCCTCCTCTGGTAATCATGTTTTTGGTAACTTCTGCGGTTGCATTGAGCAAAACGTCTTTTATTTCGTCAAAAATGGCGTATAATTTGTTAAAATCGCCTTCCCACAAAAAATGTACTTGCCCAATTTTTTGAGTATCGATCATTTTTGCGTGAAAACCGCCTCTTTCTGACCAAAATTTTGCACTTTGCGAAGCTGCTGCCACTACCGAACTTTCCTCGATGACCATTGGCACAGCATAAGTTTTTCCGTTCAAAATCACGTTTGGCGCAAGCCCAAAAGGAAGGTAATAATTGGTTAAAGTATTTTCGCTAAATTCGTCAAAATGACGTTGAATTTGTGGATTTGTGTGTTCAAAACCTTGAAATTCTTGCAAAATTTCCTGTTCTTGCCCTTGAAAATGACTCGCCAGCCATTTAATTTTGTCTATTTTGGATAATTTTGAAAAACCCGAAATGATTTCCATAGATAAAAAGATAAATTTTTTAGAAAAACGAAACAAAAAAGATTTGGTTTAAATAAAAATTTTCGTTTGATTATCAATATTTTAAGAAAAATTTGATAAAAAAAGATTTTATTTGCTAAACAATTTGAAAATAAGCAAATTTGTAGGTATTTATGACTTAGTTCATTTCGAATATTTGTTGAAATATTTTGGAGAAACCACTAAAAAATTGTCCGACAAATGTCTGACAGCGGGATATTTTTTCAAAATTAAAGCAAATTTGTAGATATTTATAGTTGGAATAAACATTAAAAAAAATTAAATTTTTGGTATTTTTCAAATAAAAGAACAATTTTGTATATGAAAGTTGTTACTTACAATGTAAACGGAATCCGAGCAGCTCTAAAAAAGGGTTGGTTTGAATGGTTCAAAGCTGTAAATGCTGATTTTGTGTGTTTGCAAGAGGTTAAAGCTCAAAAAAACGACATCGAATGGCGCATTTTTGAGGACTTAGGTTATCAAGTTTTTTGGCAATCCGCAGAAAAAAAAGGATATAGCGGCGTGGCTATTTTTGCAAAATCTGCGGTAGATCATGTAGAATATGGTTGTGGAATACCAAAATATGATTTTGAAGGAAGAGTTTTGAGAGTTGATACCGTCAATTTTTCGCTGTTGAATGTTTATATGCCTTCGGGTTCTAGCGGAGAAGAACGGCAACAATTCAAATTTGATTGGCTAGACGATTTTGAAGTTTATATAGACAATTTGAAAAAAACAATTCCTAAATTGATTATTTGCGGAGATTACAATATTTGTCATCAAAACATTGACATTCATAATCCTTCCAAAAGCCAAAAAGCATCTGGTTTTTTGCCTGCGGAAAGGGAATGGTTTAGCCGTTTTTTGGCAAGCGGTTTTACGGATAGTTTTCGATATTTTAATTCAGAACCGCACCATTATACTTGGTGGAGTGTGCGTTCTGGGGCAAGAAAAAAGAATTTGGGTTGGCGAATTGATCATCAATTGGTTAGTAATAATTTGGTAGCAAATTTGAACTCTTCGCACATATTAAGTAATGCCGAACATTCAGATCACTGTCCTGTGTTGTTAGAAATGAGTTTTTGAGTTTTGTTTCAAAACAAATCGGAGTCTATTTTATCATTATAAAAAAAACATTGTTAAAATTTTTAAATAATTTTTCAACAATTTATTCTATTCACTAATAAATATTGACGTTAATGAAAAAAATAATTTTACTTTTCTGCATCGGTGTCATGTTTGGCTGTCAAAACAAAAAAGACAGTAACAAAGAAGAAAAAGTAGCCAATAAAGTAGGTCAGGGAAATCGAGTTTATGGTGGTATTTTCAAACTCAATGAGTCGGAATATATCAAAAATTTGTTTCCTCACAATATTATTGATGCCTATTCTTATCGCATTGCGTCCCAAATTTATGAAGGATTGTTCAAATTTGATCAGGATTCTTTGCAGGTGATCAAAAGTTTGGCAAGCGATTATAGCATTGACAACAGCAAAACCGTTTATACCATTCATCTCAAAAGAGGCGTTTTTTTCCATGACAACGAATGTTTTGCAGATGGCAAAGGCAGAGAACTCAAAGCCGAAGACATCAAATATTGTTTTACCAAATTATGTACGCAATATGCGGGCAATCAGGGGGCGCACGTATTTTTAAACGTGATCAAAGGAGCAAATCAATATTACGAAAAAACAAAAAATGGAGGCAAACCAACCGAAGAATTGGAGGGCATAAAAGTAATCGACGAATACACCATTCAGATCACTTTGGAAACACCAAATTCTTTGTTTTTGGCAAAATTATGTCGTCCAGAAACTTTGATTTTTCCAAAAGAAGCCTTCGAAAAATATGGCGAAGATATGCGCGTAAATTGTGTAGGTACAGGTGCGTTCAAATTGGCAAAAGAAGATATTGACGACAATGTTTCGATCATTTTGAAACGCAACGAAAAATATCATGGCGTGGATCAATTTGGAAATACTTTGCCTTTTTTGGATGCGATCAAAATTTCTTTTATCAAAGACAAACAAATTGAATTGCTCGAATTTAAACAAGGCAATTTGGATATGATGTACCGTTTGCCTGCTGACCAAATTTTTGAACTTTTGCAAGAAACCACCGAAGATATTGACGGCGGACAAGGAAAATATTTGTTGCAGCGCGAACCTGAAATGCAAACACAAATTTTGTCGTTTATGAATATGGGCGAAGTTTTTAAAAATGTAAATTTGAGAAAAGCCTTTTCTTATGCCATTGACAGAGAAAAAATCTTGAATTATGTCTTAAATAAAGAAGGTTTTAAGGCAGGAATCAACGGAATTACGCCGCCATCTTTTCCAAATTATGACATTAACAAAATTTCAGGTTATAGTTTCAAACCAGATTCTGCGAGGTATTTTTTGAACAAAGCGGGTTTCCCGAATGGCAAAAATTTCCCAAAAGTAGTTTTGGATTTAAACCCCGAAGGTAGCAGAAACACAAACGTTGCCAACGAAATCAAAAAACAATTAAAGGAAATTTTGAATGTAGATATTGAACTCAATCAGGCACCACACGCACAAATTACGGAAAAATGTTTGACTGGAAGTTTTAATGTTATTCGTTTGTCTTGGATCGCAGATTTTCCAAATCCAGAAGCATTTTTGATGATGTTTAACGGAAAAGATGTGCCTTCAAAAATGGATAGTGTTTCGTATCCAAATATTTCCAGATATAAAAACCCCAAATTTGATGAGCTTTTCAACAAGGCAATTCAAGCAGGTTCACAAGAAGAATCTATGGCGTATTTTATGAAAGCCGAGCAGTTGGTGATGTCAGAAGCCCCAATTATTGTGCTTTGGTACGACGAAGGTTATCGTTTGTTGCAAATGAAAGTCAAGAATTTTTTGAGCAACCCAATGCAATATCGCGATTTTTCGCAAGTATTTTTTAGGTTAGACGAACAACCACAAGAACAACAATAATCTAAATAAACCTTTAAATTTATTGTTTTAATCAAATTTAAAGGTTTTTTCAACAAATACATAAAAAATTACGTAATGAGTGAGTAATCCAAATTTTAATGATTATATTTCAATTCGTTTTCTGAACAAGCCAAACAAAAAATCTTAAACAAATGTCTATATACAATCAATTACTCGAAAAACTCAAACAATACAAGCAAAAATATTATAAAAATTTGTTGCTTAAAGGCACAATTTTAACACTTGCTTTGTGTTTGTCTGCTTTTACGCTTATTAATGCGGTTGAATATTTTGGAAATTTGAACAAAATCTTGCGAGGAACGCTGTTTTTTTCTTTTGTAGGTTTGAGTTTAGTTTCATTTTATTCATGGATTCTCATTCCTTTGTTGCGATTATTTGAACTCAACAAACCACTTTCCAACACCGAAGCCTCTTTGCAAATTGGAAAATATTTTCCCGAAATAAATGATAAATTGTTGAATTTGTTGCAATTAGGCGAATTAAACAAAAGCGAAAGTTCTTTGATTCAAGCAAGCATCGAACAAAAAGCAAAGAAACTAAATCTTATTGATTTCAAAACAGCTATAGATTATAGAATCAACAAAAAATATTTGAAATATTTGCTTCCGCCTTTTTTCTTCTTTTTGGGAATTTTTATGATTTTTCCGCAATTATTCACCGAAAGTACGCCCAGAATCGTGAATTATGACGAAGAATTTAACGCAAAAGCTCCTTTTTCTTTCTCTTTGATCAACAACGAACTACAAGTTTTCAAAAATGAAGACTTTGAAGTCAAATTGAAAATGAACGGTTCAGCCATGCCAAACGAGGTTTTTTTGGTGAACGAAAACGGAAGAAAAATTAGAATGGAACGCAAAGCAGGCAGCAATGAATTTTCGTATTTGTTCAAAAATATTCAAAAACCGATCAATTTTTATTTCGAGGCTTCAGGTTTTAATTCGAATAATTACGAAATTCAAATCTTAGAAAGACCGAATTTAAGTCAATTTACGGCTTTTTTGCATTATCCGCCTTATGTAAAAAAAGCCGATGAGCAACTAGAAAATACAGGAAATTTGGTCATTCCGCAGGGAACGCAAATT
>RDXG01000076.1 GCA_004292785.1 Bacteroidota bacterium
TTTTTTGGAAGGTTACGATACACATTGGTCAGAATGGACAAAAGAAACAAAAAAAGAGTACACCAATTTATCCGCTGGAAATTATCGTTTTAAGTTGCGCGCCAAAAATATTTATGGCACAATCAGTAACGAATCGGTTTATGAATTTAGGGTAAAAGCACCTTGGTATCAAACCAAATGGGCTTTTATGGTTTATTTTTTGCTTTCTATTTCTATCATTTGGTTTTTTATTCAATTCAATACTAGGCGTTTGGTACTTCAAAAACAACGTTTAGAGGATATTGTGAAAGAAAGAACCTCTGAAATAAGTTTGCAAAGTGAGGAACTCAAAAAACAAAAAAGCGAAATTGAAATCCAAAAAAATCTGTTAGAAGGAAAAAATAAAGAAATTACAGGCGAAAAAGACAAAACCGATCAAGCCTACAATAATATCAAAATTTTGAGTGAAATCGGGCAAAAAATAACCGCTACGCTATCGTTGGACAGCATCAGAGAAATTTTGTACGAAAACATTAGCGTATTGGTCGACACTTCAGACTTTGGAATTGGACTTTATGACGAAAAAACAAAATCTATTGGCTTTGAGAATTACATTGAAAGAGGAATAAAAATTCCATACAAAGAATGTTCGATTGCAGATGAAGACGATTTGACAAATTGGTGTTTTTATAATCGCCAAGAAGTTTTTATCAATGATTATTTGGAAGTTTACAAAAAAATTGTGCCAAATGCGCCTTATCCAAAACGAAATTCGCCAAAGGCAATGATTTATTTGCCTTTGATTGTGAACGAAAAAGCCATTGGCGTACTAACTGTGCAGTCTTATGAACGAAATGTATATGACACTTATCAATTAAGTATTCTCAAAAATTTAGCAGTTTATGTGGCAATTGCCTTGCAAAATTCGGAATCTTACACAGAAATTGCCGATCAAAAACAAATTATTGAGTCCAAAAATCATCAAATTGAACACATCAATAAAAGTTTGATGGATAGCATTAATTATGCGAGCCGAATTCAGTCGGCAATGTTGCCTGAAATTGACAAAGTTCGTTTGACTATGCCTGACTCTTTTATTTTGCTCAAACCTCGCAACATTGTAAGCGGAGATTTTTATTGGTTTGCCGAAACGCATATCCAAAATATTCGCAGAACGGTCATTGCTGCTCTTGATTGTACAGGACATGGTGTTCCTGGCGCGTTTATGAGCATGATCGGCAACGAATTATTGAACCAAATTGTAACCCAAGAAAATATTACAGAGCCTAATTTGATTTTGGATATTTTGAATAAAGGCATTGTGGCAGCCCTAAAACAAGAACAAACCTCCAACAGAGATGGCATGGACGGAACTATTTGCACCATAGATTGGCAAAGTAGAACCGTAGAAATGGCTGCTGCCAACAACCCAATGATTTACATTCAAAACAAAGAAGTTTTTGAAGCAAAAGCTGATAAAATGCCAATAGGCTATGTAAAAGGAAGCAAATCGGCTAATTTTAGCAAAACAATAATTGATGTTTCTTTGCCAACTTATTTTTATTTGTTCTCTGATGGCTATCCTGACCAATTTGGAGGAGAGGAATACAGAAAATTCATGAAAAAACGTTTGAGAGAATTATTTTTTGAAATTCATGAAAAATCTTTTGAAGAACAGCACCAAATTTTGGATACCACCATCGAAGCATGGAAGTTGGGCAGAAAACAAACAGATGATATTTTGGTCATTGGTTTTAAAGTTTAAAAAAATACAAGTCAGACAATTTTCTAATAAAAAAAATATTTTGTCAAATTTAAGTATTTTTGCAAAATTAGTGTAACACAGACTTTAGTCTGTGAGCATTAATAGCTTATATCGGACAAATTTCTAATTAAAAAAATAAACAAATGTCTAAATTCTACGAACTTGCTTTAACTTTTTTGCCAAACATTGGTGCAGTTTTGTCCAAACAATTGGTCAGTTATTGCGGTTCAGCAGAAAAAATATTTCAAGTTCCAAAAACAAAACTTTTGCAAATTCCTAATATTGGAAATAAAATCGCAGATTCTATTCTCAATTTCAGACAAAATGCAATCGAATTGGCAAAAAAAGAAGCGGAAAAAATAGACAAATTGGGTACAAAAATCGTTTCTTACAGCGATCCCGAATATCCGAAGCGTTTGTTAGAAATTCCAGATTCGCCTACTTTGCTTTATTTGCAAGGAAATATAAATTTGAATGTTGAAAAAACAGTGGCTATTGTAGGAAGTAGAAAAGCAACCAATTATGGAAAAAAAATTACAGAAGAAATAGTTTTTGCACTAAAAAAACATAACGCACTCATTGTAAGCGGTTTAGCCTATGGAATTGATATTTATTCCCATCGAGCTGCTCTCGAAAACCAAATGGCAACAGTGGGCGTTATGGCAACAGGAATCGATGTTTTGTATCCCGCAGTTCATAAGGAAACTGCCTTAGAAATGCAAAAAAAAGGCGGTTTAATTACTGAATACGCCATTGGAACAAAACCCGATGCCATGCGTTTTCCTAACAGAAATCGTATCATTGCGGCTTTGGCTGATGTGGTGATTGTGGTCGAAGCGGCTGCCTCTGGCGGAGCTTTGATTACTGCCGAAATTGCAAATTCGTATAACAAAGAAGTTTTTGCTGTGCCAAACGACATTCACAAACCATTTTCAGAAGGTTGTAACCAACTGATTGTCAAGCATAAAGCACATTTATTTAGCAAAATCGAAGATTTGGAATACATTATGAATTGGGAATTTGATCCAAAAAGTAAAAAATCAAATAAAAAATCAATAATTTTGCCTGAAATGACAACCGAAGAATTGCAAATTTACACTTTATTGGATCAGAAAAAAGCCATGCATCTCGACGAACTTTCGTGGCAAGCACAAATCAACGTCAGCCGTTTGGCAGGTGTACTGCTTTCTTTGGAAATGAAAAATTTGGTAAAATCGTTACCTGGAAAACTTTTTTCCGTTGAATAATTTATCAGAAATTAAAATCTTTTTTTATGCTTAAAATATTATTTTTTCTATTTTTTTCACTCACTTTGTCTGTGATTGGCTTCTTTGCTTTAGATCAATATTTGGGTTTAGGATATTTTAAGCCTAAAACTAACTTTGTGATTGCTCAAAAACCTCAAATTCGCCAAACGGATAGTCTTGTTTTTGTTCACGTAAGTCAAAAAGAACAAAAAAATGGATTTAAACCCTTTGTTTTGAACGTAAAAAAGGCAAATGTTTCGCTAGAAAATAATATTAAAGCGAAAATTAACCCTAAAATCAAATTGGTAGCACCTGCTTCAGCCAAGAAAAAAACACAAATTTTAGGAAAAAAAGAAGCCAAAAAAGCTGAAAAGAAAACAGAGAAAAAGACAAAGAAAAAAGCACCTGTAATTGTGAAAAAGAAAAATCCTTGCGATTGCCCTTGCGACAAAAAAACTAAAAAAGCCTAATCATGTTGGATCAAACTACCTTTTCTATTCGTGTTATTCTGAAAGGAATGAGCAACAACAAAGGAAATCTGATGCTCGCTTTGTATCAAGGGAAAGGAAATTATATGAAAAATATATTTCAAAATATTGTGCAACCATTTGATAATCAAAAAGTTGCAGAAATAGTTTTTTATAAAATCCCCTCTGGAACTTACGCCATTAGCGCTTACCATGACGAAAATGCAAATGGAAAATTAGATACCAATTTTTTGGGAATTCCTTTGGAAAAATACGGTTTTTCTAACAATCCAAATGCTACTTTTGGCGTTCCAGATTTTGAAAAATCCAAATTTTTAGTCGAATCAGACTGTTCAATGACTATTTATTTAAAATAAAAATTTATGAAAATTGCTTTACTTGGTTACGGAAAAATGGGTAAAACCATCGAACAAATTGCTTTGCAACGTAATCACGAAATTTCTTACAGAATAGATGTGCAAAATATCTCTGATTTACAATTACTTAGCAAAAAAAATACAGATGTTGCCATCGAATTTACAAGCCCACATTCGGCTTATGCCAATGTACGTTTTTGTGTAGATCAACAAATTCCTGTCGTTTGTGGAACAACTGGCTGGTTAGACAAAAAAACTGAAATAGAGCAAGCCTGTCTCAAACAAAAATCGGCTTTTTTTTATGCCTCAAATTATAGCATTGGTGTAAATATTTTTTTTCAAATCAATGAAATTTTGGCTAAAATGATGAATAATTATCCCGATTTTGACGTACAAATGGAGGAAATTCATCATACCCAAAAACTAGACAAACCTAGCGGAACAGCGGTTACGCTTGCCGAAGGAATTATGAAAAATATTTTTCGTAAAACAGAATGGGCATTGAGTCCTGTAATCGATTCTAAACAACTAGAAATCAATGCTTTACGCGAAGAAAATGTGTTTGGTATTCATTCTGTTAATTACACTTCTGCCATAGACACCATCGAAATTAAGCACACAGCACACAGCCGACAAGGTTTTGCGACAGGTGCGGTTTTGGCAGCCGAATTTTTGGCAGGAAAAACAGGCATTTTTGGCATGAACGATTTGCTTGCTTTATGAAAATTTTGTTTTTAGTGCCTTATCCTTTGGGTCAGGCACCTTCTCAACGTTTTCGTTTTGAACAATATTTTTCGTTTTTGACTCAAAACGGAATCGCTTTCGAAACGCAATCGTTTTTAAGCCAAAAAACTTGGAAAATTCTATACAAAAAAGGCTTTTTTGCTCAAAAAATAGTAGGAATTTTGGCGGGTTTTATTCGCAGATTATTGATCTTATTTTCTTTGCACAAATTCGATTTTGTGTTTATTCACAGAGAAACAAGTCCTATTTTTCCACCAATTTTTGAGTTTGTCATTGCCAAAATTTTTCAAAAAAAAAT
>RDXG01000222.1 GCA_004292785.1 Bacteroidota bacterium
TCCAATTTCTAAGGCTTGTTGGGGAAATTACATTTCTGTTTCTCAAATTACTTCCAGAGAAAAAGGTTTTATTACCAGAGAAGGCAAAACTAACGTTGCAAAGGTTAAAATTGACGGAAAAGAAATTGTGTTGCCTGTTTTGGTTCAACCTGGACAAGCGGCAGGCACTGTTGGAATTGCTTTAGGTTTTGGTAGAACAAAAGCAGGAAAAGTAGCTACGGAAGCAGGCGGTGTAAGTATGTATCCGTTTTTGAAAATGGATGGCACAGTAAGAAATACACAAATTGCAAATGTAGAATTGGCATCTGCTGATGAAATGGTTAAATTTGCTCAAACGCAAACTCACCAAACTTTCATGGGCAGAGAAAGTATTATCCAAGAAACGACTTTGGTAGAATACCAAAAAGATGATTTGGCAGGACGTTATTTGCCAAAAATTTCTACCTCGAAAGGTTTGGTTAGCCCGCAAGACATTTCTATGTGGGACGTTTCTAGTGATTCTTATCCAAAAGAAAAACCTGCACCAAAAACAGATTACGAAAAAAATCTTTGGAGTTCTCGTAACGGAGACGACTCTGATATTCATAAATACCCAATTCACCATTGGGGAATGGTCATCGATTTGAACACTTGCACAGGTTGTTCGGCTTGTGTGGTGGCTTGTCATACCGAAAATAACGTTCCTATTGTTGGAAAACAAGAGATTATCAACCGTAGAGAAATGCACTGGTTGAGAATTGACCGTTATTATAGTTCTGAAGGCGCGCCAAAAGATTATGCGGCTTTAGAAATCGCATCTGATAGTCCTGAAGTGATTTTCCAACCTTTGATGTGCCAACATTGCAATAATGCCCCTTGCGAAACGGTTTGTCCTGTGGCGGCAACTACGCACAGTACCGAAGGTTTAAACCAAATGACTTATAACCGTTGCGTAGGTACAAAATATTGTGCCAACAACTGTCCTTATAAAGTTAGACGTTTTAACTGGTTCAAATATTTTAACAATGATGAGTTCGATTATCATTTGAATAATGATTTGGGCAAAATGGTTTTGAATCCTGATGTTACAGTTCGTTCTAGAGGGGTTATGGAAAAATGTTCGCTTTGCGTACAAAGAATCCAATCGGGCAAATTGAAAGCAAAATCTGAAAAACGCACTGTTAATGACGGTGATGTAATGACGGCTTGCGCTTCTGCTTGTCCTTCTGACGCTATTACTTTTGGAGATTTGAACAACATGGAAAGCAGTATTTCTAAATTATTGAATCACGAAATCAAAAGCCGTGCATACAATATTTTGGACGAAGTGGGTACAAAACCAAATGTTTGGTATCTGACAAAAGTTAGAAACAAAGATCAAGAAAAAGCATAATTAAAATAAAAATATTCCATTTTTTAGGAAATGGAATATTTGAATTGACTGAAAAGTCTGTTCTAAAAATTCTCTTAAAAACCAAAATTAACATCTATGCAAGTTATATCAGAAGTAAGAGAACCTTTGGTAACAGGTGGGAAAACCATCAAAGATGTTACTGAAGATATTTGCAAGCAAGTAGAAGCACCCCCAACCAAATTGTGGCTACTTTGCTTTACGGGTTCGGTGCTAACTCTAGCTATTGGCGGTTTGTTTGTTGGCGATATGCTTTGGAACGGAATCGGCAAATGGGGTTTGAATAAAACGGTTCAATGGGCTTGGGATATTACCAACTTTGTTTGGTGGGTAGGTATCGGACACGCAGGTACGTTGATCTCGGCGGTTTTGATGTTGTTTCGCCAAAAATGGAGGACTTCTATCAACAGAGCCGCAGAAGCAATGACTATTTTTGCCGTTATGTGCGCCGCTATTTGGCCTGTAATGCACATGGGCAGACCTTGGATTGGCGCCTATTGGGTATTTCCTTTGCCTAATACCTACGGTTCTTTGTGGGTAAATTTTAACTCGCCTTTGCTTTGGGACGTGTTTGCGATTGGTACATATTTCTCTGTTTCTTTGGTATTTTGGTACATTGGTTTAGTACCAGATTTTGCTACCATCAGAGATCGTGCAACCAATGCCGTTTCCAGATTTTTCTACGGATTTTTGAGTTTGGGCTGGGACGGTTCAGCAAAAACATGGATGCACTATGAAGCGGTATCTTTGGTTTTGGCAGGTCTTTCTACTCCGCTTGTACTTTCTGTGCATACCATTGTAAGTATGGACTTTGCAACTTCGGTTATTCCTGGTTGGCATACTACTATTTTCCCGCCATACTTTGTTGCAGGAGCTATTTTTTCTGGTTTTGCAATGGTATTGACTTTGATGCTTGTGATCAGAAAAGTATATAAACTCGAACATTATGTAACAATGGAACACATCGAAATGATGAACATTATCATTATCGTAACAGGTTCTATTGTGGGTATTGCCTATACAACAGAGTTTTTTATTGCTTGGTATTCAGGCGTTGAATACGAACAATATGCGTTTATCAACCGTATGTTTGGACCTTATTGGTGGGCATATTGGGCAATGATGACTTGCAACGTAATTTCTCCTCAACTGTTTTGGATCAAAAAAATCAGAACAAGTTTGATGTGGACTTTTGTGTTGTCTATTGTGGTAAATATTGGTATGTGGTTCGAAAGATTTGTAATTATCGTAACTTCTTTGCACCGCGATTATTTGCCGTCTAGTTGGGTAATGTTTAGCCCTACTATTCACGACATTATGTCTTATGTGTTTAGTTTTGGTTTGTTTTTTACCTTGTTTTTCTTGTTTGCTAAGTTTTTCCCTGTGATCAACATGGCAGAAGTAAAATCTGTTTGGAAAGAATCTAATTCTAAAATGTATCGTGCAAGACGCACCATTAGCAATGCAGATGTTCCGAAGGAAGATCGAGTGGAAGTTCACGTTTAATTGAGAACAAAAACATGGAAAAAGAAAAACATTATTTGGTAGCCGTTTTTGATGATCAAGACGACTTCCTACACGGAGTAGAGCATATCCGACACGCAGGCGTGAAAATTCAGGA
This sequence comes from Bacteroidota bacterium, assembly GCA_004292785.1. Classification (GTDB taxonomy): domain Bacteria; phylum Bacteroidota; class Bacteroidia; order Cytophagales; family Thermoflexibacteraceae; genus RDXG01. Next base: position 3,012 of record RDXG01000222.1, read on the forward strand.
GGCTTTTACGCCTTATCCTGTGCATAGACTCGAAGATGCTTTGGGTTATGAACGTTCTCTGATGCCCGTAGCAGCTTTTTGCTTCGGAGCATTAGGAACTACCTTTGCAATTACTATGCAAACCAGCATGATGGCAATAGATTGGCCTATGATTATTGGAGGAAAGCCGTTTTTGTCGATCCCTGATTTCGTGCCTGTGAGTTTTGAGTGTACAGTTCTGTTTGCCGCATTTGGCATGGTAGGTACGTTTTTGTTTAGCAATGACTTGAAACCTTACAAAGTACCTAAAATTTTCGACATTCGTTCCACAGATGATAAATTGGTTTTAGCGATTGATTTGGCTAAAAATTCTTTGAGTGAAGATCAAATTAAAATGATTTTGAAAGAAGCAAAAGCGGAAGAAGTCTATCGTAAAGATTTTACGGAAGAAGAAAACGAAGGTTCTTTTATCAAGTATTTGATTGATTTGTTCAACAACGGAGTTACTCGTTCTAGCCGACAGTTGAGCTAGTAAAAACTAATTTTTACGTTTTTAACTTGTAAAAAAATGAATTTGAAATTCAGATATTTACCAATCATTGCTTTATTTGCCTTTTTGCTGGTGTCTTGTGGGGCGCAAGATGATAATGCAGGTACGGAGTATGCTCCGCAAATGTATCATTCGGTTGCCTACGAACCACTTTCGCAAGTTACAGACAAACAAAGTGATTATTTTAACTCTTTGCCTTATAACGATTATAAAGGCAATAAGTTTTTGAATATGCGCACACCTGTGGAAGGAACGGTATCTCGTCAGAACTATGTTTCTGTTACTAAAAATACTTCTAACACAGAAAATCAGGAAGTAATTTTTTACGATTTGCACAAAGATAGCGTAGATTTGGCAGGCAGAATCCTTAAAAATCCAATCAAAGCGGACTCTTTGAACAGTGCAGAATTGTTGGCACAAGGCAAACATTTATATCTTGGTTTTTGCTCTCCTTGTCATGGCGAGACAGGCAAAGGCGACGGAAAAGTTGGTGAAGCCTACAAAGGCGTTCCCAATTACACCACAGGCAGGTATAAAACCCTTCCCGAAGGACATATTTTCCATACCATTACTCACGGAAAAGGCAGAATGTGGTCGCACAAAAGCCAAATTAATCCTGAAGAACGTTGGAAAATTGTGCTTTATGTGCAACAACTTCAAAAAGGCAGTTAAACTCTAATATTCATCACAGATGGCATCACACAATCATCATGTCAGCGAACATGATTTAGAAGAAAAATTTGTTTTTTCAGACGGACTTAGAAAAGTCATTTTTACTTTGTTGGCAATCGGACTGTTTTGCACAGTTTTGGGCATTGTTTTGTTGAGCATGGGCGGAGGCGAACACGCTACCGAAGGACACGCTTTGGTATTAAACGACAAAGATAACATTACGCTTGTTTCTAATGAAAACGTAGAATCCGAAGGGCATCACGCATACCATTGGACAACCAGAGTCAAAGCAAATTTATGGTTAAACGTAATTTTCTTTATGGGAATTACAGTTATTGGTTTGTTTTTTACTGCTTTGCAATACGCTTCTCATTCAGGTTGGAGTGCGTTGATCAAAAGAGTTCCAGAGGCTTATGGAGCATTTTTCCCCGTTATTGGTGTAATTATGGTAGTAGTTTTCGGCTTGTCTTATCATGAACTTTTCCACTGGACAGACGCAAGTTTGTTAGAGGAGGGCGGAAAAAACTACGATTCTATTATTGCAGGTAAGTCTGGATTTTTGAACATGACAGGCTTTGTGATCAGAATGACAATTTTTGTTTTGGGCTGGTATGCTTTTTATACCCAAATTCGTAAAAATTCTTTGTTAGAAGATTTGCATGGAGGAACAAAATATTTCTGGAAAATGAAAACCATTTCTACTGTTTTCATTATTTTCTTTGGTATTTCCGAGTCTATTTCTGCTTGGGATTGGATTTTGAGTATTGACACACACTGGTTTAGTACCATGTTTGGTTGGTATGTATTCGCAAGTTGGCACGTAACAGGTTTGGCTACGATTGCTTTGGCGGTTATGTATTTGAAAGACGCAGGTTATTTGAAAATGGTAAACGAAAATCATTTACACGATTTGGGCAAATTCGTTTTTGCGTTTAGCGTGTTTTGGACTTACATCTGGTTTGCTCAATTTTTGTTGGTTTACTATGCAAATATTCCAGAAGAAACCGTGTATTTTATGGAACGTTTGAACAGTGATTATTACAAAAAATTCATTTTCATTAATCTGTTCTTAAACTTCTTTTTTCCATTTTTAGGTTTAATGACCAGAAATGCAAAAAGAAAAGCAATTTTGTTGAAAATTGTTTGCTTTGTAGTCATTGTAGGACACTTCTTAGATTTCTATTTGATGATCATGCCAGGAACTTTGAAAGAACATGGCGGATTTGGATTTTTAGAAATTGGTATGCCGTTGGTTTTTGCCGCTATCTTTATTTTTGTGGTGGCTCGCAATTTGGCAAAACCTGCTTTGATTGCTAAAAATCACCCAATGTTAGACGAAAGCATCCATCACCATATTTAATTCTGATATATAACTTTTATAAGGTTCAAAGCCTTATAAAAGTTGTAATTTGTGTTATAAAAAAGAAATTAAACTTTTTAATATCTTTTTTATAAAAATGAAAACTAATTTTCCAAACAGTTTGTCATAAATGCAAACTTTATACAGCTTTATACTTAAATATCTCACAAATCTATGTTATTTGTATATCTAATTGTAGGAGGAATATTTATTGTTGCCCTACTTGCCTTAGTTTATAGGATATTGTCGCTAATTGATGTTGCTAAAAATAGTGAAAGCAAACGAGTTGGTTTTAGCAATACTGTAAACGCATTTTTATTTATTGTGTTCTTTGTGGTAGGTTTTGGTGGAATTGCTTGGTATTCGGGCATTGCCAGCGAAAACTACTTGCCCGTTTCTGCGTCTGATCATGGTCTTTTGACGGATCGTTTGTTTTGGATTACGACAGCAATTGTATTTGTTGCCTTTTTCTTGACTCACGTATTGTTATTTTTCGCTCCCTTTTTATTTCGTTTTCAAGAAGATAGAAAGGCTTTATGGTTTCCACACAGTAACAAGTTAGAAGTAGCTTGGACTGTTGTTCCTGCCATTGTTTTGACTGTTTTGGTACTTTCTGGTTACAAAGTTTGGTCTGATATTACTTCTCCCGCACCAAAAGATAGGGTAGAGGTAGAAATTATGGGAAAACAATTTAATTGGCAAGTAAGATATGCAGGCAAAGATGGCGTAATTGGAAAATACGATTTTCGCAAAATAGATGCTACCAATGCTATGGGAATGGATTTTGCCAATGACAAAGCCAATTTTGACGATTTTACGCCTAATGAAATTCACATTCCAAAAGGTAAAAACGTATTACTAAAAATCAGGGCAAGAGATGTGTTGCACAGTGTTTTTATGCCACATTTTCGAGTGAAAATGGATGCAGTTCCTGGTATGCCGACCTCTTTTTGGTTTGTTCCTAACAAAACTACTGCTGAAATGAGAACAGAAACAGGTAAACCCGATTTTAACTATGAATTGGCTTGTACCGAAGTTTGCGGCAGCGGACATTTTGCAATGAAATTTAAAATCATAGTAGATGAACCTGCGGAATACGAAAAATGGTACGCTTCCCAAGAAGCTTGGGCAGTTTCTAACAAAGACTATATCAAAACGTTGAATTTGAAAGATGTAAATCTTGCAGATTTGAAATAATCAAAAAAATTTAAAACAAAAAAAATTATGGCGACAGTTGATATTCAGGCACATCATCACGTAGATAATCATGGTGATCATCACGAAGAACACCACGAGCATCACGATACTTTCGTTACCAAATATATTTTCTCTATTGATCACAAAATGATTGCCAAACAATTCCTTGTTACAGGACTTTTGTGGGCTTTTGTGGGAGGAACGATGTCAGGGCTTTTTCGTTTGCAGTTAGGTTTTCCAAATGCTAGTTTGGAATGGCTAAGACCTTTGCTTGGCGGATGGCTTACTGATCAAGGTAAACTCGATCAAGAATTTTATTTGGCATTGGTAACCATGCATGGAACGATTATGGTTTTCTTCGTTTTGACAGCAGGTTTGAGTGGTACATTCAGTAATTTCTTGATTCCTTTGCAAGTTGGAGCAAGAGATATGGCTTCAGGCTTTATGAATATGCTCTCTTATTGGTTTTTCTTTGCATCAGGAGTATTGATGTTTACTTCTATTTTTATAGAAACAGGTCCTGCAAGTGGTGGTTGGGTAATTTATCCACCTTTGAGTGCCTTGCCGCAAGCCATGTCAGGCTCTGGTTTAGGTATGACAATGTGGTTAATGAGTATGGCATTATTTATTGTTTCTTCTTTGCTCGGTGGTATTAATTATATTACTACCATTATCAATTTGAGAACCAATGGAATGTCGTTTACCAAAATGCCTTTGACTATTTGGGCATTTTTTATTACGGCTATTATTGGCGTATTGTCTTTTCCTGTATTGTTAGCGGCAGCTTTGTTGCTTATTTTTGACAGAAGTTTTGGTACAAGTTTTTATTTGTCTGAAATTTATATTGGCGGAGAGGCTCTTTCAAATGTAGGTGGAAGCCCGATTTTGTTTCAACATTTGTTTTGGTTTTTGGGACACCCAGAAGTGTATATTGTGTTATTGCCAGCTTTGGGAATTACTTCCGAAATCATTGCAACCAATTCACGCAAACCAATTTTTGGCTATCGTGCTATGATCGGTTCTATGTTGGGAATCATGGTTTTATCTTTTATCGTATGGGCGCACCATATGTTTGTAACAGGTATGAATCCGTTTTTGGGGTCTGTGTTTATGTTTTTGACCTTGATCATTGCCGTTCCTTCTGCGGTCAAAGCATTTAACTACATTACTACTTTGTGGAGAGGAAATTTGGTATTTACTCCTGCGATGTTGTTTTCTATTGGTTTGGTGTCTTTGTTTATTTCTGGCGGGGTTACAGGAATTATTCTTGGAAACAGTGCTTTGGATATTCAACTTCACGATACTTATTATGTGGTTGCACACTTCCACTTGGTAATGGGTTCTGCTTCATTCTTTGGAATGATGGCGGGAATTTATCATTGGTTTCCAAAAATGTACGGTAGAATGATGAACGACAAATTGGGTTATGTTCACTTCTGGATTACGTTTGTAGGAGTTTATGCAGTATTTTTCCCGATGCACTACATTGGTATTGCGGGTTTCCCTAGAAGATATTATTCTTGGACAAACTTCGATTTTTCAAATTCTTTTGTAGATTTGAATATGTTTATCAGTATTGCAGCTTTCGTTACCTTGTTCGGACAGTTGATTTTTGCATTTAACTTCTTCTATTCTATGTTCAAAGGTCGTTTAGCTCCTGCAAATCCTTGGAGGTCAAATACTTTGGAATGGACAACAGACCGTTTTCCTGGTCATGGAAATTGGGTTGGCGAAATTCCTACGGTTTACAGATGGCCTTACGATTACAGCAAACCAAATTCTGCTGAAGACTTTATTCCGCAAACTGTTCCATTTTCTGAAACTCCAGAGTCTAATTTCGATTACGAAAACGAAATGATTGCTTTGGAAAAAGAATATAAATAGTTTGAGTAAATTTAAAAAAGCCTTCAAAATTAGAATTTTGAAGGCTTTTTTTGTGAATAAAAATCATAGTTTATTCACTATAAAACTAAGATACAAGCAGGGTATTTTAATTTTTCCAGCTTCGAGCTAAAAGATTTGTATTCAAAAACAAAAATAATAATTATCTTTGAGCAATATTTTAATAGTTTTCATGAGCAAATCTTCTATTTACACGCCCCAGTACATTGTTTTGTCTGTTTCTTCTTTGCTTTTTACGGCAAGTTTTACCATGATCATTCCCGATTTGCCTGAATATCTTTCTAGTTTGGGAGGAGAAGATTATAAAGGTTGGATTATCGCCCTTTTTACACTTACTGCGGGACTTTCTCGACCTTTTAGTGGCAAACTGGCGGATACTATTGGAAGACTTCCTGTCATGTTTTTTGGTGTTTTGATGGCTGCAACCGCAAGTTTTTTGTACCCGATTATGACCACCGTTGCAAGTTTTTTGCTGTTGCGTTTTGTTCATGGCTTTTCTACGGGCTTTCAACCAACGGGAATTATGGCTTATGTTGCCGATATTATTCCTGCGGATAGAAGGGGAGAGGCGGTTGGTTTTTTAGGTTTTTTCAACGGAATCGGAATGTCTTTAGGTCCCACTTTTGGAGGCGAAATTACCAGAAATTTCTCTTTTCATATTACTGCCTATTGCTCTTCGGTTTTTGCCATTGTTTCCATCCTTATTTTGTTTGGAATGAAAGAAACTTTGCACAAAAAAGTGAAATTTTCATTTGCTTTACTAAAAGTTAAAAGTAATGAATGGATCGAACCGCGAACTTTTCCTGCCACTATTGTAATGGCTTTATTTATGTTTTCCTACGGAATGATTTTGATCATTATTCCTGATTTTTCGGTGCATTTGGGTTTGGAAAATAAAGGCTTGTTTTTTACATTTTATACCATTGCAGGCTTGATGGTAAGGTTTTTTGCAGGAAAAGTATCTGACACTTATGGGCGAGTTTCGATTTTAAAAGTTGGTTGTTTGCTAATGATTTTGGCTACTGTATGTCTGGGCTTTTCGCAAAACATTGTACAAATGCTAATTTCTGCGGTCATTTATGGTGTAGCACAAGGCATTACTTCTTCTACGGTTATGGCTTGGACAATCGATTTGAGTTTGCCCGATTTTAAAGGCAGAGCTGTTGCTACGGTTGCCATTGCTTTAGAGTTTGGAATTGGTATGGGTGCTTTGGTTGCTGCAAAAATCTATTCAAACGATGCAAAAATGTTTCCTTACGCTTTTTGGTCGGCTTCTTTTTTTGCTTTATTGGCTACTTTATATTTGTTTTTTGTGTACAAAAAAAAGTAATTCAAATTACTCATTTACAAAATTTTCACGCCTAACAACAGCATATCATCGGTTTGTTTGTTTGTTCCTCTCCAATGGAGGAGGGTTTGAGAAAACTCTTTTTCTTGGTTTTTGATGTCTAATTCGCTGATTTTCAATAATAATTCTTTGAGTGCTTTGCTACCAAAACGTTTTTTGTCGGCATGATCAAATTGGTCGATAATTCCGTCTGAAAAAATAAAAAATTGATCTTGTTTTTGCAAAGAAATATGATTTAATGCAAATTTTTTGTTTTCATAAAAACCGCTACCGATAGGCGTTTTGTCGCCCTTAAATTCGATCAATTCTTTGTTTCTGAACAACCACAAGGGTCTTTGTGCGGAGGCAAAAAATAGTTCATTTGAGTCTAACAAACACAAAATCATGTCCATGCCGTCCCTCAAATCTGATCCTTTTTCGTTTTGTTTGAGTTGTTTACGGATTCTAAAATCGAGTTCTAATAAAATTTCGTTGGGTTTCCCGATTTTTCCTTCGCCAACAATTTGCGAAAGTGTATTTGCTCCCAACATAGACATCAATGCCCCCGAAACGCCATGTCCTGTGCAATCGGCGATGGCAAAAAATATTTTAGGTTCAGAATTTGGCTTTTCGATGGTTTCAAACCAATAAAAATCACCTGAAACAATGTCTTTGGGTGCGAAAAAAATAAAACTTTCGGGCAAATATTTTTTTATTGCCGTTTGCGAAGGCAAAATTGCCGACTGAATCCGCAAAGCATATTTGATACTATCCGAAGTTTGTTTGTTTTTTTTGTCAATTTCTTTGTTTTTGCTTTCTAGATGATCTCTTTGTACCAAAATTTCCTCTTTTTGCTGGTTTAATTCGTTATTTTTCTCCTCAATTTGTTCTTGATAATTTTGCTGTTCAGACTTAAAAATGGTAAAAAAAACATAAATAAATACAAAAGACATGAACAAATTTGGGTAATAATAAAGTCTAACACTTTCTTGCCACAAAGGAGCTTTTTCCCACCAAGAAAAACTTGCCTTTGACAAGAAAAAATTGAAAACACAAAGCAAAAATAAAGGAATAATGTATTTTCGATCATCAAAAAAAAGCATGACAGCAATGCAAGTTGGATACAACAAATTTTCGCTTGCTACTTCCGCACCTTGAAAAATGGCGTAAAAAGTAAATTGAACATTCAAACCAATAATTGCAACCAAACGAGCTGTATTGTAACAAAATTTTCTGTTAAAATGCACAATCCAAAGACCAGATAAGGCACATAACGCCCCAAAAACTCCTCCCCAAATATTAAAACTAAGCGAAGGCAAGGCATACAACATATCCACAAAAAATAAGCTAAAACCTACCAAATTAGTCATTTGGATTTTTTGTTGTTCGCCAAAATGATGATGAGCTTGGATACCAATTCGAGCAAGAGATCGGATTTTCATAGATTTTTTATTTGAACAAATATAATGCAAATATTTTATTTTTGCCAGATCAACGAAATAATCATTTTCAAAATAAATTAGTTAATTTTACTTCTTAAACTTGAAAAACATGAGAAAATTAGCAGCAATAGATTTAGGAACAAATATGTTCACTTTGTTAATTGTAGAAGAACAGGAAAATTATTATGAAACCATTTATCGCGATGCACCTTTTGTGCAAATAGGCGAAAAAGGCATTGATAAAGGCTTTATTGCGCCTGCTGCCTTTGAAAGAGCTTTTAAAACTTTGCAAAATTTTAGAAATATTTTAGACGAACACGACTGCAAAGACGTGTATGCGGTGGCTACAAGTGCGATCAGAAGTGCGAAAAATGGCGCAGAATTTGTCGAAAAAGTCCGCAAAGAATTGGGCATCAATATCGAAGTTATTGATGGCGATAAAGAGGCAGAACTCATTGCTTATGGCGTGCAAGCAAATTACGAAATTCCCGAAAAATCCTTGATTATGGACATCGGAGGCGGAAGTGTGGAGTTTATCATTGCCGATTCTAAGCAAATTTTTTGGAAACAAAGTTTTGAAATTGGCTCGCAAAGGTTGGCGTATGAATTTCATGAACAAGAATTTATGTTTGAAGGAATTGCAAAATTAGAACAAGCCTTAGACCAAATTCTTTCGCCTTTGATGCAAGCAATTTCCGAACATTTGCCCAAAAAAATGATCGGCACAAAAGGTTCTTTTAGCATTATTTCGCGCATTTATTGTTACGAAAACGGCATCGAATATTATTTTGATGATCCTAATTTAAAACTTTTGGATTTGCCAATTTCGCATTTTAAACACGTTTTAAATTTGCTAATTCATAAAACCGTTGAAGAACGCGAAAATTTGAAAGGAATGAAAGAACATCATGCAAAAATGTTGAGTGCTTCGGCTTGTCTGGTTGATTATGTGCTTAAAAAAGGCAATTTTCATGAAATAAAAGTGGTCAATGGAGGCTTAAAAGAAGGTATTTTGTATCAACAAATCCGAAAAGCCAAGAAATAATTTTTCTGGCTTTCATTGTTTTTTATTTTTCTGTTTTTTACATTTACAAAAAATTAATTAATGACGGAAACTATTTATTTGCCTGCGCAATATTTTACTTTTTGCGAAAAACTCATAGAATTTCAAAATTTCTTTGAGTTTTCGGAAGGAAAAATCTATGATAAAAATACAGGAACGGCAATTTCTAGCGAAATAGTGGATTTGGTCATCAATAGCAAACAAAACTTCGATCTCCCAAACATTTATCAAATTATGGCGGCAAGTCATCAACATTTATCGATTGGGAACAGCTTTACTAGCCATCTTTCCCCAGTAATTAAACCAAAAGGATTGCGAATTTATCAAGAATGTTGTCATATTTATATCAAATTGAAAGACAAATTTCGGATTCCTGATGTGGTGGTTGCAGATTTTGCCAAACGTCAAATCAATGCCCAAAATCAACTCGAAAACCCACTTTGGATCGGTGAAATTCTTTCGCCAAGCACTGAAAACATAGATTTAATTACAAAAGTAGAGGAATATCAAAGCATAGAAAGTTTGCAAGAATACGTCATTATTTGGCAAGATCAACCAAAAGTTTTGCAATATTCTCGCCTGAACAACCATTGGATAAAAACGGAATATGAAAGTTTGAACGACATTTTGACTTTCGATTCTTTGGAAATTTCATTGCCTTTGAGAGTGCTTTATGAAGACGTAGATTTTGAAAAAATATGATTTATACCAACAAACAATATTTTACTTTTTGCGAAAAACTCATAGAATTTCAAAATTTCTTTGAGTTTTCCGAAGGAAAAATCTATGATAAAAACACAGGAACGGCAATTTCTAACGAAATAGCGGATTTGGTCATCAATAGCGAAAACCCAATTAATTTAACAGAATTTTATCAAATCACTATGGCAAGCCCTAAACATCTTCTAGTTATTTACAATTTAATGACTTTTTTGGCATCTCTGTTAAAATTGAAAGGTTTTAGGATTCATTCAGAAAATTGCCATATTTTTATCAAAAAAGATAACAAATACAGAGTTCCTGATGCGGTAATCGTAAACAAAAACGAACAAAAATTAAACGAAAATTCACAACTCGAAAACCCTTTTGGCATTGTGGAAGTGCTTTCTGCAAGTACCAAAAACGTAGATTTGATCGCAAAAGTTGAAGAATATCAAAGCATAGAAAGTTTGCAGGAATACGTCATTATTTGGCAAGATCAACCAAAAATTTTGCAATATTCACGCCTGAACAACCATTGGATTAAAACTGAATATGAAGGTCTGAACGACATTTTGACTTTCGATTCTTTGGAAATTTCCCTATCTTTGAAAGTGCTTTACGAAGACGTGGCATTTGAATAGTAAAATAGAAATAAATTTATGGAATTTTTTTTTCTGATTATCGGAATAATCATTGGTTTTGTGATGGCGTTTTTGTATTTCCAAAAAAATAGAAACCAAGAAAAAGAGCTTGAAACCGTCCAAAAAATAAAAGACGAAGAACGTTTGCTTTTGCTTTCGGAAGATTTTGGCGAAATAAAAAAAGAATTAGCCCAAAAAACAGACAAAATCATCGAATTAAGTAGCAAATTGGCAAGCAAAGAATCGCAAATTGAGGCTTTCAAAGAAAAAATTGATTTGCAAAAGCAAAATTTACAAGATTTACAAAGTCAATTTAGTAAAGAATTTGAAAATTTGGCAAACCGAATTTTAGAGGAAAAAAGCGAGAAATTTACGCTAAAAAACAAACAAAATATTTCTGAAATATTGTTGCCTTTGCAAGAAAAAATCAAGGAATTTGAACAAAAAGTAGAGCAAACTTATGACAAAGAATCCAAACAACGATTTTCTTTGGAAAAAGAACTCAAAAACCTGATGGAATTGAACCAACAATTAAGTCAAGACGCAAACAATTTGACCAACGCACTTAAAGGGCAAGTAAAAACGCAAGGAAATTGGGGCGAAATGATTTTAGAAAGCATTTTGGAAAAATCGGGTTTGACAAAAAATAGAGAGTATTTTCCTCAAAAATCCTTGCGAAATAATGAAGGCAAATTGTTTCAACCTGACGTAATTATTGCTTATCCTGACGGGAAAAACGTGATTGTAGATTCGAAAGTTTCGCTAAATGCTTACGAAAAATATTGTAATTCGGAAGAAAAATTGGAGCAAAAATTGGCTTTACAAGACCATTTGCAGTCCATCAAACAACATATTTTGGGTTTAAGCCAAAAAAATTATCAAGATTTGGAAGGTGTGCAGTCTTTGGATTTTGTGATGATGTTCATTCCCATCGAAGCGGCTTACATGACAGCCGTTCAGGTTGAGCCAGATTTGTGGAATTTTGCCTACCAAAAACGTATTTTATTAATTAGCCCAACCAATTTGATTGTGGCTTTAAAAATGATTGCAGATTTGTGGCGACAGGAAATGCAAAATCAAAATTCGATAGAAATTGCGCAAAAAAGCGGCGCTCTTTATGACAAATTTGTTCTTTTGCTCGAAGATTTGGCAGAAATTGGCAAAAAAATAGACTCTACGCAACTTATTTATCAGCAAGCAATCTCAAAATTGCATAGCGGAAAGGGAAATTTGATCGGAAAAGTAGAAAATTTGCGAGAACTAGGCGCAAAAATCAAGAAGAAATTACCTAGTGTTTGGGTAGAAAAATCTTTGCAAGATTCTGAATAAAATTTAATAAAATACTTGCAAAGAAAAAATTAAAAATTTACATTTAGGCATTAATCTTAAACACATTTCACTCATGATAAAAAAAGGAAGTAAAGGTGAAGAAGTAAGAAAATGGCAAAAATTTTTGAAATCCATTGAATACGACATAGAAGTTACAGGAACTTTTGATGAAGATACTTTCAATGCTACCGTACATTTTCAAAGCGAAAATGATTTGGACGATGATGGAATTGTAGGGAGAGGCACTTATGCCGCCGCTGAAGATCAGGGTTATGGTGAAGAGGAAGAAGAAGATGACAAACCTGCAAAAAAACATATAGCCATCAGACATGGTAGTCGTGGAGATGAAGTAAAACAATGGCAGAAATTTTTGTTGTCTTTGGATTATGAAATTGGAAAAGCCGACGGCATTTATGGCGATGCTACCTACGAGGCAACTACTCATTTTCAAGAGGAGAACGGTTTGGATGCAGACGGAATTGTTGGCAAAAAAACTTATGCAGCAGCCGTAGAAGCTGGTTATGAAGGTGATTTTGCTTAAAAATATTTTTTCAGATTTGCTAAATTTTGGGTTTAGCAAATCTGAATTTTAAAACACAGGCACAGGACTATCCAAAGAATCCAATTCTGATTGATTTTGTGCATTAATTATATAAACGTGAACCAAATCACTAAAATCTGTACTCAATTCAATATCAATAATTTTTACTCCTTCTTCAGTTTGTCTGCCCACAGTTTTTACTTTTCCAAGCATATAACTTCCAGGAAAAACTGTTCCGTAGCCCGAAGTTACAATGGTGTCATTGGTTTTGACATCCAAATGCAAAGGCAAATCAGTCAAACTAGCCATCGTATAATTGGAATGGTCAAGCCATCTTGTGATACACAAACTTTTGCTGCCTCTAAGTTTTTTCATTCTTGACGAAATACTCATCTGCGAATGTAACAAAGAAAAAACGGTTGAGAAATGTTCTGAACATTCTTTGACTTTTCCGACAACTCCTGTGCTACTCACCACTCCCATTCCTGGCAATACTCCGTCTGCTCTTCCTTTGTTAAGCAACAAATAATTATCCGATTTCCAAATAGAATTGCTCACTACTTTTGCAGGAATGTACCCTTTATAAATAGCAATGGGCGAAGTATTAGATTTTATTTCAAACTCGGACATTTGAGAACGCAATTTTGCATTTTCTTGCTGCAATTTTTCATTTTTTTCTTTTAAAGACAAGTATTCTGCCATTTCGCTGTTCCAATATTGGACGTTTGCAAACAAATGATTGGCATTGACAAACAAAGCAGCATTTTGATAACTATTATTGCTTAAAATTAGCCAAAAACCAATAGCTTCCAACAAACAAAAAACAATAAAAGTCTGATAACGAGTAAGGATCAGAAAAAGTAACTTCATGGTTAAGTCATCAAAATACCTCTATATTTGTCTATTCTATCTAATGCGATTCCTGTTCCTTTGACCACAGCCCGCAATGGATCGTTGGCAACATGAATAGGAAGTTTTGTTTTTAAAGACAAACGTTTGTCAAGTCCGTGCAATAAAGCTCCTCCTCCTGTCAAATGAATTCCGTTGTCATAAATATCTGCTGCCAACTCTGGGGGGGCGCTCTCTAAGGCTTTTAATACTGCCTCTTCTATTTTTGAAATGGATTTGTCTATTGCAAAAGCAATTTCAGGATAAGAAACTTTAATTATTTTTGGGATTCCTGTCATTAAATCTCTTCCCCTTACTTCGTAGTCGTTTGGTGGAAATTCGAGTTCTGCCATAGCAGCACCAATTTCTTTTTTTACTTGTTCTGCCGAACGTTCTCCGATAAGCAAATTGTGTTGGCGGCGCATATAATCCAAAATATCTTTGCTAAACACATCACCTGCGGTTCTGATGGACTGATCGCAAACAATTCCTGACAAAGAAATCAATGCAATTTCGGTTGTTCCTCCACCAATATCTACAATCATAACCCCTGCAGGTTTTTCTATGGCAAGTCCTATTCCGATGGCTGCTGCCAAAGGTTCATGAATCATATAGACTTCTTTTGCTCCTGCGTGTTCTGCCGAATCGCGAACTGCTCGTTTTTCTACCTCTGTAATTCCTGACGGAATACAAATCACCATCCTATGTGAGGGTTGAAAAAATCGTCTTCCTGTATCAATCATTTTGATCATGCCTCGAATCATTTGTTCTGCTGCATGAAAATCTGCAATCACTCCGTCTCGCAAAGGTCTGATGGTTCTCAGATTTGCGTGTGTTTTTTCGTGCATTTGCATGGCACTATTTCCGATGGCAATGACTTTGCCGTTGGTTTGATCAATCGCAATGATGGAAGGTTCATCTACCACAATTTTGCCTTGATATTGAATAAGCGTGTTTGCTGTGCCTAAATCTATTGCTATATCACTTGAAAAAATATCTCGAATTGCCATTTTTTATAAGATTGTATCAGCCCACAGAATTATTCCCGCCAATGCCAACTGTTTTGTGGTGCTGATTACGGTCAAAAATTTATATGCAAAAGTAGAAAAAAAATTTGGTTTAAAAATCAAATCGTTTTAAATTTCAAAAAATTACCCAAATTTTTTATTTTTGCTTAATTTTAGCTTTTCCAAAACTAAGAAAATGAATAAAATAGAAGAATTTAATGCCTACCGTAGTCAAATGAACGAAAAAATGTTGGCAACAGATAACAAATTGCTCAAACGCTTTTTCAATTTGGACACCAATGCCTACACAGAAGGCGAATTAGAGGTAAAAACCAAAGAATTGATTGCCTTAGCTTGTTCGATGGTTTTGCGTTGTGATGATTGCGTAAAATATCATATTGGCAAATGCAAGGAAATTGGTATGAGCAACCCGCAAATTCAGGAAGCAATGTCTATTGCTTTATTGATTGGCGGTTCTATCGTGATTCCGCATTTGCGCAGAGCTTACGAATATTTGGAAGAATTTGACAAAGTGTAAATTTTTTTGCGTAGAAAACAAGTTCTACGCAAAAATAGATTTAACAAATTTTTAAAACGATAGTTTCGAAAGACGACTTAAACCATTGACTATTGCATAAAAAATTGCTACAAAATATTAGAATATTTGTATTTGTTTTGCGAAGAGTTATAATCTCTTATTTTTTTTATATAAAACACAAAAAAAACTTCTTGATTATCAATAAGTTAAATAAAAATTAAAAAATAATTAAAATATTTTTATAAAAAGTTTTGGAAATATAAAAAAGCCTATTACCTTTGCATTGTCAAAACGAAATGACAAGCACAAAAAATAAAAAAGGGAGCTTAGCTCAGCTGGTTCAGAGCATCTGCCTTACAAGCAGAGGGTCAATGGTTCGAACCCATTAGTTCCCACATCAAAGCCTTGAAATTTATTTTCAAGGCTTTTTTATTCGAATTTCTATTTTTTAAAATTATTTCTAAAAAAAATCGTTTTTTATTTGCACAAAAATAATTAATGATTAGTTTTGCAATGAAAATAAAAGGTCGCGTGGCCGAGTGGCTAGGCAGAGGTCTGCAAAACCTCGTACAACGGTTCGAATCCGCTCGCGACCTCCAAATATGCGGACTGTTTTCTCACCATTTTATTGACTCAAAAAAAGCATCACATGATTTTTGACAAAGAACTAAACGACAGTCTAGCCATAAAACAAGGATATTTAATCCTTTCTGAACCTTTCCTGCCTGATAGCAATTTTGAACGTGCCGTAATCCTGATTTGTGAACACAGCACAAGCGGAACTTTTGGCTTGGTAATCAACAAAGCTACTGATCTTATTTTAAGTGAAGTTACTGATTTTCAATATGATGCCGTAATTTTTAATGGCGGACCCGTTGAGTTGAATAGCTTGCATTTTATTCATACTTTTTCTGAAATAGATGGTTGCGTTGCCCTAAAAGATGGCGTTTATTGGGGCGGAGATTACAGACAAATCCAAACTTATGCCTTGTTAGGCAAACTTACGCCCACCAATTGCCGTTTTTTTGTAGGTTATACAGGCTGGGGCGAACACCAACTACACAGTGAACTCAAAAAAAATTCTTGGATTATTTCTACTTTTGAACTACAAAAAATATTTGATGTTGCCGCTGACGAGCTTTGGCGCGAAATTTTGCGTTCTATGGGAGGGCGTTATAAGGTTTTTTCTAATTTTCCAACAAATCCACAAATGAATTAATTTTTTTTAATATAATTTTATGAAAAAACTTAATATTTTATCCATAATTTTTCTTTGTAGTTTATCAATTTCTTGTTTTTCACAAATTAATCAAGAAGCTCGTGAGAATCTTGCCAAAATTAAATTGAATTTACAAACACAGTTGGATTCTTCTATTTATTATTTTGATTTAATTATCAAAGAACATAATCAGGGAGTAGGTAAGTCAATTTTAATTAAAAAATATGCTCAAAAGATAGAGGAGGCTGAAACAAGCATAGACCAAACTGTTGAAAAGGCAAATGACGTGGCACAAGAGAGTAATTTATCAGAAGAAGAATATGAAAATTGGATTAAAGGTATTAATTTTAATCAAATTTCAGTCAAATATCAGGAAATTAAGGTTTTAGGTTTTGATTTTAAGGGCTTACCAATTACTCAAGAATATCCTCTTTCTCAATTATATCAAGATTCAATCAATCGTTTTTCTATTCATTTTCCAGATAATTGGGAAATTGTGGAAGATGATCGTTTTACCTTGGTTGTTCATAGTAATTATTTGGCAAATAAAGAGAAAATGGCAGGATTTGGTATTGACATAAATGAAATGAGTAAAAATTTTTCGACAGAACAATACTATCATGGAAATATGAAATCTATCAATAAGGCGTATCAAAACTTAAAAATTACTGAAGAAGAAGATATCAATTTGAATGGAATGTTGGTTAAATATGTCGTTTATCAATATTCGATGAATGAAAAAAAATTAAAATGTATGCAATTTTTCTTTACAAAAGACAAAAAAGGCTATGTGATTAATGGAACAAGTGCAAACAATGTTTTTGATACTTATCGTAGTTTATTTATTGAAATAGCAAGGAGTTTTAAACTTGATTAAAATCCTTTTCTATCCTCTCTAAATCATTTTTTTTGTGCATAAAAAACAAATTTTTTTACGTAATTTTGCAACAACACAAGAAAAAATTTATGGCAAAACGAAGAAAAAATATTGCAGAAGAAGACGAATCAGTAAGCAAAAACTGGAAAGAAGGCGAATTGATTGAAACTTTCAAACTGAATCGCATTAACAAATACCAAACTCCACTAATGCAAGAGTGGCTCGAAGTTTCGATGCCTGTTTTTGATGCTTTTGAACAAGTTTTGTTTGACAGAACTTACGAAAAAGGCATGGACAATATGTCTGGTTGGAACGAGGAAGACCTAAAAATGAAGTTTATTACTCATATTTTGGATTTGGGACATTTTTATGACGAAGGCGGCGTAATTGGTTACTTCGACAAAACCATTTCTGCTGTTGTTGAGGATACTAAACTCACCGTAAAATCCGATTTTATGATGGCAAAAGGCATTTTAGATGCCTATGAAACGCCTTTTTTTCATTTCCAAGAATACAAACCATACAAAAACCCATCAGGCGATTCGATGGCGCAACTTTTAGAGGCTTTTATGATTGCGCAAGTAAAAAATAAAAATGAAAAACCACTTTACGGACTTGAAATTATGCGAGAAAATTGGATTTTTGTAGTTATGGAAAATAAAAATTATTGCATTTCAGAAAGTTTTTCGGCACTCAAAAAAGAGGAATTACTTAAAATTATTTCGGTTTTGCGTAAATTTAAGCATATTTTAATGAACAGATTGTTGGATTAAAACTTAAACCTACGCAGTTTTTAGAAAAAGCGTAGGTTTAGAATTATCTGATACTAATTGTTTTAGAAACTGTCATGCTTCTGTTTTCTGCTCCGATTGCCTTTAAAATTACCCTGTAAGTACCTGCGGTCATAAAAGTATGCGAAGGATTGGTTTCTGTTGAAGATTGACGATCTCCAAAATCCCAACTATACAAAATTGCATTTGTAGAACGATTGGTAAACTGCACAGGGCAAGGCGATAAACAATTACTATTTTCAACCTCAAAACTAGCCGTAGGCGCAAAATTAATAGATACCGTTCTTTGTGCCAATTGGCTGCCTCCTTTGCCTTTTGCGGTCATTCTGACCAAATAAATTCCGCCATCTTTGTAGCTATGTTTTGGGCTAATTTCCACAGAACGACTGCCATCTCCAAAATCCCAAAAATAAGAACTTGCATTTTTGGAAATATTGGTAAAAATAATCTCACAAGGCGCAACACAATTTCCTCCGTCCATTTCAAAATTGGCAGTTGGTGGAACTGGTGCAAGCGCAATATAAACGGTTTTTATGGTTTTGTCTGTTCCTTCGCTGCCTGTAGCGGTAAGTTGAACGGTAAAAACTCCACCTTTTTCGTATTGATGTCTAGGATTTTCTTCTGTTGAGAATTTTCCATCACCAAAATCCCATAAATAATTTTTTGTATTAACCGATTTATTGATAAAAACAGCTTCGCAAGGAGCATAAGTTGTTGAATCACAGGTTTTTACATCAAAATTTGCCAAAGGTTTGTTCAAAATATAAATTGATCTCGTGATTCGGTCTGTTCCGTTCAAACCTGTAGCAGAAAGCCTCACTGTAAAAATTCCTCCTTCAGTATATTTGTGTTTGGGGTCTTTGTC
>RDXG01000077.1 GCA_004292785.1 Bacteroidota bacterium
AAATGTTTGAATTTTGCGAAATTAACCAAATTAAGCGAATTGAAACAGAAATGAACGAAGACGGACTTTTTACTTTAATCATTAAACCCATGAACTCAAGAAAAGCAACTTTATTTACGGCACATTTGACTGCAAAATTACATAATTGGAACGAAATCAAAGATTTAGGTTACGTTCGTTCAGAAACTGCGGGTTTTGAAGTCAAAGAAAATACTTGGTGTGAGGCAGATACTTCTTTTATTGCTTTTACAAAAGTAAGCAAAGAGGAGCAGGATTCTTGGGAAGGTTTGAACAAAAAAGCACCGACTTTGCTAGGCGAAGTTTCTGGAAACCATAAAAACGCTTTGATTGACATTAAAAAAACGCAAAAATATTGGATGCCCGCAGGTACAGATTATGCTTTAATTTTTGACCTCGAAATTAAAAAATATTACTTTTTCAACCGATCTACTTCTTATTCTACCCATAGTTTTTCAGAAAAGTTTATTGCTCCTTCCGATATTTTGTCTGATTTTTTAACTTAGAATCCATTTCAAACAAATAAAAATAAGCCAAAAACTAATTATTTTCTAATAAATTTTTTAAAACTACTTGCGCCGAAAATACTCTGTTTCCCGCCTGCCTAATCACTGCCGATTGCGGACTGTCGATCACCGAATCGCTAACAATTACGTTTCTACGCACAGGAAGGCAGTGCATAAAATAGGCTTTATTGGTTAATTTCATTTTTTCAGAAGTAATTTGCCAACTTGGGTCTTGACTCGCAATTTTTCCATAATCTGAATAAGACGACCAATTTTTGGCATACACAAAATCTGCTCCTGCCAAAGCCTTGTCTTGATCGTGTTCAATCATTGCGTTTTTGGTAAATTCTTTTGCCAATTCATAGTCTTTTGGGTGCGTAATGACCAATTCATAATTTCCTGCTCCTACCCATTGGGCAAAAGAATTTGGAACGGCTTGTGGCAAAGCTCGCGGGTGTGCCGCCCAACTCAAAACCACTTTTGGGCAAGCTGTTTTTTTCAATTCTTCCATCGTGATCAAGTCTGCCAAAGACTGTAAAGGGTGCAAAGTTGCGGATTCCAAACTCACAATCGGAACGTTTGCATATTTGATAAAACTGTTCAAAACCCGTTCCGAATAGTCTAAATCTCTGTTTTTGAGTTCAGGAAAAGAACGCACTCCCAAAATGTCGCAATATTGCCCCATCACTGCAATCGCATCTTTGGCGTGTTCGGCGGCGGCTCCGTTCATGACTGCGCCTTCCTCAAATTCGAGTTGCCAACCGTCCTGCCCAACATTCATGACCATGACGGACATTCCCAAATTTTGTGCGGCTTTTTGGGTACTTAGGCGTGTTCGAAGGCTCGAATTGAAAAAAATGAGTCCTAATGTTTTGTTTTTGCCCAAATTTTGATGCAAAAAAGGATTTTTTTTGATGTTTTGGGCTTCTAACACCAAATCTGAAATATTTTTTACGTCTTGAACGCTTGTAAAATGTTTCATGGATTTACAATTTTTGTTAAATTATCTGCTATTTACAATTTTTTTGGGAAACTTTATTTAATTATAAAAAAAATTAATACAAAGATTATTTCATAAGTTACTCATTATCAATTTTTTAATAAAAACACAAAAAATAATCTCTAAATAATTTGGAAATAAGATCGTTTCGTTTCTACATTTGTAAACTCTATTAAAAATATAGATTTAATAGTATTAATAGAATTAAATAATTGCTCGACTTTTTTATTTTAAACTTAACTCAAAAATATGAAGAATTTTATTACAATCCTTACTTTTTTTTTGTTTGCTCTGCGAGTTTTTGCGCAAACGCCCTACGGGAGTGTCATCGCAGTTTCTGGACAAATTAAAGACGAAAATAACGAGGCTTTGATTGGAGCAAGTGTTCAGATTAAAAATACAATTTCAGGAACTTCGACAGATACAGAAGGCAATTTTTCGCTAAAAACACGTTTAAAACCGCCTTTTATTTTGGTTGTTTCGATGATCGGTTATCAAACACAAGAATTTGAAGTCAAAGATGCGACTACAAAAATTGCTTTTGCTTTGCAAAGCCAATCTTTATTGGCAGGAGAAGTGGTTGTTTCGGCTTCTCGAACCGAAGAAAGCATTTTAAAATCTCCTGTTTCCATCGAAAAATTAGACATTCGAGCCATCAGAGAAACGCCTTCTGCAAGTTTTTATGATGCTTTAGAAAATGTGCGAGGCGTGCAATTAACGACTTCGAGTTTGACTTTCAAAATTCCAAATACAAGAGGTTTTAACATTCCAAATAATTTCCGTTTTATGCAGTTGGTTGATGGCGTAGATATGCAAGCCGCTACGCTTGGAGTTCCGCTTGGAAACGCCATTGGCGCAACCGAATTAGACATTGAAAGCATGGAAATTACGCCTGGCGCAGCATCGGCTTTGTATGGAATGAACGCCATCAACGGCATGGCAAATTTGACTACAAAAAGCCCTTTTTACTATCAAGGTTTGAGTATTTACCAAAAAAATGCCGTAAATCATATTGGCGGAACAGGCAGAGGTGCTTCGATTTTAAACGAAACTTCGATCCGTTATGCAAAGGCTTTTAATGATCGTTTTGCTTTCAAAATCAATGCTTCTTTTATGCAAGGAACAGATTGGTTATCTAGCACCATGACCGATCAAAACCCAAATAGTTTGAGTTCTGCAAATCCACGTTTTTCTGAACTAAACAACAGCAATCCTGCATCAGATTTGTGGAACAGATACGGAGACGAGCGCAACAACCGAAGCACTGTAATCATTCAATATCAAGGAAAAACGCAAGGTTTTAATGTGGCAAGAACAGGTTATAACGAACAAGATTTGGTTAATCCGATTGTAAGAAACCTTAAATTTGATGGAGGTCTGTTTTACAAGATCAATGATAAAGTTGAACTTTCGTACAGTTATCGTTTTGGTTTGATGGACGGAGTTTTTCAACGTGGAAATAAAATTCAACTCAACGGAGTTACTGTTCAAAACCATAAAATTGAGCTAAAAGGATCAAACTTTCTGTTTAGAGCTTATGCGTCTATCGAAAATACAGGAAATTCGTATAATTTAAAGCCTTTGGCAGATAATTTGGACTTAAACAACGGTTCTAATGCACAATGGGGAGCGCGTTTTCAAGCAGCTTTGCAATCGGCAGTAAACAACAACGTTCCGTTAGATCAAGCCATGCAACAAGCACGCACAGCCGCTGATCAAGGGCGTGTAGAAGCAGGAACGCCTGCCTTTGAACAACTCAAAAATACCATTATTGGCATTAATAATTGGGATATTGCTGCAAATGTTGTCGGCGCACCAAAAACAGGAGGAGCTTGGTTAAAACAACAAAGCAATATGTATCATGCCGATTTTCAATATACTTTTGACAAAGTAAAATTTGCTCAAATTTTGGTGGGCGCAGATTATAGAATTTATCAAGTAAACCCTGACGGAAACAATTTTGTAGATTTGTCCAGACCTGCTGACAAACGAACTATTGCTGATGCCAATGGTTCGTTTGGAAATTATCAATATTATAGCAAATACGGAGCTTTTACACAAATTACTAAAACTGTTTTTCAGGATAAACTCAAATTTAGTTTGTCTTTGCGTGTAGATCAAAATCCAGAGTTTTCTCCAAAATTCAATCCGCGTTTAGCGATTGTTTATTCTCCTCAAACCAATCATAATTTTAGAGTTTCTTTTCAAAATGGTTGGCGTTTCCCTGCCTTGTTCGAGGCTTTGTCTTTTGTAAATAACGGAAATGTAAGGCGAGTCGGTGGTTTGGCAAAAATTAATGAAGGTTTAGGATATTTAGACAATTCCTATACTTTGGCTTCAATAGATAATTTTACTGCGGCAGTAAATACGGCAGTAGCGGCGGGTAAAAATAGAAACCAAGCGGCTCTTGACAACAGAAATATCTTGCAAGTAGCAAATTTGTCTGCGTTACAACCAGAAAAAGTTAATTCTTTTGAAGTTGGTTATAAAGGAATTTGGTTAGATAACAAACTCTCTTTTGACTTTGATGCTTATTATAATGTGTACGAAGGTTTTTTGGGACAAGTTGAGGTAGCTGTTCCAATTCCACAAACCGATAAAGTAGGTTCTGATGCAGCAGTTTTGGCTATGCTTACTCGTGCAAAACAAGACCGATTCAGAGTTTTTACCAACAGTACACAAGATTATAAAAGTTATGGTTCTACAGCAGGTTTAAGCTATAATTTTTATGGAAATTTTATGATTGCAGGAAACTTAAACTACAACGCAATTAGTAGCAACAGCAATTCTGATGTTTTTGTGGTTGGTTTTAATACACCAAAATGGGCAACAACCATCAATTTTGCCAATAGAGAAGTTATCAAAAATGTTGGTTTTTCTGTGGTTTGGCGTTGGCAGGATAGTTTTCTTTGGGAAAGTCCGTTGGCAAATGGAATTGTACCCGCTTATTCTGTCGTAGATTTGCAAGCCAATGTAAGAGTACCAAAACTCAAAACTACGGTTAAGTTAGGAGCATCTAATTTGTTTAACAACAATTACATTCAATATGCCGCAGGTCCTACTTTGGGCGGTTTGTATTATGTAACACTTACTTTTGATCAATCGCTTTTTAAATAAAATTACCTATAACAACTGATTACATCTGTTTCCCTATGATTTATAATCTGATAAAAAATATGATTGATTAACATCATATTTTTTTCAGATTATTTTTATTTTAGGTAATAATACAAAATAAATGTAACACAGACTTTATTCTGTGGGTAAAACATTGATTTTCAATAAATTATACCCCCCTAAAGGGTGTTTTACAAAATTATTAATTAAAAAAATATGAAAAAAATTGTATTATTTTTATTTATCTTTTATACAAATACTTTGTTCGCGCAAAACAAAACCATCACAGATGAGAGTCAATTATGGTTAGGTTATTTCAATCAAACCCGTTTGACAGACAAATTTGGGCTTTGGTTCGATATTCATCATCGTAGGCGAGATCATTTGATCGAGCAAAACAGTAAAAATTTTGTTCGTTTAGGTTTCATGTATTATTTTACAGACCATTTGCGTTTCACTTTGGGTTATATGTATGGCAACCATGCGCCTGAAGACGGGCAAAAAGTAGATTATAACGAACACCGACCTTGGCAACAGCTACAATGGACTCAAGATTATGTCGGTTTTAGAACCATGCAGTGGTTACGATTTGAA
>RDXG01000138.1 GCA_004292785.1 Bacteroidota bacterium
GAAACAGAAAGATATGGTCAATTTTCAAAATCTGGCGAATTTGTTTACGATCACCCATTTTTATGGGGTTCAAAACGCACAGGACCCGATTTGATGCGTGAAGGAACTTTAAAACTCAAAAGAGGTAATAATTGGCATTATTCGCATATGTTGAATACACAATCTACTTCTGCGGGTTCTATTATGCCTAATTATCCTTGGCTTTTCGAAAATCAAGTCGATTTTGAAGGTACAAAAGCAAAATTACAAGCCATGCGTACTTTGGGCGTGCCTTACACACTACAAGACATCGAAAACTCTGCTTCCAACATGAAAGCACAAGCCGACAAAATTGTAGAAGACCTCAAAAAAGAGGGTTTAGAAGCCAAATCTGATCAAGAAATTATTGCCTTGATTGCTTATTTGCAAAGATTAGGTACAGACATTGAAAAATAATTGTAACACACGCTTTAGCGTGTAAATCAAACCAAACACAGGCTAAAGCCTGTGTTACATCTAAAAAATCTTATGTTCAAACAGCATCTTGCAGGAGCAACAGGTGTGGATATGTACCTGATCCTTTCATTGTTTATCTTTTTAATATTTTTTATGGTTGTTGCAGTTCGTTTGTTTTTTTTCGACAAAAAAGAACTCGATTATTTGAGCAACATTCCTTTGGAAAACAAACAGGAAAATGAGTAACAGGCTTGGGCTTGATTCACAATAAAAAAAAATAAAATATTTGTTTATGAAAAATTCACAACGAATAATAGGCACAATGCTTTTGTTTTTTGGAAGCAATCAACTTTTTGCACAAACAACAAATGCAAATACTTTCGGTAGCGAAAACGACTTTTTTATGCTTTTTGCTTTCACGGTCATGACTTTTTTGGCTATTTTGTTGGTAGTTGTTTTTTCAGCAATGTTTAGTATGCTCAAAGAACTCACTAACGAAAAAGAAAAAGACGTTCCTGCAACACACAAAATTTCTTTTTGGGAAAAATTGGCAAACTTAAAACCACTTTCTCAAGAAAAAGAATTGTTACTTCACGAGGATTATGACGGAATCCAAGAATTGGATAATCCCGTTCCTAATTGGTTTAATGCCTTGTTTTATGGTACAGTAGTGATCGGAATTTTCTATTTATTTGTCTATCACAGTTGGAATTCTGCTCCTTTGCAAAAACAAGAATA
>RDXG01000078.1 GCA_004292785.1 Bacteroidota bacterium
AAAAAGTCAAAAAATAGTTGTAAGAAATTATGATCTTTTGCAATTTTTTTTGTAAATTAGATCACTTTCCCAAAAAAATACTATCTTTGCCTTCAAAAAAATATGGCTTTCAACAAAGAAATATACGAAAAAGTAAAAAAAATATTTACGGCTTATTTGGAAAATAAAGCCTTGCGCAAAACTCCTGAACGCTTTGCTATTTTGGAAGAAATTTATACTCGTGGCGGTCATTTTGACGTAGAAACCCTGTATATTAGTATGAAAAACAAGAATTATCGAGTCAGCAGGGCAACCGTTTACAATACTCTTGATTTGCTTGTGGAATGTGATTTGGTTACCAAACATCAATTTGGGCAAAATTTGGCGCAATACGAAAAATCCTACGGCTTTCGCCAACACGACCATTTGATTTGTACCGAATGCCACAAAGTGGTCGAATTTTGCGACCCGCGCATACACAACATCGAAACTATGATTGGCGAATTGTTAAATTTTAAAATTGAACACCATTCTCTAATTCTTTATGGAAATTGCCAAGATGCAAATTGTATTTCTAAACCAAAAACTGCTTAAAAAATGAATTTTTCACACCAAATTACCGAAAATATACTAAGCATTGTCGTTGATGGCGATTTGTTGGGACAAACTGACGAGGCAAAAATTATCACATTTGTAGAAAAATCATTGGAAAACCAAAAATTTTGCATTTTTAACGTGCAAAAAGTAGCGTATATGAACAGCAGCGGAATCAGTTTGTTGATCAGGGTTTTGAACAAATTTAGAGCCGTTGGTGGAGAAATGGTTTTGTTAAATCCTACAGATTCAGTTTCTAAACTGTTGATGATCACAAAGTTAAATCAAATTTTGTCGGTTTTTAAAAATTCGGAAGAAGCCACAAATTTTTTAAAGGAAAAAGTAAATTCTTAGAAAACATTTTTTTTAATCAACAAAAAAATTAAGTTTTTTTATGACTCGCCAAGAACTTTTTGAGCAAATCAAACAAAAAAATACCTATTTATGTGTAGGTTTGGATACAGATATTCAGAAAATACCCAAACATTTGCTTGCCTGTGAAGACCCAATTTTTGAGTTTAACAAGCAAATTATTGATGCCACAGCCGATTTTTGCGTTGCCTACAAAATAAATACCGCTTTTTATGAAAGTTTGGGCTGGAAAGGCTGGCAAAGTTTAGAAAAAACTTTTGACTACATTCCTAAATCCATTTTTACGATTGCAGATGCCAAAAGAGGCGATATTGGCAATACTTCTAGCCTTTATGCGCGCGCTTTTTTCGAACAAATGCAAGCAGACAGTTTGACCGTTGCTCCTTACATGGGCGAAGATTCGGTAAAACCTTTTTTGGAATACAAAGACAAATGGGTGATTTTGTTGGCTTTGACTTCTAATTCAGGAAGTGCTGATTTTCAGTGGTTTAAGTCAGAAAATAATCAATTTTTGTTTGAAAAAGTGATCGAAACAAGTTTGACTTGGGCAAATGCCGATCAAATGATGTATGTTTTGGGCGCCACCAGAATCGATTATTTCAAAAAAATTAGGCAATTAATTCCCGAACATTTTTTGTTAGTTCCAGGTTATGGCGCACAAGGCGGAGATTTGCGTTTGGTTTCTGAATTGGGTTTGAATAATAAATGTGGGCTTTTGGTTAATTCGTCGAGGGCAATTATTTATGCAGATGACGGCAAGGATTTTGCAAATCAAGCCCAAAAAATTGCCAAAGAAATTGGACAGGAAATGAAAATTTATTTGCAGGAATTTTGTTAAAAAACGTTGCCAAAAGTCGAAAGACCTTGGCAAACGTTATGGTTGTGTTTACGATTGTCAAGGTCTTCGACCATTGACAACGTTGTTTTACGCCAATTCTTTTTCTAGTTTTTCGGCACGAGTCAATTTTGTTTCCCATTGATCGTTGGCAGAATCTAATTCAACTTTAATTTTGTTGTAGATTTTATTTGCCTCTGCCAAACGAGTCGGGTCGCCATAAACTGAAGGTTTTGCCAATTCGTCTTCTGCCTGCTTGATTTTGCTTTCTAGTTCAGAAATTCTTTTTTCAATATCCCAAACTTCACTTTTGAGTTGTTTCAACTCTTTTTCGCTTTGTTTACGTTCAGGTTCAGAAACAAGTTTTTTGGCAACTTTTTCTTTATCAAACTTCACTTTTTCGTTTTTAGGCGAATCATATTTGCGTTGCTGTTGCCAATATTCGTATTCTGCATAAGTTCCAGGGTATTCTTTGATCTCGTGATCTTCGATGTACCAAATTTTGTTCGCCACTTGGCTAATAAAATGTCGGTCGTGGGAAATGGTTACAAAAGTTCCTTCGTATTGTTGCAAAGCCTGAATCAAAATATTAACCGATTGCATATCCAAATGGTTGGTTGGCTCGTCCAAAAGCAAGAAATTAGCCTTCGAAACCAATGTTTTTGCCAAAGCCACCCTAGATTTTTCGCCTCCAGAAAGCACTTTTATTTTTTTGAAAACGTCTTCGTCTGTGAATAAAAAGCAACCCAAAACTGCGCGCAATTCGGTGTCGTTTTTGTTAGAACCTGCTTGTTTTAGTTCTTCTAAAACCGAATTTTCTACGTTTAAAGACTCCAATTGGTGCTGTGCGTACAAAGACAAAATCACGTTATGCCCCAATCTTCTGTCACCATCTACGGCTTCTGTGCCTGCCAAAATTCGCAATAAGGTAGATTTTCCTTTTCCGTTTGCGCCGATCAAAGCAATTTTACTTCCTCTTTCGATCACGCCGTTGGCATCTTTAAGAATGGTTAAATCTCCGTAAGATTTATGCAAATTTTCCAAATTGCTCACAAATCTGCCCGACTGCACATCAAAAGTAAACCTAAAATTGACTTTTGCGTCTGCGTCTGCCACTTCTTCTATCAAATCAATTTTGTCGAGCATTTTCACTCTCGATTGCACTTGTCTGGCTTTGCTTGCTTTTGCTTTAAAACGATCTATGAAACGCTCTGTTTGTCTGATTTTTTGTTGTTGATTTTCGAATGAATTTTTTTGAATTTCGTTTCTCAAAGATTTTTCCTCCATAAAAAAAGAGTAATTTCCTGAATAAAAATTCAATTTTCCTTGCGAAACTTCTACAATCGAGGTTACGGTTCTGTCCAAAAAATATCTGTCGTGAGAAACGACCATCAACGCTCCTTCGTAATTTGTCAAATAGCTTTCGACCCAAACAATCGAGGGCAAATCCAAGTGGTTGGTAGGTTCATCAAGCATCAACAAATCGGGTTTTTGCAAAAGTAATTTCGCCAACATGACTCTCATTCGCCAACCTCCTGAAAATTCTTGCAAAGGTCTTTCCAAATCTTTGGTCAAAAAACCCAATCCTTCCAACACTTCTTCGGCTTTTGACTGAATGGTGTAGCCGTCTAAGGTTTCAAATTCTTCTTGTAGGCGGGTCAATTTAGTTACTTGTGAGTCTTCATAATTGATTTCCATTTGATGCAAAACCTCGTTTATTTGCTTTTGTAACTCATTTTGTCGTTCAAAAGCCTGCATCGCCACCGACAAAATGCTGTCGTTGGTTTGGTAGGAAAGCAAATCTTGATTCAAAAAACCAATGGTACAATCCCCTGATTTAGAAATTGAACCACTATCAATTTTGTATTCGCCTGCAATCACGCGAAGCAAAGTAGATTTACCTGTGCCATTTGCCCCAATTAAGCCAATTCTGGATTTGGGTTTGATGTGTAGCGAAGCCTCATGGTACAAAGGTCGGCTACCAAAGTAGAAAGAAATATCGTTAATGCTAATCATGTTGCAAAATTAAAGATTTGCCAAATAAATTGCAAATTTTTTTGTTTGTTCATCGATTATTTGGGAAAATTGGTAAAATTTAATATCGACAAACTATCTGATAAAAATTAGTAGAACTAAACAGGCTTTTATGCTTTAAAAATAGCTTTTTAGTTTTAGGACTTACGCAAAATGTACCGCAAACATTCCTGCGTTGCGTTTATAGCTTAATCGCAACGCAGGAATGTTTGCGGTACAGGCTTCAAAATTTAAGATTTGCGTAAGTCCTAAGTTTATTCAAAAATAGTAAAAATATAATTTTATTAATTTTTTTTATGTTTTTATAAAATTTTATGTTAAAATTAACTATTTTTTTGAAAAATTTATAAATTATATTTTTTTTAGAAATTTTTTTTAATACGTTTGTGTTTAATTAGTTAGTATGCGAATTAATATAATTTTGAACAAAAAAATTTCACTTTCACTAATTTTATCTAAACTCTACTTAAAATGTTAAAAAAAGTTCTACTCTGCTGTTTTTTCTTGTTGGGGCTATTTGGTTTGGCTGCTGCGCAAAATAAAATAGTATCTGGGAAAGTCATTTCTTCAGAAGACAATTCTCCCGCTGTTGGGGTTACAGTACAACAAAAAGGCACAAACAACGGCACACAAACCGACATTGATGGCAATTATAAACTCAATGTTTCAGGCGAAAATGCTGTTTTGGTGTTTCGTTTTGTGGGTTTGAAAAACCTAGAAGTTCCTGTTACTAGCGAAACACTAGACGTAACTATGGAACTTGACCAGAAAATGTTGAGTGAGGTAGTCATTACAGGCTACAGCACCGAGTCTAAGGAACGTTCTATGATGTCGACAAGTGTGGTAAATAGCAAACTCATCAAAGATGTGCCTTTTGTAGATATTAACCAAATGTTACAAGGAAACGCACCTGGCGTAATGGTAGGTGCAAATTCTGGACAACCTGGTTCTTCTACAAACATTCGTGTTCGTGGAGTTGGCTCTATTACGGCAGGT
>RDXG01000139.1 GCA_004292785.1 Bacteroidota bacterium
TTATAAGGTGGGTGATATCATTGAAGATTTTTCACTCAAAAATGTAGATGGAAAAATGGTTTCATTGTCAAATTATAAAAAGGCCAAAGGTTTTATCATTATTTTCACTTGCAATATGTGCCCTTATTCTGTGGCTAATGAAGACAGAATCAATGCCCTAGATGCCAAATACAAATCAAAAGGATTTCCAGTAATTGCAATCAATCCGAATGACCCAAAAGCTTCAAAAGGCGATGGTTTTGAGGATATGATTGTCCGTGCAAAAGAAAAATCATTTACATTTCCTTATTTATTTGACGAGGGTCAAAAAATTTATCCGAAGTTTGGTGCCTCTAAAACGCCCCATGTTTTTATTGTAAGTAGCAAAACAATGAAAGTTGAATATATTGGCGCAATCGATAATAGCTCTAAAAATCAGGATGCGGTTACTGAAAAATATGTTGAAAACGCTGTAGATGCTTTATTAGCCGGGAAAAAACCAGAAAAAAATGAAACAAAAGCTTTTCTTGAAATACTACCAAATTAAAGACAAAACAAATTAGCATACACCAACTAATACCTCTATTATTAATATTTCCTTTATTTTTGTTATGATATCAAGCTAAAATCTCAATATTTGTCGCGCACTTAAACGGTAGCTGGCTGCAAAGATTATCCTGCACTAGAGAGAGACTAGAGAGAGACTGCATGAATTATAGAAGTCTACAAGTAGAACTTGAAAATGGATATGTACTGTTAAGAAAAAGTACAAGTAGGATATAGGGCAAAGCAGTATATGTAGAACAAACTTCCAGAGTTTAAAAATGCAAAAGTTTCTACAGAGATTTATACTGTAGTAAAGATAGTACAGTAAGGTACTTAATAAAGTGCCTAAGGTACTAAACAAAGTTCCCAGAGGCAGGAGGAACTTCTAAAGATCTTCCAGAAGTCAAAATTACAGAAAAATCACGAATTTTTCATTATTAGAAATATAAGCTCACAATTATTAAAACTCAAGTAAAAGAACAAATCCCTAGTATTTTTCTACTGTGGTTATTAAGTGGATTTCCATCTTAATTCAGTTACCTATCACAACACCTGCACGGCGCCCTGACCATGGGAATTGTGTTTGGCTGATTGTTAAGTAACCTACAGTTCTTAAGTTCACCATTGTCGTCTAATTATATTTTATT
>RDXG01000079.1 GCA_004292785.1 Bacteroidota bacterium
TTCATTTTTTAGGTAAGTCAAATCGGTGATTCGTTCTTTTCCGATTAATAATTCGTTTAAAAAAGAGATTAAAAGGTCTTTATTTGGTTCTTCTCCAAAAATTTTTTTGAAACCAAAATCGGTAAAAAGGTTAATGAATTTGTCGGTCATTTTTTGAAAAAATTAAGCGTCAAAATTACAAAAAAAATAATAAATTCCGATTTTTGAAAAAATGGAATTTCTAAGATACTTGGACTTTATTAGCGAAAGTCCTAAAATAATCAAAAGTGGATTTTCGAGCCTTCTTTTTCATTATCATAAATATAGAACTTACGCAATAAAAAAATCTATACAGTTTTTTTAAAATATTTCTAAATAAAGTCTAAAAAATTTGGTTTGGCTACTTGCAAAATATCATTTTTAACAAAATGATGAATTTATATTCTTCTTAATCTTTCATAAAAAAACCTAATTTCTACCATTTTCCTACAAAAATGCTACAATTTTCTTAATTTTGCCTTTCTTTTCTGTAAAATTATGATTACCAAAAGCACAAAACTCGACAATGTTCATTACGACATTCGCGGTCCCATTTACGATCAAGCCCTCGAATTAGAAAAACAGGGCTACAAAATTACTCGCCTCAACATTGGCAATCCTGCGCCATTTGGCTTTGATGCCCCAGACGAGATCATTCAAGACGTGATTTTAAACCTTAGAAATGCGCAAGGTTACAGCGAGTCTAAGGGTTTGTTTGCCGCCCGAAAAGCAATTATGCACTATACCCAACTCAAAGGAATCAGAAATGTAGGAATTGATGATATTTTTGTGGGAAATGGCGTAAGCGAACTTATTTTGATGTCCATGCAAGCACTTCTCAACAACGGAGACGAAATTCTTGTGCCTGCTCCCGATTATCCGCTTTGGACTTCCGCCATCAATTTGGCAGGAGGAACGGCGGTGCATTACGTTTGCGACGAACAAGCCGATTGGTATCCTGATTTGGCAGATATTGAAAAAAAAATTACTTCCAAAACCAAAGGAATTGTTCTAATTAATCCAAACAACCCGACAGGAGCAGTTTATTCTTCCGATTTTTTGCAACAGTTGGTTGCTTTGGCGGCTAAATATAAGTTGATCGTTTTTTCTGACGAAATTTATGACAAAATTGTTTATGACGATACTGCCCATTTTTCTACGGCGGCTTTCCCTGAAGATATTTTGTTTGTAACGTATAGCGGTTTATCAAAATCGTATAGAATTGCAGGTTTTAGGGCAGGTTGGATGTTTGTCAGTGGCGACAAAAAACGTGCAAAATCGTATATTGAAGGCTTAAATACGCTTTCTAGTATGCGTTTGTGTAGCAATGTTCCTTCGCAATTTGCCATTCAAACGGCTTTGGGCGGCTATCAAAGTATCAACGAATTGGTGCTTCCGCAAGGGCGTTTGCGTATGCAAAGAGATTATTGTTATGACCGAATCAACTCCATCGAGGGTTTGAGTGTAACCAAGCCCAAAGGTGCGTTTTATATGTTTCCAAAAATTGATGTTAAAAAATTTAATATTACCAATGATCAGCAATTTGTCATGGATTTGTTAAAAAATCAGCGTTTATTAATTGTTCATGGCACGGGTTTTAATTGGAAAGAACCCGATCATTTTAGGATTGTGTTTTTGCCCACCGTTTCCGATTTGAAAATTGCCTTAGACAAACTCGAAAAGTTTTTGGAAACTTACGGTAAATAAATTGAATAAATAATGAAAATCGATTTGTCGGACTCCTCAAAGGTGTCTGACAAATTTTTGGAAATTTGCAAGAAGTAACGTTAAAAAAAACAAAAAACCATATAATTTATACCAAAATCTACAATAGAAATAAGTAACTCATTATCAATTACTTATATTATCATATCCTTACTCCCACCACCAAAATATCGTCTCGTTGTTCTGTGCCTTCCATGTGGCTTGCTAATTGGTTTTTCAAAATCTCTTTCTGTTCTGCCATCGACAAATCTTGAATTTCTTCTAACAAATTAAGCAAGCGTTTTTCTGAAAAAGTGTTTCTTTCTACATTGTTTTGGTCTGTAAAACCATCAGAACACAAATACAAAGTCGTTCCTGCGGGCAAAGTCAAAGTTTTACTTTCAAATAATTTTTTATTGTTCCAAAATCCTCCAACCATTTTTCTGCTACCTGCCAATTTCTCTATTTTTCGGTCTGAAACAAAATAAAGTGGTCTTTTGGCGGCTGAAAAAGACATGAAACAATCTTCATTTTCATAATGCCAACAAATAATGGCAATGTCCATGCCTTCCGAATTTTTGCTTTTTTCTTGTTGTAAAGCATTTTGTATTTCCGAATGTAGTTTTTCCAAAATTTCTGAAGGTTCGGTAATTCCCAAAACCAAAATGATTCTGTCCAGCAAAGTCGAGCCGATCATGGTGAGCATTGCCCCTGAAACGCCATGTCCTGTACAATCTGCTACGATCAAATAGTTGGTATTTTGAATTTGATTTGCCCACCAAAAATCGCCTGAAACTACATCTTTGGGCTTGAAAATGACAAAATGTTCCGCAAAAAGTTCTTTCATTTTTTCTTTTGAAGGAAGTATTGCTTTTTGGATTCTTTTGGCAGACTCTATGCTTTTGCCTATTTTATAAGTAAATTCTTCCAAAAGAACATTTTTGTTTTCTAATAAATCTCGTTGTGCAAGGATTTCTTCTTGGGTTTGATAAAGTTCTTCGTTGGTTACCGCCAACTCTTCGTTAGATTGTTGTAACTCTTCCGCTTTTTCGTTCAAAAAATAGGTTTTTTCGCCTACTTTTTTCTCTAAAACTTCGTTTTGTTCTTTGATCAATTTTAAGTTTTCGGTTTGTGCGTCTTCTTTTTCTTTTTTTAGTAAATTGATTCTATAAGCAAGTGCAAAAGACAAAAACCAAACTTCTATGCCTGTACCAATAAAAACAGAATTGCTTGTAAAAGCATTGCTAGGCACTACAGAATTGATTTGTAAAAGCAAAACAATAACACTACCCAAATAAATAGTCCATGCAAATAAATAGAATTTTGCCATTGGACTGCCTTTAAACCAAGTTCTGATTGCTGTTATAAACAAATAAAGGGACAAAAGACTTGCCCCAAGTTGAGATAAAGGCGCGCTTATTGCATAATCTCCTGACAAATTTAAGGCGGTGCTAATAATAAAAATCAATACAAATACATAAAATCCTTTGTGAAAAAAAGGTGCATATTTTTTGGTTTTCAGAAAACTAGCCGCAAAAAACATCATCAAAAGAGGCACAATAGAGGCAAAAGTAGGCGTATAAAAGTTCAGAAAAGGCATTTCACCAAAAAAGAAATAAAACAAATAGCCTTTGAGATGCAAATAAAAACTGCCAATAGAAAACACAAAACAACTGTAAATGATATATACCCGATCTTTTACCAAAAAGAAAATAAACAAATTGTATAAAGCCATAATATACATCACGCCCATATACAAACTAAACGCAGAATCCCTAAAACTTTGGTGTTCGGCTAATTTACTAATTTTGCCTGCCAACAAAGGTATTTCTAGCGGAAAATTGCTTTTAATTTTTAAATAAAAAACAAAAGTGCTGTCTGTTTTTGCGTTTTGGTTAAGAGAAAATAAAATGGTGTTCAATTTGACTTCTTTAGAACTCATTGGAAAACTTGATCCCGCTTTTTTTTCTTGATATGTCCCATTTTGGGTAGGATAAAAAAAAGATACATTGTCCAGCATCGGATTTCCGATTTCCAAATAAGGATCGGAAATACCGCTAAAGCTAACCGTAAATTTTATCCAAAATGTGGAAGGCGAGTTGGCAAAATTAAGCACATCTAACTTGCTTTTCTGAAATTTGCTTTGATTTTCGGGCTTTAAAATACTGTCCAAAACAAGTTGGTTGCTTTGATCTTCCAAAAAAAATGCTTGTTTACCAATATAATTAATTTCAGTTTGATTGCTCAAAATAATGACATCTTGTGCAAAAACGGTCAAATTAAACAGTAAAATGTAGATTAAAATTACCAATAGTTTCATAGCAGTAAAATTTTAGAAAATTTTAAAAGTAACGATACACAAATAATTTACCAATAAAAAAATAATGAAGGGGATCAAAGGAAGATAATTTTGAGTTTTCGATTTTTTCAGAATTAAAAAATTTTCTTACACAAACCATTAATTTCAAAAAAAGTTATTTGTTTTTACGTAAACTTTTATAAGGCGCAAAGCCTTATAAAAGTTAAAACATCAATTTTAAATTTTACACAAAAACTCTACGCAACAGATAGCCTGTCCACGCACTCATTCCGCCTACCAAACCGCCCACAGCCGCAGTTAAAAGCAACATCAGCATGGCAGAAGGCAAGCTAAACATCATTGCCATTTTGTTAGTCAAAACCGATCCTGTGGTTTGATCTATGTAAAAACTATAGGTAAACCACAAAAAAGCTACTCCAAAAAAGCCCGCTAAAAAGTTAGAAAAGCCGCCTGCACCAAAAAACAAACCCACCACAAAACACAAAGGGGCAACAATCCACCAAAAACTAGGCACAAAAATTTGCAGTCCGCAGCATACAAAGCTGATAAACAGTATTTTAGCTATAAATTTCATTTTGCAGAAAAGTTTTGTTTAAACCAAATATTAGGATTTTTTTCATCAACAGAATGCAAGAAAAGCAAATCATAATATTTGCCTTCTGCCCAAGAATCGATCATATTTACGTAATAATGACTGCCCGCATTTCCAGACTGCCCACCAGGATAAA
>RDXG01000223.1 GCA_004292785.1 Bacteroidota bacterium
GTATTCCATAGGTACAATTAGCACACCCTCGTGGCATAATCCGTAGCGATTGGTTTTGGCAGAGCGCACGTGCATAAATTTTTCTTGGTCGAGTGTCCAACTAAATGAATTGACATTTTCCATATTGACAATTTAAAGGGTTTTACATAAACTTATTGCAAAAGACTGTTTTGACTCTTCGTTTTAAAAAGCCAAAGGTCAGATTTAAAAATCTGAACACATATAGATTTTTTTTGTATCTTTGTAACGAAATTTATTAGGAAAAAATAAGAAAAACTATGCAATTCGCAGATATAAAAAATGATATTGCCTTTCGCAAAATTTTTGGCAACGAAAACAAAAAAGAAATCTTAATTTCTTTTCTAAATGCCGTTTTGAAATTGGAAGGAAATAAACAAATTTCTTGGGTTGAAATTTTGAATCCTTACCAAATGCCTATAGTTTTGGGCGCAAAATCAACGATTTTAGATGTAAAATCCAAAGACAAGGCAGGAAATGAATACATTGTAGAAATGCAGGTTACAGAAAAAGCAGGTTTTGCCAAGCGCGCCGTTTTTTATTCCGCCAAATCTTATTCTTCACAGTTAAATGTCGGTGATGATTATTACAAACTCAAACCGACTATTTTTATAGGAATTTTGAATTTTGTATTTTTGGAAGGTGCAAATTATTTGTCGAGGCATTTGATTTTAGATGCAGAAACTCAAGAACATAAACTCAAAGATTTGGATTTTAATTTTATCGAATTACCAAAATTCAATAAAACAGAGTCAGAATTACAAAATCTGGTAGAAAAATGGATTTATTTTATAAAAAATGCAGAAAATTTGACCGTTTTACCCCCAAATTTGGACGATGAGGGCTTAAAATCGGCATATACGGAGGCAGACAGGCATTTGTGGACAAAGGCAGAACTAGATGCTTATGCCTATGCTCGAATGCGCGAAACAGACGAAAAAGCAAGGGAGATGTTGGTCGAGGAAAGAGGGAGAAATCAGGGTAAAATGGAAGGCAAAAATCTGCGAAATATTGAAGTTGCTAAAAATGCAATCAACAAAGGCTTGGATAACGAAACCATTGCAGCTATCACAGGCTTAACAGTTGAGCAAATAGAGCAACTGCGTAAGGAAACAAAAGAATAGAAATACCATTTTTTAGAAATGGTATTTCTGTGTTACATTTCAAAGCGTTTTACGCCAAAAGTAGTAAATAAAATCACCGTAATAGAACTTACAGGCATCAAAATAGCAGCAATCACAGGCGAAAGTTCTCCTTGCACAGCAAAATACAAACCAACCAGATTATATAAAATTGCAATCGCAAAACTCTGACGAATGGTAAGCGTGGCGTGTTTGCAAAAAGCTATAAAACGCGGCAATTTGATCAAAAAAGCTCCATCCAAAATGGCATCAGAAGCAGGCGTAAAATAGGCTGTATTTTCTGTAACTGCTATTCCTGTGTTGCTTTGTAGCAATGCTCCTGCATCATTTAAGCCATCTCCGACCATCATAACGTTGCGGTTTTGGGCTTGCAAATTTTTGATAAAAGTTAATTTTTCATGCGGATTTTGGTTAAAATGAAGTTGTGAATTTTTTGGAAAAATGCCCGACAAATGATCTTTTTCGCCTTCGTGATCGCCTGAAATCAAATGCAAATCCATCTTTTGCTGATCCAAATTTTGCATCATTTTGTCAAGTCCTTTTTTGTAGGAATTATGAAAAGAAAAAAATCCTTGATAGACAAAATTAATTGTTAAAAAAACTTTTGTATGCTGTTCGTCCTTCAAATGTTCGCAATCAGGTTTTAAAGTACATTCGCCTTTTCTGCCCATAATAAATTCTCTTGAACCCATTTTAAAATGCGTTCCATTGACAACTCCTTCGATGCCTTTTCCAGAAAATTCTTCATATTTTTCCAAAATTAATGCGTTTAGGTCTTCATTTTGAACTTGTTTTTTCAAAAAAGTATAAATTCCGACAGAAAGCGGGTGCGTAGAGTTTTGGCAAACTTTCAAAATCCCAAGCATATTTTCTGAACTCAACATTGGCTTTCTGCTCGCAAATTGACATTTTTCGTAACCCACAAAAGAAACTTCTCCCAAATGTGTTTCCGTAATTGTGCCTGTTTTGTCAAAAACAATCGTATTATTTTCTGCAATTTTTTCCACAGTTCTTATATTTTTAAGGTAAAAATGATGATTTCCCAAAATTCTCATGGCAGTTCCCAAAGCAAATTGACTTCCCAAAGACAAGGCGCAAGGGCAAGCCACAATCAAAACCGAAGAAAAAGCATTGATCGCCGCAGGAATATTTTTGGCAAAAATAAGCCAATACAAAGCCGAAATACTAGCAATAACTAGCAAAGCAAGCGTAAAATAGCGGTTCAGAATGGCTTGCAAAAGGCTATGATCTTCTTCTTCTTTTTTGTTCAAATTACTTTCGTTGTTCCAAAGTTGTGTCAAATAGCTTTGCGAAACGGGTTTTAAAACTTCCAACTCAATCAAATCGCCTTTTTGCCTTCCACCTGCATAAATCAAATCGCCAAAAGTTTTTTTGGTAGGTTTGGCTTCGCCTGTTACAAAACTGTAATCGATGTTTGCTTTGCCTTTCCAAAGTATTGCGTCAGCGGGGATAATTTCTTCGTTGCGGATAATTATTTTGCTACCAACTTGTAAATCAGCAACTTGCATAGGTTTTTCGCCTTCTTTTGTTTTGGTCATGACCGCCACAGGAAAATAAGATTTGAAATCTCGGTCATAACGCATGGTTTCGTAGGTTTGGTTTTGAAACCATTTTCCGACCAACAAAAAGAAAATCAAACCCGACATGGAATCTATATAACCTGCGCCTGTTTCTGTAAAAATTTCGAACAAACTGCGAATCCAAAGCACCAAAATCCCCAAAGCCAAAGGAAAATCTACGTGTAAAAGTCCTTTTCGTAGGTTTTTGTAGGCAGAAATAATGTAATCTTGTCCACTAAAAAACAACACAGGCAAGGAAAGCACAACGTTTAAAACGTTAAAAATATATTTAAAATTTTGTGCCGAAAGACTATCAAAACCAAAATATTCGGGAAAACTAAGCATCATTACATTGCCAAAAACAAAACCTGCCACAGCAATTTGTGCGATCAGTTTGCGGCTTTCTTTGCTTAATTTTCTATCTTTTCGGGCATCGTTTTGCTGTTCGGTATCGTTTAGCGAGATTTGAGGTTCGTAACCAATGCTGGCAAGCAAGGCAACAATTTCGCTTAATTTGGTTTTTTCGAGATCAAAACTCAAAGAAAGTTGTTTTTTTAGGAAATTTATTCTCGAATAAACAATGTTTTCGTTTAGTTTATACAAATTTTCGAGCAACCAAATGCAAGAACTACAATGAATATTTGGAATAAAAAAAGTCAAATTTGCAGTTTTAGAATCGTTAAAATCGAAAAGTTTGGCTTGCACTTCGGGCAAATCCAAATAATCGAAGCGGGCTTGGTGTGCAGAAACTTTTTGTTTTATTCCCGCTTTGTCGTTCAAATTGTAGTATTCGCAAAGTTGATTTTGTTTCAACAAATCATAAACCGCCAAGCAACCCTGACAACAAAATTGTTTTTCTTGTTCTGAAAAATTATCGTTTGGACAAATTTCGCCACAATGATAACAAGCAACTGCCTTTTTTGTGGCTTTTTGGGTGGACAAATTGACTAACATTTTTCGTTTATGATTATTTGAAATTGAATTTTTTACAAATTTCACAAAAAAAAATGTTTTTATTGATGAGTTTAATCAACTCAAAAAATGATTTTTGTCATCTTTTTCCTTCCATTTTTCCAAAACAGCCTGCAAAATATCTTTTGCCACTTCTTTTTTGGATTTTAAGGGAAAATTGCGCACATTTTTGTCATCAATAATCAACACTTGGTTGGTTTCATGGTCAAAACCTGCGCCCGCCACTTGCATCGAATTTAAGACAATCAAATCGAAATTTTTCGAGATCAATTTGCCTTTTGCATTTTCAATTTCATGATCGGTTTCGAGTGCAAAACCCACATGAATCTGATTTTTGCCAATTAATCTGCCCACTTCTGCGGCAATATCTTTGGTTTTTATTAATTCTAGGGTCATTTCTTGTCCTTTTTTCTTAATTTTTGTTTCTGCCATTACTTTGGGCGTATAATCGGCAACGGCGGCGGCATGAATGATAATGTCTTGTTTTGCAAAATTTTCAAGCGTTTTTTCATACATTTCTTGCGCCGTTTTGATCTCTATTTTGGAAATATTTTTGTGTTGAATTTTTAAGTTACTTATTCCCGAAATCAAAGTTACAAAAGCTCCAGAATCAGCAAAAACTTCGGCAAGTGCATAACCCATTTTCCCTGAAGAATGGTTGCTAATAAAACGCACAGGATCGATATTTTCTCTGGTTGCGCCTGCCGTAATCAATACTTTTTTGTTGGAAAAAATCTCAAAAAAATTGTTTTTTTCGCTAAAATAATTTGCCAAAAACGCCAAAATATGTTCAGGTTCTGCCATTCTGCCTTTGCCAAACAAGCCACTTGCCAACTCTCCGCTTTCAGGTTCGATAATTTGGTGCTGAAATTGTCCTAAAATTTGCAAATTTCGTTGGGTACTTGGGTGTAAAAACATATCCAAATCCATTGCAGGGGCAACAAAAACAGGACATCGGGCGGACAAATAAGTTGCCAAAAGTAAGCTGTCGCAAAGTCCGTTTGCCATTTTTGCAAGCGTGTTTGCGGTAGCAGGTGCGATCAGGATTGCGTCTGCCCACAAACCCAATTCTACATGGTTGTTCCATTCTCCTGTTTGCGTATCTTTCTGAAAATCAGCGAGTACGGGCTTTTTTGAAAGTGTAGCCAAAGTTAGCGGACTAATAAAATCTTGCGCCGATTCACTCATAATGATCTGAACTTGCGCGCCCTCTTTGACCAAAAGTCTGACCAAAAACGCAATTTTGTAAGCGGCAATACTTCCTGTAACGCCAATAATTATTTTTTTATCTTTCATTTTAATCAAAAATTTCTTGACAAACTTTTCTAATTCCTTCTTCCAACTCGATTTTGTGATTCCAACCTAAACTGTGCAATTTGCTTACATTCAAGTATTTACGTGGCGTTCCATCGGGTTTTGAAGTATCAAAAAATATTTCGCCTGTAAAGCCAATAATTTTTTTGACTAACAAAGCCAATTCTTTAATGGTCAAATCTACGCCTGTGCCAATGTTTACAAATCCGCTTTCGTTATAATTATTCATCAAAAAAATGCAAGCTTCTGCCAGATCGTCTGCGTGCAAAAACTCACGTTTTGGGTTTCCGCTACCCCAAATTTCTATTTTTGCCAAATTATTTTCCCAAACAATGCCAAAATTTTTTAATAAAACAATAATTTCAAAATCTGCCATACTTTCTAAATTGATATTTTCGATGGGAAATCGTTTAAAATTTTGTCTAATTGCGTTAAAATCAGACTTTTCCAAACAAAAACCCAAATAAAATTTTCTGATCAAAGCGGGCAACACATGAGAATTTTTAAAATTATAATTGTCGTTTGAACCGTACAAATTGGTTGGCATTACGGAAATAAAATTACAAGCATATTGCGCTCTGTAAGCGTCGCACATCTTAATTCCTGCAATTTTAGCAACTGCATAAGGTTCATTGGTCGGTTCTAATTCGCCTGTAAGCAAGGCGTTTTCTTGCATGGGTTGGGGCGCAAATTTTGGATAAATGCAAGAAGAACCCAAAAAAAGCAATTTTTTGACCTGATTCAAATAACTTGCGTGAATAACATTGTTCTGAATCATCAAATTGTCATACAAAAATTCGGCTCTAAAAGCATTGTTTGCGATGATTCCTCCGACTTTAGCCGCTGATAAAAAAACATAATCGGGCTTCTGTTTGGCAAAAAAACTAAAAACCGCTTCTTGATTCCGAAGGTCTAATTCTTTGGAAGTAGCCAATATAAAGTTTTGATAACCAATACTTTGCAATTTTTTTAAGATTGCCGATCCCACCATGCCTCGATGTCCTGCGATAAAAATTTTTGCTTGCAATTCCATGTATTTTTCTTTGTTTTTGCAAAAATAAGAAAAAAACAAAATAAGTATCCATCAAAAATAATAGTCTTTGCAATTTGGATAGATTATTTTACTAATTTTACGTATTTATTAAAAATTTGCCAACAGTAGCTTAAATAAATTTTTAAAATAAACGCTAAAAAAAATAATTATATTTTTTTTTATTAAAAAAACATACATCAAAATTATTTATTCACTTTTTTTATTTATTTTTGAAAAATCAGAGAATCCTATTTTATCTATGAAAAATATTCTATTATTGATATTTCTTTTTTTTGGAGCAATAACTTTGTCTTTTGCACAAAAACCTAACCTTAAAGCAGGTTTAATTACTCATTTTTCGTTTTCCCAAAATGCCAATGATTCTAGCGGATTCAAACTTAATCCTTCTGTAAGTGGCGGCGCAGGACTCAAAGAGGGTGCAAGATGCGGACAGGGCGCTTTTTATTTTGATGGCAAAGACGATTACATAGATTATGGTAACCACAAAGCATTTGAACGTGGTTTGCGCGAACTTTCTGTGGCTTTTTGGGTAAAACCAGACAAGGACAAATTCAATGAAGATTTTTTGACTATGATCGTTGGAAAATGGGCATTTGATCCTAAACAAGATCAATTTGCAGTATTTTTGAACGCCCACCAGCACTTAGTCATGTCTGTTGGAGATGGCATTGAACATGGCGGCGGAGTACATTCGAAAAGAAAACTAGAAAACGGAATTTGGTATCATGTGGTTGCAATTTGGCAAAACCCAAACAAAGTCAAATTTTTTATTAATGGAAAACCAGAATCGGAAGGCTTGCAAGAAAAAACGCAAGGAATGAATGCAAACTCGCCTGTGAGTCTGAAAGTTGGAAGACAATTATTGAAACACAATCGAGCTTTTGGTGGTTTTTTGAGCAGTTTGAGGATGTATAGTAGGGCTTTGTCTGATGAAGAAATACGACTAATTTATAAACAGGAAAACAGTATTTGCATTAAATTTGTGTTGGAAGGAAGTGTATTAAACGAAAAAAATATGCAACCAGTTGACGTACCTGTTGATGTAATCATTAAAGATTTAAAAACAGGAGCAGAGCTTTTTACTGCTCATTCTGACCCAGCGGATGGCTATTATCATCTCGAATTGCCTGTTGGGTTTCAATACGGAATTTTTGCCAAAGCCGAAAACTACAAATTTGTATCTTTAAACCAAAATATTGACACTAGAGCCAAAGGTTTTGTTACGCCAGGAGTTGCAAAAGAAGTGGTTATCAAGCGAGATATTTTGATGATTCCCTTTGAAGTTGGCGGAAAAGTTGCTGTAAACA
Source organism: Bacteroidota bacterium (assembly GCA_004292785.1). Classification (GTDB taxonomy): domain Bacteria; phylum Bacteroidota; class Bacteroidia; order Cytophagales; family Thermoflexibacteraceae; genus RDXG01. The sequence goes on from RDXG01000223.1 coordinate 7,388, forward strand.
ATGTGTTTTTCGAAAGTGCAAAAACCGATTTGCAACCAGAATCCTATCCTGAACTAGACTATTTGGTACAAATGTTTGTTGATATTCCAACTTTAAAAGTAGAAATTGGAGGACATACAGACAATGTGGGAAATCCTGCAAGTAACCAAAAACTATCAGAGGGAAGAGCTAATTCGGTGCGTAACTATTTGATTTCCAAAGGAATATCAGGTGATAGAATCACTGCTAAAGGCTACGGTCAGGACATTCCTATCGATACCAACGACACTGACGAGGGCAAACAAAGAAACCGAAGAGTAGAATTTACCATTGCTGAAAGATAAAAATTTAGTTCACAAACACCTTCAATAATTTTAAAACTATTGAAGGTATTTGTTTTTCAAAAAATTAGAAAATAAGTAGTTAGACAAAAGTAGTTTAGGTTATTTCGTTATCATAAATCCTTGATAATCAAACTTATCCGATAATTTTCAGTTGTCTGATAAATTATATGATCTATGACTTATTTGAGCTTTTTTTATGAATTAAGCATTTTCTTTTCCAAAAACACAAACCCAAATCCATGAACTTTTTTTTACTTTTAATTTTTTTATGTTGTTCGCAATTTGTTTTTTCACAAAAAATGAAAGGCAATTTGACAGAATATATAGACAGTTTGACGCATAGTATGCCCAAAGTGGCAAATCAAGGTGATTACCAATCACCTAGCAAAGAAACCCTAGAAATTTGGCAAAAAGCACTAGAAAATGTTTATGACCAAAATCAGGAAAAAACAGAAGAATATTTGAATGAAATAGGCTATTTTTTGAATATTTTTGAAGATTCAACAGATCAAAAATTATATTGGATTTTACAAAAACAAGTAAATTCATCAAATCACTGGGGGACATACGTTTTTAATCCAAAAGCCTCACGCAAAAATTTATTAATTAGTTGTCCGCACCCGCATCATGACCGTTTTACTGAAAAAGAAGGAATTTTTATTTTCAAAAATGTACAAGCAGGAATGTATGCAGTAGCAGGTGCTGAACGTTGCAATAGCACCAATTATTCACGTTGTTCAGGTAAAACTATGGTTTGTAATGATGAAACAGAAGAAAATTTTAGGATTTCGGATTTGGCGCACAATTCCCATTCGCTTTTTCACATTTTTCATGAATTTTTTAATGTTCAAAAAACAGATTTGCTTGTTTTTCAACTACATGGCTTTGAAAAGAAAAAAAACGATCCCGATGCAATTCTAAGCAATGGAACAAAATCTTATCCAAAAGATTTGGACTATGTATCCATATTTTTTTTCCATTTGTCTGAAATTGATTCGGAACTAACTTTCAAAATTGCCCACAGAGACACTACTTGGAACAGGCTCAACGGATTGAGTAATGTGCAAGGCAATTTAATGAACGGAAGCCCTCACCCTTGCACCAATTTGGCAAAACAGGCTTCTGGAAAATTTATTCATATTGAACAAGGCAAACTTTTGAGGGGAAATAAAAATGGTTGGGAAAAAATAACACAGGCTTTGCAGCAAACCATTGGCGAAAACACAGAACTTGCTCCTAAATTTAGCACAGAAACGGATCAAAAATCAGTACATTTAGTTTTTGAAAAGTCTGAAATTATTGGCGTTCAGATCAGGAATTTGAAAGGAGAAATTGTGTTTGAAAAAAGAGCAAAACATTGGGATTCTAAAAAAATAAAATTGGAACAAGGCATTTATTTTATCAGAATTCAAAATCAGTATGGTTTTACAAACCAACAAATTACCATCGAATAAAAAATTACAAATTTATAAGGCTTCAAACCTTATAAATTTGTTACATATTTTGTGCAGCAATCCAAGAAGTTGTCCAAGCTGCCTGAAAATTGAAACCACCTGTAACTGCATCAATATCAAGGACTTCTCCTGCAAAAAAGATGTTTGGCAACAATTTGCTTTGCATAGTTTCCATATCAACTTCCGACAATTTGATCCCGCCACAAGTTACAAATTCTTCCTTAAAATTGCTTTTCCCCTGCACCTGAAAATTACAAAGTGTGAGCTGTTCGGCAAATCTGAAAATGGCTTTGTGCGAAGCGTCAGTCCAACGCATAGTTTCAGGAATTTCGGCAGCTTTTAACAAATTATTCCAAAGACGAGATGGCAATTCGAACAAAGGATGAGAAGAAATGATTTTTTTTGGTGAGTTTTTCTGATAATCCAAAAGTTGCGACTTCATTTGTTCCGCATTAAATTCGGGTGTCCAATTAATTCTTAATTCAAATTCGTAGTTTTTTTCAGCCAATTCTCTTGCTGCCCAAGCCGATAATTTGAGAATCGCAGGCGCGGTTAGTCCCCAATGCGTGATCAAAATGGCTCCATTTTGGCTAATTTTTGTTCCCATCAAACTTGCTATCCCGTTTTTTACAGAAATTCCTGCCAAATCTTTTATTCTTTGGTCTGAAATATTGAAAGTAAACAAGGAAGGCACAGGTTTGATGATGGTATGACCCAATAATTCCAATATTTTCCATGTTCTTGGGCTACTTCCTGTGGCAAAAAGTATAGCATCTGCGATGAAATCTTGTTTATTGGTTTGAATTAACCATTGGTCTTCTCTCCTACTCAAAAATTCTAGGCTGGTTTGCGCCAAAACCTCTATTTTTAGTTTTTCAATTTCATTAAAAAAACAATCTATAATGGTTTGAGAATCATCAGAAACAGGGAAAATACGCTTGTCTGCCTCTATTTTTAGTTCAATTCCTCTATTTTCAAACCAACTGATGGTATCTTGCGCTTGAAATTTTTTGAAAGGATTAAGCAATTCTTTTTGCCCTCTAGGATAATTTTTAGCTAATTCAGTGGGTTTAAAACAAGCATGACTCACATTGCAACGTCCTCCTCCCGAAATTTTGACTTTACTCAAAAACTTGGTACTCTGTTCCAAAATTACTACTTGGTGGTCAGGATATTTTTCTTTATGATTGATAGCCGCAAAAAAACCTGCTGCTCCTCCACCAATAATCACTATTTTTTTTGAATGACTCATTTTTTAGTATTTAAAAACCCAAATTGAAAACACGATCAACAAAACCACAAAAGCCACGCCCATGGAAAGCAAAAGTTTTTGAAATTTTTCGCTTTTTTTCATGTAATGTTGGGTTTGTAGCAATATTTTTTCATCAACTCTTTGCTGACTAATTTCTTGTATTATTTTTTCTCGAATATCTGCAAACAATTTGTTTCGCAAACGAATACTTTTTTGAGCTGCAACAGCCTGATTTACAGTATTTTCTGCAATAATTTGCAAATTGATATATTCTTCTTTCAAATTATTTAGGCGAATGGTTTTTGTACCACTAAAATCGACTTGTCCAATTTTGTCTATATAAATTTTGTCTGCATTAAAAACTTTCCATGTGATCTTAAAACTTTCTCCACTATAAATATCTGTTTTAGAAGCCTCAAATACTTCTATAGTAGGCAAAATATTTTTTTGCGAAATTATTTTGGTGCTTTCATACAAAAATTCTAAATCATATATTTTCCTTTGTTCAAAATTACTCAATGTTTCGTAAGCCTCTAAAATTTGCTTAAACATATTTTCAAAATAAAAATCACCATCATTTACATCGGGGTGAAATTTTTTAGATAATTTTCGATACGCATTTTTTATTTCTAATTCAGACGCATTTTTTGGCAAACCTAATATTTGGTAATAGTCTTTCATTTATTAATTATTTTTTAGGTGCTATACAATTATTTATTACAAAAAAACGGTCTTTTGCTTTCACAAAAAGACCGTTTTTTTAATTCTTACTCAAATAAATTATTCTGTTGAAGTTTCTTTTCCACAAGAATAATTTACTTTCAAAGCATTTGCTTCGCGAAGTTTAGTTTTCACGTCAGTCAAGATACCCATTTTGGCTTCCTTATCTACTTTCAAAGACATCGTGATTTTATCACGATCTACTTCATCTAGTTTATCTTTTTCTTGATAAACAAACAAAGGAATCTCTTTGGTTTCCATAATTACTCCATTTGCTTGAACACGTGGTTCTGCACCATATTTATTGGTTTCTTTTGGTTTACCGACATAAATATAGCTTACCAAAGATTTTTTCTGCAATTTGATTAATTGAGAAGCGCGCGGAACGCGGTTTTCAATTAATAAATCTGTTTCACGCATTACGGTTGTAACCATGAAAAAGAACAAAAGCATAAAAATAATATCAGGCAAGGCAGAAGTTGGAATATCCTGCTTGGAAGCAGTTTTTTTCTTAAATTTAGCCATTTTTTGTAAATGTTTAAAAATTAATTACCTACACCTGTTGGTTCTGCTTCTGACAAATTAAGAGGAATTGCCTTCTTTACATCGTCAAACTTTTCGTTTTTGTAGTCTGGATCATTTTCAAAAGCCAAAAACTGATCTGGTGTAACCCCCATCTTTTGGGCGCGTACCTCAGTATATGCTTTTTTCAATTCGTCCATCACTTTGATATAAATTTCGTAATTCGTTCCTCTATCTGTTTTAAAAGAAATAACAGCTTTTTCGGGATCCTCTGACGACAATGGGTCTGCGCCATTGTTCAGAATAAACTTTTTAGCTTCTTCTTTCAAATTTTTGAGTTCCATAGGTTGCTCCTGTACCAAAAGGTGATTGGTTGAATTTACCAATACTTTAAAGATGTTTCTTTCTTTAATATCTACCTTGTCTTTTACGTCTTGTTTAGGAGGCAGACGGACACTCAAACCTTTATCAGAGGCAATTGTCGTAGTAACCAAGAAGAAGATCAACAACAAAAATGCAATATCTGCCATTGAACCTGTACTGATTTCTGGATTTTCTCTTTTTTTCTTAGCCATAAGTTATGATTACTTAAAAAGACTCGTTACCTCCGTATAAACAATTCCCAATAAAGTTGCGATTGTAAATACATAAGTCATAATTATACCACCACCAATAGCTTTAGAACCACCTGCTGTTATTCCAAAATTGGCGTATATTTTTGTTACTTCATCAGAAGATATGCCCCAGCAAATAAGGAACATAACAGCCATGATTGCAGCTATTGCACCAAGTTTGATCAAACTTTTAGTGTCCGAAAGCCTAATTGCGTTCAATACAGGTAAAATAGTAGACCCTATGATAGCAAAAACGGTTAACGCATAAGAAAGATACAAAGCAAAGCTAAAAAGTCCTATTTGTCCTTCATACCCAAATCGGGATATTAAATCTTGATCACTCATTTTACGTATGTAGTTTAGGTTATTTTTTAGACAAATATTTCACGACCACGTCAACCAAAGCAATAGAAGATTCTTCCATTTCGCCTACAACAGAGTCAATTTTAGAGATACAATAGTTGTAAAATAATTGCAAAATAATCGCAACGATCAAACCACCTACCGTAGTAATCAAAGCTACTTTAATACCACCTGCAACCAATGAAGGAGAAATATCTCCTGCTGCTTCAATAGCATCAAAAGCACCAATCATACCGACAACCGTACCCAAGAACCCAAGCATCGGTGCAAGTGCAATAAACAAAGAAATCCAGATTAGACCTCTTTCCAATTTACCCATTTCCACAGAACCATAGGCAACAACAGATTTCTCTACCATATCTACACCTTCGCCAGCTCTCATTAAGCCTTGCGTAAAAATAGCAGCTACAGGGCCTTTAGTAGAAGACGTCAAACTGATTGCAGCGTCGACACCACCACTTTGTAAAGCCTCTTCTACTTGTTTTACTAATCTAGCAGAGTTAGTAGATGCAAGATTCAAAGTCAGAATTCTTTCAATAGCAACAGCCAAACCAATAATCAAACAAATTAAGATAGGAGTCATATATTCAGGACCACCTTCAATAAATTTAGTTTTGATCGCCTGATGAAAACTTAGCTCTTCAGCAGGAGCGTCAGTAGTTTTTGCGGCAGTTTCTGCTGGTTTAGCGTCTTGAGCAAAAGATGCGAAATTGAACGCAAATACAAATGCAAGCAGACCAATGAGTTTTACAAAATTGAACTTTCTTTTCATAAATCAAAGAGATTAAAGAGATAGAATTTAGGTTTATTTTTTTGTTTGATTTAAAATAATTTAATACTAGGAACATTGACTTTAACATTCTATAAACTCAATTTGCCACCCAACAAATAAGCATAAAGTTTTATTAAAGTTGCAGAGAATGGGGGATTCGAACCCCCGATACCCTTTCGGATATACACACTTTCCAGGCGTGCTCCATCAACCACTCGGACAACTCTCTGTTTTATTTCAACACAAATAAATTAATAAAAATAATTCTTTGCAAGTTTTTAAAAAAAATATTTTCAAACAACGTTTTGGCAATATTTATTTTGCTTCAAAAAGTAAACCAATCCAAATATTGCGTAATAATATAAAAATTAATTTGATATACAATAATTTTTGTAATTTTAATTTAAAATTTTGATTTTATTTTTTAAAATCTCGAATCTGGACTATAAAAAACAAAATTATTTCAAAACAAATTTTTGGTATGCCCATCGGTTCAAAAGCAATGCTAAAATGATTAATAAAGACCATTGTGTGATAATTGTAGCATTGCTATATACATCTAGCACGTTCCAATTACCGTTTTCGTCAAACCATGTATGTTGGCTATAACCCTGCGACATCCACCAAAAAATTAATAAAACGCCTAAAAAAATGTTTAGAAACATCAAAATTTTGAAACCAATGTTGGAAAAATGAAAATCAGAATCTTTGTCGATCCACTCGGTTTTAAACTTTTCTATTCCATACTTGATCACCACAAAAATCATCAAAAGCCCAGAAATGATCAAACCCAAACCCCAAACCCAGTCTTGATTTGAGAAAAAAGCCAAAGAGTAAGCCGAAGGAATCCCAAAAATACTTGCAATCACTCCTGCCAAAATGGTAGATTTTTGTCTGTTTATTCCAAAATCCATAATCAATTTGATAAATAATTCGAGCATGGAAAGCAAAGAAGTAAAAGCAGCCATAAAAAAAGCAGCAAAAAACAAGACCGATAAAAATATTCCGCCTGTCATTTGGGTAAAAAGTTTTGGGATAATGGTAAAAAGCAAAGCCTGATTTCCTTGTTGCAAATAAGAAATTGCCGATTGTTCAGAAGCTGCCAAAGAAAAAACCGCAGGCAAAACCGCCATGCCTGACAACAAAGAAGCCACGTTATTTCCAAAACAAGCAATTAAAGTATTTAAAGTTACATCTTCTTTTTGGCGAGAATACGAGGAAATGGTCAAAACCAAACCCCAGCCTGCTCCTGTCGACCATGCAGATTGTGAAAGGGCTTCAAGCCAAACTTTTGGTTCTAAAAAAAACTCTGACCGAATTTCGTACATATATTCGAGTCCTTTTACGCCATTTTCACGGCTGATCGCATAGGCACTAATGATCAGCAAAAGCACAAACAAACTAGGAATCAGCACTTTATTTGCCAATTCCAAACCTTTTTGGACACCTTTATATAGTGTAAAACAGGAAATAAATATCCCAAAAATAAGCAAAATAATCGTATAAAAATTGGCATTGGAAACCGTTTTCCATTCATTTTCCAAAAATTCGGGATTTTGTTGCAAATTTTGGCTTAGAGTTGCGTTTCCAAACAAATTCGCAAACAAATCAGAAACAGAAAAAGTCAAATAATGTAAACCCCAAGCCGTAACCACTCCATAATAAAACGCAATTCCAAGCGAACAACCTGCAATAAAAACTCCGATCCACGCAAATTTTTTGCCTCCAATATTTGCTAAAGAACCTACAACTCCTTGTTTGTAATGTTTGCCAATAGAAAATTCGGCAAGCAAAATAGGCACAGACCAAACGATCACAAAAACGAGCCAAAGCAACAAAAAAGTTCCTCCATATTGACCTGCCAAACGCGGAAAACGCCACAAATTGCCCGCACCAATTGCCATGCCCAAAGATGCCAAAATTAACCCCCAACGATTACTAAATTGCTCCATTTTATCTACAAATTACAAAACACTTTAACAAACATAGCAAAAAAAATGATTTTGAAAGTTTTTTTTTAATTATTTCTACGAAAATGAATTTTTTAGGCATTTTTTCTAATTTTTAAATTAGTTCTTTTTAAAATTACCATTCTATAGACTTATTTTTTTAGGTATAGGATTTATTTATAAATTTACTGAAATTAACAATGGAAAATTTGGCAATGAGGGGAAATAAATTTTTTAAAATTTTAGAAATTCTATAAAGTTATACCTTTGTTGCGTTTTCATACAACTACATTTTGTAACATTACCAGATGTTTTATTTATATGAAGAGTATAAATTTGGCATTATGTTTTGTAAATGAAAAAAATTATAAAAAAACACTTTTTTTTTCCATAAAAATTATCATCTTTCGAAAAAATAAATTTTATATGGGAAAATTCAAAGATTTATTTGCCCGAATCATAGATGTGGCAGACGACAAAATTGACGAAATCAAACATGAAGTCAAAAAAAAATTGGATTTATTTGATCCAATAGAAATTTTAGTTTATACACAATATGCTTCCGAAAATAAATTATATGTTTTTGGGCGAGTTTTGGAAAATAAAAACATTGGCAAAGCCGAAAACGAAAGCAGTACTTGGGACAATTTGGTGAGTTCTTACAAAAGAATCAACAGCAACGAGGTTGCCAATGCCAATTTACAGTTTATTTTTCAAGCAGAAATTTTTACTACCAAAAGCAATGAAGAAGGTTATTTTTCTTTTGAAATTACGCCAAAAATTGCTTTGGAATACGAAGAAAAGCCACTTTCTGTCGAAGTTACTTTGTTAGATGCACCCATTCCATTTCAGGCAGGTACAAAGGGAATCGGGGAAATATTTTTGACCCCACCTAGTGCAGAATTTGGTGTAATTAGTGACATCGACGATACCATTGTGGTTACCGATGCCACCAGTTTGTTGGGCATGGCAAAATCTACTTTTTTGGAAAATGCACAAACCAGAATTGCCTTTGAAGGCGTTGCAGATTGGTATCAGGCTCTGAAAAAAGGCAAATCAGGAACTAATGATAATCCATTTTTTTATGTTTCCAGTAGTCCTTGGAATTTGTTTGATTTGCTTTACGATTTTTTAGAAATCAACAAAATTCCGAATGCCCCAATTTTGTTGCAGGATTACGGTTTTGATGATAAAAAAATGTTGGTTGGCACGCATGGCGAACACAAATTGACTGCCATCAGAAAAATTTTGAACACATACCCAAATTTGCCTTTTGTGCTAATTGGTGATAGCGGACAGCAAGACCCTGTAATTTATACGCAAATTTTCAAAGAATTTCCTAAACGCATTTCTGCCATTTATATTAGAGATGCAAAAGTGGAAAAAACGGCTCAAACAGTTCGAGATTTGATTGCAGAAGTTGCAAAAGAAGGCATCGAAATTGTGCTTTTTCCACACAGCAAAGACGCTTGGGCAGATTGTCAGAAAAAAGGATTACTATAAAAATATTTGCCTTTATCTGTTTAAATGATAAAGGCAAATTTTATTTTTTATTTTTTGAATCTCGCCAACGCCACAAATAAAAACAGGCAAAACTTCGATAGGGTTTCCAAGCATCAGAAATTTCTAAAAGTCTGGTTTTCAAGGCTTTACCTTCTTCTTTGAGTGCGTATAAATCCACGATGGCATTGCGGATTCCCAAATCGTCAATTGGAAAAACATCTCCTCTTTGCAAATGAAACATCAAAAGCATTTGCACAGTCCAAACTCCAACGCCTTTTATTTTTGTTAAATAATTGACAATTTCAATATCCGAAAGGCTTTGCAAATGGTCGTAATCCAAAGAATTTTCTAAGGAAAAAAGGGCTACATTTTTGATATAATTGGCTTTTTGTTGTGAAAGTCCCGATTTTCGCAAAGTTTCCAAATCGAGTTCAATGACCGTTTTTGGATTTGGATAATTGTTTTCGAACAAATCTAAAAAGCGTTTCCAAATGCTGTCCGAAGCTTTTACAGAAAGTTGTTGAGAAACAATGGACTCCAACAAAGTACAATAAATATTGGTTTTTTGCGTAATTTCAGCAATTTTGATCTGATCCAAAAGTGGAGCAAAAATGCTGTCTTTTTGCAAATGTTTGCGAATGATTTGGTTCATATTATTTTTTTAAACTCAATTTAAAGCCAACACTATGCACGTTTTCGATTTGGATTCGGGAATCCTGTTTGAGATATTTTCTTAAACGTGAAATAAAAACGTCTAAACTTCTGCCCAAAAAATAATCGTCATTTCCCCAAATTTTAATTAAAATATCTTCTCTTTTAATGACATGATCTATATTTTGAGCCAAAAAACGCAACAATTCGGCTTCTCGCAAAGTCAATTTTTGTTCTGATTCGCTATGCGAAAGTTTGAGTTGCAAAAAATCCAATTCGTATTCGCCGATCGAAAAATTGTTTTGTTTATTTTCTGCTACAAAATAAATTTTACTTCTTTTCAGAAAAATATCTATTTTCAAAGTCAATTCTTCCATGCTAAAAGGCTTGGTCAAATAGTCATCTCCGCCAATTTTTAGCCCATGAATTTTGTCTTCTTTTAAAGATTTGGCGGTTAAAAAAATGATTGGAATTTGTTGATTTCCTGCCCTAATTTTTTCGGCAAGCCCAAAACCATCTAATTTTGGCAACATGACATCAAAAATACATAAATCGAAAGTTTGTTTCTGAAAAGTTTGCAAAGCTGACATTCCATCTTGGCACAACACAATTTCGTAGCCATGCATTTCGAGGTTGTCTTGGGTTACAAAACCCAAATTTACATCATCTTCAACCAATAAAATTTTTGCTTTTGTGGACATAGATTTTTGATTTTTTTAACAAAAACGATTGTAGAACAGACTTTAGTCTGTTCAGACAAAAACAGACTAAAGTCTGTTCTACAATACATTTATTCAGTTTTAGCCTCTGGAATATGTTTTTCGGTCATATTTCCCAAAAATGAAGGCAATTCGATGCCTGCTTGTTTGGCTAACTCATGAATTGGTGGCAAACTTCCCATCATGCCGCGCATAAAATTTGCGGTTGCGTTTTGGTTTGCTCCGCCAGAACCTGAATCCCAAACGGTAATTTTATCGATTTTAAGATTAGAAATTGCTTCGGTTTGTTTGGCAATAATGCTTTCCATTTTTTCGATCAAAAGCAAGGTAGCCACCGAATTTTGGTCGCCTCCGCAAGCGTCGATTAGGTTTTTGTAACCCTGTGCTTTTGCGGAAAGCAATTTTTGCAAACCTTCAGATTCTGCTTGATATTTCAATAAAATTGCGTCTGCTTCCCCTTTGGCTTCGGTTCTGGTTTGTTCTGCTTCTGCTTCTGCCTCGATGATTTTTTTGCGTTTGTCAATTTCCATACGCACAATTTGATCTTTTTCGAGTTTAGCCAATTCCGAAACTTTTTGTGCTTCCAAAATTTGCGTGTTTGCGACTGCGTTGGCAACTTCACTTCTACGCAAAGCCTCTGCGTTCTTTTCAGACAAAACGGTATTTGCTTCTACTACTTTTGCCTTTGATAGATTTTCGCCTTCGATGGCTAGTGCTTCCAAATTTGCAATCGTGATACGTTTTTTGGATTCTGCATCTTTTTTACCTTCATCAGATTTTGCCAACTCCATCGCAATCAAAACTTGTTTTTCTCTTTCTGCTCTTGACTCCCCTACTATTGCTTTTGAGTCCAAATCTGCCAAAGAAATTCGTCTTTTAGAAGCCGCTTCCGACTCTCCTACGCTTGCTTTTAGTTCCAAATCTGCCAATGCAATTCTTTTTTTGGATTCTGCATCTTGCATACCTTCTACTTTTTGGGCGCGTTCCAAAGCCACTTGAACTTCACGTTCTCTTTCTGCTTTTACTTGCCCAATTTCACCGTTTCTGTCTTGTTGAGCAACTTCCACTTTTGCCTTGTTGATGGCTTCTGAAGCGGCTTTTTTACCGATTGCCTCGATGTAGCCCGACTCGTCTGTGATGTCTTTGATGTTTACGTTGATCAATTCCAAACCAACTTTATTTAACTCCACAGTTACGTGTTTGTGAATAAGTTGCAAAAATTGTTCGCGGTCTTGATTAATTTCCTCGATGGTCAAAGTTGCAATAACCAAACGCAACTGCCCCAAAATGATGTCCAAAGCCTGAATTTTGATTTGTTCTTCGTCCAAAGAAAGCAATCTTTCTGCGGCGTTGAGCATAATATCTTCACGAGTAGAAATGGCAACTGTAAAAGTGCTTGGTGTGTTAATTCTGATGTTTTGTTTGGACAAAGCTCCACGCAAATCGATGTCAATAGGCAAAGGATTTAAACTCAAAAATTGCCAATCTTGAATAATTGGAAGCACAAAAGAACCGCCTCCATGCACGCATTTGGCACTTTTGCCTCCGCTAACCTTTCCATAAATTACTAAAATTTGGTTCGAGGGACAACGTTTGTAGCGAGTCAGCAAAAAACCACCAAGTAGAGTCAGAACAATGCCTGTAACGCCTACCGAATTGAGAATGAAATCTAGCATAGTTTTTTTGGATTATGGTTTTTAAATGTAAACAAAAATTTGTTCTAAATCAAAATTACTTCATTGCAAACATTCAAATTATTTTAGGAAAATTAGGCAAAAAATAGTACATATCAAATTTTAATCCGATCTATTTTTGGGAGGGAAATAAAAAATGTTCAGATTTGCCAAATGCAAACTTGACAAACCCGAATGAATTTAGAATGGTAATATTTCGTCTTCTGTACCTATCGAAGAAAAATCTTCTTCTGGTGGTGGAGGCATATCATCTGACGACGCGTTGGCTTTCACTTTTTCAATTCGCCATGCTTCCAAATTGGTGAAATAAATGGTTTCTCCACCTTTTTGAAACGGTTTTCCTCTCAAATTGAAATGTACTTTGATCTCGTCATTTTCTCGATGATCATCAAGGGCAACACAACGATCTTGCGTCAATTGGAACTTAATTTGTTCAGAATAATTACCGTTTTTTATTTCCAATATAAAATCGCGCTTGCGAAATTTATCACTCATTTTTTGCTCATCAAATTTGACAAGCAGTTTTCCTGAAACTTCAAAACCAGACATAGCTTTATTTTTTTGGCAAACAAATATAATTTTAGCAAAAAACCTAATAAATAACAAAAAAAACTAGCCAATTTTTTCAGAAAAATTTGCAACGGTATTTTCATTTATAAAAATTGCCTTAGAATTGTTTTTTAGATGCAAAAAAAGATATTCCAACGCTTGAAAAATACTAGAAACAACATCAGAACCTGTTTTTTTGCGCAAACTAAGTGCAATGACAGGGTTTTGATCAAGCCAAAAAGTAGAATTGTCTATCGGAATTCTTAAATTTTTTTTGTTCACACAGATCAATTTTATGCCATAATTGTCAAGGATATTTTTCATTTTTTGCAAAAAACTCATTCTTCGAACCTCTTTTTTCAACGCTTCGAGCAGTTCTTTTTCGCAATTCCAATCAAAAGGTTTCAAAAAAACCTGATTTGCGAACAAACAAACTGTTTGATGCCACAAAAAAGCGTGAGCAGGATTTAAGTTATTTTTTTGCAAAAAAGAATAAGTTGGCTGAAAATTTTGCAATAAAATTTTTATTTTGTTAGGATCGGCAGTGCCAAACAAATCGGTTATTGCAAAAGCCAATTTCTGTTCAGGCAGATTTTTTTTGATAAAATCAATAGACAACAGGCTCGAAATTTCTATTCTCCAAGATTTAGAATATTCAAAATCTCTAGCCAAATCTATTTCTTTTAGCAAATCCACGAATGAATCGATGCTTTTTTGCTCTTCAAAATCACTAAGTACGCCTGATTGATAAGGAGTTCTGATGATCATATTTCTATAATTTGAATTTGATAATTTAGTTTTTGGGCAATCGTTAGTCCAATATGGTTTCGTTTTTCGAGTGCTTGTTCATGCGAAATTAAGCCTTTTTGTACCGAATTTACAATTTCTACCCAAATTTCATTGAACAAACGCCCAACTTCTACAGGAGATTTCCAACCTTCCGAATTAGGTTTGATAACATAAATTTTTTCAGAAATAACGACCCTAATTTCTTTCAAATCGTGTTCATACGCAAAAACCAAATCTATTTCGCTGTGTGGAGTTTGTGAAGGGTGATTGTGTGTAAGAATACTTGCAAGTATAGATTTCCGTTCTTCTTCCGAAAAAACAACCTTATTTAATACGCCTTCTTTCACAATTTTTACGTTTTTTTCTTCATCTAACGCAATTCCTACCTCAAAAGTTAAATCTTTGATTTGCTGTTCGAGTGTCAAAATAAATTC
>RDXG01000080.1 GCA_004292785.1 Bacteroidota bacterium
CGAAAAAATAAAATTGATTTTCAAATATTTGACTACTTTTTTGAGTAAAAAAATGTATTTGTTAGTTTCAAAATTATCTTTTTCTATACCTATTTAGACGGCTTTGTTTTAAGGCTTAATTAAGTTTTTAACTTTTTTATGCCAAAACAATGAAAAATTTTAGCCAAAATACTTGTATCACAAACCTATTTGAGTCAGCGGGTTTAACGCTTGTTAGCCTAAAAAACGGCTCTTACACCACCAAAGAACACGATTCTTTAATCATTCATGGTGAAAATAGTCCAAAATATCCCAATACTTTTTATTGGAATAGCGTAGGAATTGGCGGTGGTTTTGCCAAAGCTATCCAAGTTTTGACACAACAAGGCTATACCAAAAATCGCAATTTTTATCAAATAAAAAATACCGATTTTCAAGAAAAAACAAGCCAAAAATTTTCTACACAAGAAAAAGCCATCTTTTTTCAAGAAAAAAGCAAAGGAAATTTACGTTCTAACTTTCATAGTTTCTCCCGAAAAATGGGCATACCCGATGCCTTGCTCAAAAAAAGCTATGTCGGTACGCATAAAAATAAAACTGCTTTTTTACGCTATGACCTCAAAGGCGACTTTTTAGGGCTGCAACTTATCGACTATTTGCCCAACGGAAAACGAAACAAAGAAAATTCGTCTTCCATACAAAGCTATTCCATTGCTTTTGGCTGTTTTGGCGAACATCTTTTTGATGCTAACAAAAAAACTTTTCTCGTAGAATCCGCAAAAACGGCAGTTTGGGCAACACATTTTTTTCCGCAGTTCAATTTTTTAGCCACCGAAGGCAAAAACGGACATTTACATTTTCAGGCGACTTACCAACGCATCAAAAAAAATTATCCCAACTATGCCGACCAAAATTTTGCCCAACTTATTGACTATGATGAAGCGGGGCTAAATTCCGATATTTCAAAAAATTTAGGTTTTCAGATTCAAAAATTTGTAGTCAAAAATAGCCCGAATAAAGGCTATGATTTAGCCGATTATTTAGTCGATGGTCATAATTCAAAAAAGCCTTTTTCTTTGGATTTAAGCAAAATTATTGCACCCATTCAAGAAAAAGACATTCAAAAAATCAAACATTTTGATGCCAAAAACTCCCATTTTTTGACTAAAAAATACTTGGCACAAGACCACGTATTTACAAAAAAATTCTTGAATTTCTGCCAATTCCACCAAAGAGTTATTTTTCAAGCCCCCACAGGAACAGGAAAAAGTAGTTTTGCCACAATTTTAATCGAGCATTATCTTCAAAAAGGTTTTCGGGTAATTTATAGCTTGCCATTTTTATCGACTATTGACTCTTTTAGTCAAAAATTTATCGGCAGCAAAATAGATAAAAACTACAAAGTGGCGATTCAGGCAAGCGAAACAGGCGACTATATCGGGAATTGTCCCCACAGCCAAGAGGCTCATTTGGTTATTTCGACCTTTGCTTCCTTAGATAAATTGCAGCAAATTATCCAAGATGAAAATACCGTAGTTATCATTGACGAATTTCATAAAACGCCTGAGCATTTAAGCCCACAACTATTTACACGCTTGCAGCGAAAAAAGGGACATCTTATTGCCATGTCTGCCACGCCTTGCGACACGCTTATCGAGGCGTTTGACTTGGAAAAATTTAGCGTACAAAGCAACAAAAATGCCCAAAAAATCCGTTTTCTAAACGCCCAAACCCCCTTTGAAGCCTGTTTAGACTATGCCAAAAACTTTGATTTTACTAAAAAAAGGGCATTTTTTGCCATTCGTACCATTCAAGAAATAGAAATGCTCAAAAGGATTTTGATAGAAAAAAATAGACTACAAGAAGACCAAATTTTGACTCTGACCGCAGAAAATAAAAGCGAATGGAAGGAGTTGGTGCGTAGCGAAAAAATACCCGAACAGATTAAAGCCGTTTTTGCGACCTCCGTTTTTGAGGTGGGAAATAATTTGTATAGTCCTTTTGACGAAATTATTTTGTGCGACAATGCTCACTACCCCATTTTTGCCGAAGATGCCGTACAAATTCCAAAACGTTTTAGAGGAATGTTTCCCAAAATTACTTTTTTTAGAAAAAATAATCAACAAGAATATACCTTTGATTTGGCAAAACAAATCGATAGACACCAAAATTTATTGAGCTTATTCAAAAATAAGCTCAATTTGGACATTAAAGGGCTAAATTTGAACGAAATTGCCCAACAACAAGACGTAAATTTATTGGCTATCAATCATTTTGTTTATTACGATAGCCACACCCAACAACACGAAATAGACCACTTGGGTCTGCTCGCCTACTTGCAAAAAGAGGCTCAAAAAAAACGAAGCAATCAAGATTTTGCTCAACTAATGGAAAACTACGAAAGTTTTGAATGTAGTTTTGAAGACTACCAATTTAGGGAACTTGCCCAAACCAAAGCCCAAGTTTCGGAGCTGCGGAAAGAAAAAAAAGCCAAAATTACTGCCGAATTAGAAAGGCAGAAAGGCATTTTGGAAAACGCTGAAAATAGCGAACTTTTGGAAACAGAAAACTGCAAAGTCTTGCTCAAAAGGATAGCGGCTTTTCAAAAAGTAGGATTGGATTTTGAAAATGCTAAAAAAGCGGTCTTGGAACATTTTAGCGAAGTGGCGTATTATGAGGAGTTGCAAAGGCAAAAAATACGCTATTTGGACAAGACCAAAGCAGAAAAATTAAGTCAAAAAGCCCGTTTTGAAAAGCAGGTCGTAGAGAAATTTGTCCAAAAAATAGACCCGCAAAGAAGCGATTACAAGGCAAGGGAACTTAACGACTTATTTGTGCAAGCCCAAAAAGAGATGCTGGGCGTGCAACAGGCGTACAAAGTATGGGACAGACTCGGCAAAATCGCCTACCAAGCCCTCAACTTAGCAGAAAAACAGGTACATTCTCGCAAAGAAAAACTCTTGGAGTTGCTCCAAGCCGATAAAGCCTATTCTAAAAAGGAATTGGAGGAGTTGGGAACATCTAAATCGGAAATAAAGAAATTGGGCATTGTTTTCCGATACAAAACGGTCAAGAATCCGCTAACTAAAAAAGCGGAAAAAGTTACTTTCTTTGATGCTATCAATTATAAGTATTAATAAGAAGGATTGATAGCCCCTAAAAAAAGTAACCAAGCCTACTAAATACTTTGTTAGGAAAGAGAAAAAAAAACTAAATTTGTTAAAATCAAAAAGCGTATGAGTAGAATAATAGCGGTAGTGAACCACAAAGGGGGCGTAGGAAAAACCACCACGACTTTGAATTTGGGAAAAGCTCTTGCCTTGCAAGGAAAAAAAGTGCTTTTGATAGACCTCGACCCACAGGCGAATTTGTCGCAATCGGTGGGAATTGAGAAGCCCGAAAAAAGTCTTTATGAATCCCTTTGCCAAAACCAAGATTTACCTATTCACAGTATTGATAAGGGATTGGACATTGTTCCTTCCGAACTTGGATTATCGGAGGCAGCCAATATTTTGCGTACAGAAATGAATGGTTATTTCAAATTGCGTAAAGTGTTGAAAGATATGGAAAAAGAGTACGATTTTATTTTGATAGATTGTCCACCGAGTTTAGAAATTTTGACAATTAATGCCTTAATTGCGTGTAAAGAAGCCTTAATCGTAGCCAAAGCCGAAACGCTTTCGGTGAAAGGTTTGGAGGCTACTTTGGCTGCTATTGAACAGGCACAAGAAAATTTGAATCCGCAAATTCAACTTTTAGGCATACTGATTAGCCAAATAGATGGGCGGACTTCTATACATCGTGAAATTACGCAGGCACTAAAAAAATCGGATACTATTAGGGTTTTTGAAACGGTGATTCGTTTGAATATAGCTTTGACAGAGGCTACTCATTTTAGGAAAGATATTTTTGAGTATCAGCCCAAAAGTAATGGGGCAGAGGATTATATGAATTTAGCAAAAGAAATCTTAGGTTAAAATGGCAAAAAAAGAATTTATTATCGGTGAAATAGGAACGGCTAAAAAGCAAGTGCTACAAGCCCAAAAGCAAAATATTGTGATTTTGCAAGAGTTAAAAGAGATTATTCCTTCGCTACAAACGGTGGAATATGAGCAATTAGAAGCCAATATTTTGTCAGAGGGTTGTCGTGAAGCCTTGATTTTGTGGGAACACGGGGAACAATATATTTTGATAGATGGGCATAATCGTTATGAAATTTGTCAAAAACATGGCATTGATTTTTCAGTCAAAGTGATGGCTTTTGAATATATCGAACAAGTAAAACTGTGGATGTATGACAATCAGTTGGGACGTAGGAATTTGAGTAACGAGCAAGCAAGTTATTTGAGAGGCAAAAAGTATCATGCAAAGAAAATGATAAGCGGTACAAGAACAGACCTTACGCAAAATTTGCGTAAGGTTGAAAGAACCGATAATATGCTTGCCCAAGAATACGGGGTTTCGCCACGAACCATCATCAATGATGCCCAATTTGCCCAAGCGATAGACAAAATAGGGGAAGTAAATCCCGAACTCAAAAGAAATATTTTGTCAGGAAAGACCAAAATCACAAAAAGCCAAGTGCAAGAAATAGCAAAAATGGAAAATTTGCTTATGTTGGAAGATATAGAAGATTTGGAAAACTTATTTCATTCTTCGAAAAACCCGCAGGCAAAAAATGAGTTTTCGGAAAAGACAAAAGTAGAAGTTTTAAAACAAAAGCTACATAAAATTTTCAAAAGTAAATTATCCGACACTTTTTAAGGTATCGGATAGGTTGTTTCATGGCTTTCTTTTTTTTGAGAAAGATTTAATGCCAACAACTTGGCTAAAATTTCTTTGCGTGCCGACTCGCTGATACTGTAACGCACTCGGTCGTTTTCGGGAAGATAGGCTATTTCATAAAAATCGTGGGCTAAGTCTATTTGCCAACAGGTTAAACGCATTAAAATTTTGATGTACTATTTATGTGAGTTTTTGTTCTAAAATCAGCTTTTCAACCCCTATCCTAACTCCTTTCCCCTACTGGGAAAGGACTTTTTTCACTTTTTTTTCCCTTCCCAGTAGGACAAACGAAAACAGGAGTTTGAAGTTTGCAAGCGTAGCTTTGGCAGGGCTTGGGGTAGATTTTGTTTTAATGCGTTTAACCTGATTTGCCAAGCGTAGGCTTCCAAAACGATTTTGTCCATTTGGCTATGCAAAACACGCAATTCTATGACAGCCGCCGCCAAGTCTTTATAATAAATCCCTTGCGTTTTGCGGACTTTGAGCAGATTTTTGCCGTATTTTTTTTCAAAAATTTTGTCTTCCAAACCCATTTCATAGTCCGAAAGTAGCCTAAAATGAGGCTGATGAAACAAATTATAGAGTTCGGTAAGCCCTATTTGATAGTTTTGCATCAAAGCCTGCCGTTTTTGATGATAGTTTTTGCCTATTTGTTCCAATTTTTCCGCTTCTGTATTTTCTATTTTTGGAAAAGGGAAATTTTCAAAACAATCAGAAGGAGAATAACGCAAACCTACTCCGCCCATAGTAGAACAATATTTCCAAGCCCATTCGCTATGAAAACTTGAATTACAAATAGCAAATTCACTAAAACTATCTAAGGCTAAAACGACAGTGGCTTCTGAATAGACCATATTTTTTTTTACAAAACTGAAATTATTGACACAATGAAAAAAGTATCACAACAAGCTATCATGTACAGAAAAAAAAAGCCTTTGGCTACCCTTCAAAATTTTCCGTTTTGAAAAAACAAAAAAAGCTATTTTAATCCTATCTTTACCAAAAAAAGGAGAAAAAAATGCAAATATTACCCACAGGCGAACAAAGTTTTTTGAAAATACGCCAAAATAATCTGTTGTATGTCGATAAAACCGAATATGCCTATCGTTTGATAGAATCAAATCCTTTTTGTTTTCTTTCTCGCCCTCGCCGCTTCGGAAAATCTTTGTTTTTGAGTATGCTCAAAGAAATTTTTTTGGGTAAAAAACACTTATTCGAGGGCTTATTTATTTACGATAAAATTGACTGGCAGGAATATCCTGTTATTTTTATGGATTTTAGCCTTATGGATTTTAAAAGTTTGGGTTTAGAAAATGCCATTCATCAACGGCTCGACGAAATAGCCCAATATTATGCAATCGAATTTACGAAAGATTCTATGGGCAGTAAATTCAAAGAATTACTCGGAAAATTACATGAAAAAACGGGGCAACAAGTCGTTATTTTGATAGACGAATACGACAAACCAATAACGGAATATTTGGAGGACAAACAAAAAGCATCTGCCCAAAGAGATATACTCAAAACTTTTTATTCCATTATTAAAGGCAGTTCGGAGCATATTCGTTTTTTCTTTTTAACAGGAATTAGCCGTTTTTCGAAGGTTTCTATTTTTTCCGATTTGAATAATTTGACCGATTTAACCTTTCATGAGGAATACAATACTATTTGTGGATATACGCCCCAAGAATTAGAAGCCTATTTTGGTGAAAGAATGGAAAAAGCAGCTCAAAA
>RDXG01000140.1 GCA_004292785.1 Bacteroidota bacterium
GAACAGCTTTGTAAAATTCATGATCAAGAAGTAAAATAATAAAAAAATGATAAACTTTTATAAGGCTAAAAACCTTATAAAAGTTTATCATTTTTAAAGATTTTCGAAATAAACCATGATCTTTTGCCATGCAATTTCAGAAAAATCATTTTTATACAAGCGTTTTAATTTTTCAATTTTCAAATTTTTTTCTGAAATATTTTTATTTTGCGCTTTGATGCTATTTTCGACGATCTAAAAGCCAAAATCAATCATTTCCATGCTTTGAAGGGCGCGTTCTTGGGGCGAAAGACGAAAAAAAATTTCGCGCTGTTTGTTCTGCATTTTTGGGCTAGTGTCTTGCATTTTTAAAATAAGTTAAAGGTTTGCAATTCCAAATTTTTTTTTAACGTGAGTTCGGAAATGATCTAAATATAATTTATTGAAATACGATAGATTATCAGCTTCGTAGAAGCAACACCGTTGGTAGATGAAAACAATCGTATCTTTTCTAGCACCGTAGGTGCGCACCTATGGTGCTAGAAAATAAAAAAAACTTATTTTCTACCAACGGAACACCCTTTACAGGGCTTTTTGTTGAATATTTTTATTTCCGAACTCACGCTATTTTACTCAAAACCTCTTTGTCGCATGGCTTCAAAAACCAAAATAGCCGTACTAACCGACAAATTCATAGAATCAACCTTACCTCGCATAGGAATTTTGATGGCTTGATCGCAATTTTTTAACCATTTTTCAGACAAACCAAAAGCCTCCGAACCCATCGCAATGGCGGTGGCTTGCGCAAAATTGCTTTCATGATAAAATTTGGTGGCAGTCAAAGCCGCCGCATAAATTTTGATCTTGGCTTGTTTGAGAAAAAAAATAGCCTTTTCGCTTTCGCAACTTACAATTTGTTGAGTAAAAATACTTCCCAAACTTGCCCGAATAGCATTTGGATTATGCAGTTCGAGGGCAGAATCACAAAGAATGACCGCGTCTATTTTGGCTGCGTCAGTAGTTCTAAGAATTGCTCCCAAATTTCCCGGTTTTTCTGTGCCTTCCAAAACTACAATTACAGGATTTTGGCTAAGTTTTAGGTCTGAAAGTTCTAACAATTTGGGTTGCAAAATCGCGCACAAACCACCACTTTCTCGATAAGCAATTTTCTCAAAAAT
>RDXG01000156.1 GCA_004292785.1 Bacteroidota bacterium
GAAAACAAGGGTTTAGAAAGGTTATGCTGTTTGAAGACTTTTTGCAGACACTTTGACGAAAAAAGAAAGGCAAGGCACAACATTATGTTTGCGAAAAGGTGGGCTAATGTGCTGATTTAGGCTTTTGTGCTTTCTATTAATTTTGTGCGTAGGGCAAGGGATTGCTATTAAATCCCCGCCTTCGCCAAGCCTTTTCCGTTGTGCGTAATTAAAAAAATAACGAAATGATAACCATTGATAAAACCTTTTTAAGTCCTGATTTGCTTCAAAGAATTGAAAATTTGGACACTGAAATTAACAAATTCAGAACCGAAGGTGAACTTGACCGACTCTCAAAAGAAAAATTGAGAGAACATTTTAGAACCCAACATATTTTTCATAGCGCAGGCATTGAGGGGAATCGTTTGACTCTTCAAGAAACAATGCTTGTCTTGAAAGAAGGTATAACTATTTCAGAAAAATCACTTCAAGATACGATTGAAGTGAAAAATTTGGGAGTAGCTTTTGATTTTTTCTATGAATTGGCACAACAAGATACCCCTATTTCAGAAAATTACATCAAGCAAATTCATCAGTTAGTAGTAGGCAACGATCCCTATTTGAACGCAGGAAATTACAGAAACGTAGGTGTTATTATTACAGGTTCGGAACACACACCACCTGAACCTTTTGAAGTTCCTTTTAAAATGCAGGAACTAATGGATTGGTTAAGTCAAAATTTTGACCAAGAATCCCCAATTATTTTGGCGGCAGTGGTACATCACGAAATGGCGAAAATACACCCTTTCTCAGACGGAAACGGAAGAACTGCAAGGCTGTTGTTGAACCTGATCTTGATGAAAAAAGGCTATCCGATATGTAGTATCAAAAGAACCGAACGCCCAAGATACTATGAAGCAATGTCGGAAGCAGACAAAGGCAACTACCATCAAATTATTGAAATGGTAGCAGAAAGTAGTGCAGAACTCTTTTCGGTTTATGTAAGAATCAGAGAGGAAAGCAATAGAACTACGCTGTTTGCTAAAAAATGGGGCAGTAGGGACATTGAGAGTCGGTTGCGAAAAGAAAAAAGTCGTTTTGAACTTTGGTTGAACCGAATGAACCAAATCAAATTGCAGTTTAGGCAATTTGTGGATTCATTGAACGAAACATT
>RDXG01000081.1 GCA_004292785.1 Bacteroidota bacterium
AACTCATTTGCCAAAAATTCCATAGATTTTGGCGAAAAATGCCACAAATGTCGAGGCACATCATAACCTGCCCAAAATTGCTTATAATGTTGAGAATCAGAAGAATGAAAATTTGGAACAGCAATAATCAATTTGCCATGATCGCTTAATTTGCTACGAATTTGGGACAAATAATTTTTGAAATCGTGCAAATGTTCCAAAACGTGCCAAAGGCTAATCACGTCAAAAGTTGGCAAATTGGCATCAAACAATTTGTTAGGCGAATAGACTGCCAAATCGAAATTTTTGATCGCAAATTGGCGCGCCTTGCTGTCCGCTTCGATGCCTGTGGTTTTCCAATTTGCCTTTTTCATGCCCGACAAAAAATAGCCTGTTCCGCAACCAATGTCCAAAATATTGCCTTCGGCTTTGCCAAAAGACTTTTTTACCAAATTTACCTTGCTTTTTAGCATCAAATTTCGAGCAATGTGATACAATTTGTTGATCACACCTTTTTTGCTGTCGCTATGCGAAACATAGTTTTCGGACTGATAATATTTGCCAATTTGATCCGCCGCAGGGACGTTTTGCGTGAAAGCAGTTTGGCAATTTTTACATTCCCAAATTTCAAATTTCTCTTGCGAAACCGTATAATCTTGGCAAATGTGCAAAAATTGTATTTTTTCGGAATTGCAAAGGGGGCAATGGTTTGTTTTCATGGTTTTTAGTCTAAATTTTGAATTTGATCAGCGGTTAAATCTGTTAATTTACTAATTTGCTCAACAGGTAAACCCAAACGTTTAAGTTCTTTGGCGGTTTCAATCAATTTTTGATCTTTTTGTGCTAAAACTTGATCTTTTTGTGCTAAAACTTGATCTTTTTCTGCTAAAACCTGATCTTTTTGTGCCAAAACCTGATCTTTTTCTGCTAAAACCTGATCTTTTTGTGCCAAAACCTGATCTTTTTGTGCCAAAACCTGATCTTTTTGTGCTAAAACCTGATTTTTTTCTGCTAAAACTTGATCTTTTTTGCGCAATTCTTGTTTTGTTTGCTTAATTTCCTGCTTGGTTTCGCGCAGTTCCTGTTTGGTTAGTTTGACTTCTGCCTTTAATAATTCAGCTATTGCCAAATTTTTTTCGATGGCATCATCATACTCAATTTCCATTTCCATCTCCATTTTTACCTTTTCATTTTCGCTTGCTCCGTGCAATCTGCGCAACATTCGCTGAATGATTCGGTCTTTTATTTGTTCAATTTGAGAGTCTGGATAATCTACAAAACGTTCGTTTTTTTCTCGAAACCAAGTCGTAAACAAACTCAACAACCTGATCAAAGAGTTTTGCAAATTTTTTGGCAAAATGCCTAATTGAATAAAATATGCCTCGTGAGTAAGCAAATTCACAAATTCGTCTTTTGCACCTTTATACTCTTTTTTTTGCAAAACATCAATGTATTGGTTGTTACTTTTTAGTATCGAAGGCAAATTTTCGTTAAAGGTTTTTTCGATCAAATAAATGGTTTTAATTGGCAAATATCTTTGTTCTTCGCCTTTTTCTGTTTGCAAAACGCTAATATTTTTATATTTTTCTGCCAAATATTTTCTGAATCTGCCTATTTCTGGAGTAAAAGGCGATTTTTGGACTTCGACCAATACTTTCTCAAAAATTGGATTTTTGTTTTTGTCAAAAGTTTTGATAATTGCCACATAATCAAGCCTTTGCAATTCAACTTGAACAAATTTGCTACGCAAAAGGGTGGCAGTTTGCTCATGAGGTGCAGGTGTGAGTTCGACTACATTTTTGCCAATGATTCTGGAAATCAAGCCTTTGGCAATGTCGAGGTCTTCCATCAAATACTTAAAAACAGTATCGTAAATTGGGTTTAAAATCCGCATTTTTTGAAAAAAATTAAAATCCAAACAAACAAAATCGTTAAATCGGATTTGTGCATTACAAAAGTACAAAAATTAATTAAAAGTTTCCACATAAATTTTGTTTGCATAAAATCCTGAATTTTGTATTATTCCAAAAAAATAAGTACATTTAATTGTATTCCAAAAAAAATAAAAATTGAATAATTCTCGAATCCGTTTGGTAATTGTTTTGGGAACGATTACTATTTTAGGCATTATGATCACGCAAATTTATTGGTTAAGACAGGTTTTGACCGAAAAACAAGCCGAATTTGATCAAAGGGTGCGCATTGCCTTGCGAAAAGTTGCCGAAAAAAATGCAGATTATGGCAAAATGTCCTTGCCAACTTTTGATGTCGTGGCTAAAATTTCCTCTAATTATTATGCCGTAAACGTCAATTCTGCCATTGATGCCAATATTTTAGAATATTATCTGAAAAGTATTTTTACAGAAAACAATTTGCACATCGATTTTGAGTATGGAATTTATGATTGTGCCACAGACGATATTGTGTATGGTGATTATGTAAATTCGGACAGCACGCAAAAAAAAACCGCAGAAATGAGTACAAAATTGCCAAAATGGAACGGTTCGGACTATTATTTTGCGGTTCGTTTTCCAAGTAGAGGCTCATATTTGGCGGATCAAATGGGAATTTGGATTGCGTCTTTGGCTTTGTTACTCATTGTAATTGTCTTTTTTGCCTACACTATTTTTGTAATTTTTAAGCAAAAACGTTTGTCTGAAATTCAAAAAGATTTTATCAATAATATGACTCACGAGTTCAAAACGCCTATTTCTACGATTGCGATTGCGTCAGAAGTGTTGAGCAAACCTGATATTATCCAAAAACCTGAACGTTTGTTAAATTATGCGATCATCATTCAAAAAGAAAATAATCGTTTGAAAAGTCAAGTTGAAAAAGTGTTGCAAATGACTCAAATTGAGCAAGAAGTGTTAAAATTAAAATTAGAAAAAGCAAATTTACACGATTTGATCCGCAAAACCGTACATCATTTCGACCTAAAAATTGAAGAAAGTCAAGGAAAAATTAGGCAAGAATTATTGGCAAATGATCCAGAAATTTTGGCTGATCACTTGCATTTAGGAAATATTTTGTATAATTTGTTGGACAACTCGATCAAATATTCAGGCGAAAATCCGCCCGATATTTTGGTAAAAACAGAACATTTGCAAATCAAAAAAAGGACTTTTTTGTCGATTTTGATACTTGACAAAGGCATTGGTATTTCGAAAGAGCATCAAAAGCAGGTTTTTGACAAATTTTTTAGAGTTCCTACGGGAAATTTGCACAACGTCAAAGGTTTTGGTTTGGGTTTAAATTATGTGCAAACCATTGTAAAAGTCCACAAATGGCAAATTAAGATAGAAAGCGAATTGGGAAAAGGTTGTACAATTAGACTTTTAATTTAGATGAAAGATTTATTTTTTGTTTTTATTGGCGGAGGTTTGGGAAGTGTGTTACGTTATGCTTTTTCCAAATTATTGAACCCAATTACTGATTTTATGCCTTTGGGAACACTTTTAGCAAATGTTTTTAGTTGTTTTTTGATGGGAATAATCTTGCATTTTTTGTCTGTCAAATTGTTGTCTGAAACTTACAGAGTTTTGGTAATTGTTGGTTTTTGTGGTGGTTGTAGCACTTTTTCTACTTTTAGCAAAGAAATTTTAGATTTTTTGATTGCCGAAAAATATTTAAATTTTGCCATTTATGGAACGTTTAGTTTTTTGGTTGGAATGTTGATGTTGTGGGCGGGTATGGCTTTGGCAAAAATATTTTGAAAAACGACAATTATTTGCCTTTCTCAAAATATATTGGCTCTTTTAGAGTTTCTCATATTTTGATAAAATTTTGGATAATTGTACCTAAAAATTTGCACAATTTTATTAAATTTTTATTCCCAAACAATAATTGGTTTGTCATTAATTTTATCGTAAGATGCTTTCCAAGAAGATTGGTAGGCATATTTTGGATTATCCATCACTTCTGCCACAATTTGCTCATGAATTTTATCCAAATCCTCGACAGGAAGTTGGTGTTGAGCAAAAAGAATTTTTAAACCCTCGAAATAATATTGCAAATAAGCTCCTAAATAGTTTTCGGCAGCGCGAATTTTGTCGACAGGCAACCAAATTGCCGCGTCTAAACCCTCTTTAATTTGATCAGTTTCTGTAACGACCAATTTATCTCTACTTTTCGGTGTTACAACAATCCAAAGATAAAAATCTTGTTTGGGAACAAGTAAAGCTATTTTAGGACTACGCCACCATTCCCGCAAACACTCATTCATAAATCTTTTGACCAAATGAGATATTTTCAAAGTACAATCATCAAAACTATTTTGAGAACCTGCAATTAATAATTCCTGTGATTTCTTTTTTTTCATTGCTTAAAATCAATTTTGTTTTTATGTCCTTGATTTCCTTCGGGCAACCTTGCCTCTGGACAAAGATTTTTGGGTTGCTTGTTTACGTAATCCTGAATGTAGGAAGTTTCCTTTGCCTCGATGTCTTCTGTGCTAATTTGAGAATTTCTATAAATCACAAATCCTTCCACCTCTAACAAAGGAAATTGCTTTCGATAATTGTTGATTTGACGTACAGTTCTTTCTGGAAGATCTTTCTTTTTGTTCCAATTATCCATTTTTGCCTTGCCAAATTTGAATATTTGGTCATTGAAAAGAATCACATACACACATTGCGCACCCACAAAACTGTGTTTGTTGGCATGAATTTGCACATCAAACAAGGCATTTAACAAAGAATCTAATTTCTTA
>RDXG01000082.1 GCA_004292785.1 Bacteroidota bacterium
TTCAAACAAAGGAATTTCTGGCTTACTTCTTTTTCTGTAACGATAATTTCCGATCTTAAAACCCAAAGAAAACTCGTGGCTGCCCCAAAAATTTATGTCTTCACTATACAGAAAATAGTCAAGGCATTTCCAAACTAAAATCCACTTTTATAGGAAAATGATCCGATTCGTGCATTTCTTTTTGGGTTTCATAATGTAATGCTTGCAAGCCTTCGCTAAAAAATTGGTTGTCAATTCGCAAGAAAAAAAGTTTGCCGTTATAACTAAATTCAAAACCATTTGCTGATTCTTCAAAAGCATTTTTTAGCAATTTTTTTAGGCTAAAATAGGTATAACTATATGGCAAATCGTTCAAATCGCTGCAAAAAATGATGCGATAAGGACAATTTTTGATGTGTTCTGTAATTTTATCAATTTGTAAGGCGCGCGCAATAAATCCTTTTTTGAGTCTTCTGCTCAAATTCCAAATGTTTTTTTGCAAACTATCTGTATGCGCCACCGATTTTTCGTCGATGCTCATCGATTGCAAATGTACGTTATAAACCCGAATGGTATCTTTTCCGACCAAAAGATCGGCAAAAATGGCATTATTAAAAGATTTATTCGTAAAAACAATTTCGCCTTTGTTGATAATTGGAAATTTGCTAAAAATAGCCAAACCAAATTCTCCACCAATATAGTTTGCAACCGTTTTCTGAAAAAAAACATTTGGTGTACCTTTTTCCTTAATTTGTTGAATGGTGTTAAAAATTTTCGAGTCTTTTTGTTGATAAAATTCTTGAAAACATTTGATTTCCGCAGAAGAATTTTTTGCCCAATCAATCATTTTTTGGGAAGATTTAAAATGTTGATTCAGGTGATCATACAAATTAAAAACCCGTACATTGTAGCTTAAAACCGAAAAATCTGTTTTTTCATTAGAACCAAAACTAAGCGCAAAAGTCGCATTAAAAAAAACTGCACCAATCAACAAAATAGCCACAGAATAAGCCGATTTCCAATAATTTTTCAGAAAAATCCAAAAAATGATAAAAAACAAATGCGAAAATTGCAAAAAAGGGATCAACAATGCCAAAAAACCAGCCAGCCAAAAATCATTTGGAGAAATAAATACATTGACATAGCAAACCAAAGTCAAAAATGTAAATATTTGATTAAGACGTAAAAAAAAGTTGGACATGGTTATTTTTTTATGCAAATATATTCAAAATATCCCAAAAATGAATTGTTTTTAAAGATTTATTGCCCAACTTTATCAGGTCAGACATTTGTCGGACAGAAAAAAAAACGAAATTTATTGTCCAACTAATCAATAATTTGCGCATTTACAATCGTAAAAAATAGTTTTTCAGGATCTTTTCAGGATCATCATTCAAAATTAATTTTCCCCTGATTTTGATAGCGGATTCTCTGTAAGGAATTGGTTTTGAGGGTTTTACTTCTGCCACAGATTCGGGACCCGCACCGCCACAAAAAAAACAAGCTGCAAAAGGATAGTAAGAAATTAAAAAAGCATCTTTTCCTACGCTTACTTCTTCAATCGGAATCATAAAACCCTTTAATTCAATGTTTTGTCCCTGCAAAGCCAAAACTTTTGCATTAAATTTGGGTCTGTAAAAGTCTGCGCCAATTTCGTATTTGACTGACATTAATTTTTTCCAAATTCCAGAATCTGCATTGGAATAGGTTTTCATCACCGAAATAAATTCAGGACTTGGATCGCTTGGGGCAAGTGTTTTTGGCAATTCTTCTTCCGTTGAAACCAAAAAAGAATCTTTAAAGGAATTTTTTTCTGTTAAATAATTGATTTTCAATGGTTTATTTTTTTCTTCTTGATAATCCAAATAAGTTTTCACAGAAAAAATAATTGCAAAAACAGATAAAATAATGACTAAATTTTTGAACATAAAAATATTTTTATAAAAAGATTAAGAAATAAAACAATTAAAAAATTTTTTACGTTAAATTTGTGTTAATAAATTGTTACATTCTTTACTTAATTTTAATTCTTTATGACATGAAAAAGTCCTTGATCACCTTCGTCTTCTTAGTGTTTGCAATATTTGTATTTGCACAACAGCCTAATACATTTGCTTTGCAAACCCCAATTTCCTTCGATTTGTTGTTGGCAAACAATTTAAGTCAGGAAAAAAATAATTTATTGGCACAAGATTTAACAGAATTTGTGCAAATATTGCAAAAACACAAAGAAAAATCGAACAGCGATCAAGCGTTTTTGCAAAAAATGTTGCGAAAATTACATGAAAGATACCTTATTCACTACCAAGAATTTAGTTTCTTGGACGACGCGCTTGCTCGTGGGCGTTACGATTGTTTGTCAGGAACTTTGCTTGTAGCATATTTGCTTGACACTTTGGGCTACAAATATTCGGTTTGTGAAATGAATTATCATGTGTATTTGATAGTACATTTGCCAAATCAAGACATTTTGATCGAATCTACTGATCCTTACAACGGATTTGTAAGCAATTCGGCACAAATTGAAGCCAAAGAAAGCGAATATGACGCAAAATATGTAGAACATCAGCAACGTGGTGCAAAATTTTATGCCTCAAAAGTACAAATTAAGAAAAGAATAAATTTATTGCAACTAGCTGGTTTACAGTATTATAACAAGGCTGTGCAAGAATATAATGCTAAGAACTATAATGCTGCCATCAAAGATTTGAAGGTTGCCAACAAAATTTATGATTGCCCTAGAAATCAGGAATTGTTAGAACTTTCTTTACAAGTTACGGCTCAATTATCTAAATAAATTTTAAATTTCTTCATAACAAAAAACTACGCATTGCCCAAAAAAGATGCGTAGTTTCAACTTTTCTTATCTTTTTTGCTAACTTTGTGAAAAAATTGAATTTTTAGGCAAAAATACCTATGTTCTTAAAATATTTTTCTGTTTTTCTGTTTTTTATGATTTTTTCCTGCCAAGTTCAAACTGATTTTGGAGAAAAGGTTTCGCCTTTGCCAAAAAATAATGAAAAGGAAATGCAAGCCAAAATAGATTTTTTGGGCGAACTTATTCGTCAGTATCCAAAGGAGTCAAATTATTATTATCACAGGGCAGATGTTTATTTGAAAGCAAAAAAAGAAATTTTAGCAGAATCGGATATTTTGCAAGCCATTCAATTAGATAGTAGCGATCACAAATATTTTTATATTTTGGCGCAAGTGTATATTTTGAAAAAAGACAACAAACAAGCCTTAAAAAATGCCGAAAAAGCCCTTCAATTAGGTTGTGAAGAATTAAATTTGCAAGATATTCTAGGCGATTTGTATTTGGCAAACGGTCAAAATGAGAAAGCAATTAGGTATGCCCAAGAATTGGAACGCAGATTTCCGCACCGCCAACTAGAACTTTATTACAATCAAGGGGTGGCTTATGCAAACCTTAAAGACAGTGCAAATGCGGTCATGATGTTGGAAAAAGTGCTGGCAAAACAGCCCAATAACGAAAATGCTTATAAAACTTTGGCAGAATTATTTGTCAAAATAGGTTCTCGTAGAACAGCTTTGGCGTATATCCAAAGAGGACTGGATAGTTGCCAAAAAAGTTTGGTTTTGCATTTTAAATGTGCGCAAATTTATGAAAGTATGGGCAAAAGAGAGTTTGCAAATTATTGGTGTTTAAAATCTTTGGATATTGACCCAACTTATGCACCTGCAAATTATTTGATTGCAAGTTTTTACAGAGAAAAAGAAAATTTTAGGGGTGAATACGAACATTTATTAAAAGCTATTCAGGTGAGTCCGAGTGTTTTTGGGCATTGGCGAGTGGCAAAATATTTGGATCGCACCCGAAAAGAGTATGCGCAAGCTCTAAGTCATTGTAATTCTGCATTGCTTTTAGAACCACAAAACACAGAAATTGCTGAATTTAAGGCATTTATTATCGAAAAAATCAAAAAAGAAGAGTACAAAAAAACTCCTGAATATCAAGAGGAATTGAAACGTTGGAAAAGTTTGCAAAAAAATGATTCTATGAAAAAAATAGAAAATCCGCCAACAAAAGAAATTCCCAACGAAGAAAAAAAACAGGAAGGCGAAGGAAATTAACAAAAATTTAATAAATTTCGAAAAAATATTTTAATAACTATCAATCCCAATTATGGTCGCCAAAGTATTTGGAAGTTCAGTTTACGGAATAACCGCCTCCATCATTACCGTAGAAGTAAATGTTTCGCAGGGAACAAAATTTTTGATGGTCGGTTTGCCCGATAGCGCCGTTAAAGAAAGTGAGCAAAGAGTAGAATCTGCGATCAAATTTTTTGGCTACAAAATGCCCCGTCAAAAAGTAGTGATCAACCTTGCACCCGCAGATGTTCGAAAAGAAGGTTCAGCTTACGATTTGCCAATTGCCATCGGAATTTTGAGTGCATCAGGACAAATTTTGTCTGAAGAATTAGAAAACTATTTGATACTTGGCGAACTTTCACTCGACGGAATTTTAAGACCCATCAAAGGCGTACTTCCGATTGCGATTGAAGCTCGAAAAAAGGGATTTAAAGGTTTTATTTTGCCCACAGACAATGCGCGTGAAGCCGCCATTGTGAACAATTTGGAGGTAATTCCTGTCAATAATTTGCAAGAAGCCATCGATTTTTTTGAAAAAAGAACTACCATCGAACCGCTAAAAATTGACACCAGAGAACAGTTTTTTCATACGCAAAACAGCTACGAAGCCGATTTTTCGAATGTGCAAGGGCAAGAAAACATCAAAAGAGCCTTAGAAATTGCCGCCGCAGGAGGACATAATGCCATCATGATCGGGCCCCCAGGTTCAGGAAAAACCATGATTGCCAAACGTTTGCCTTCTATTTTGCCACCTTTGAGTTTGAACGAGGCTTTGGAAACCACCAAAATCCATTCGGTTGCGGGCAAATTAGGCACTTCTGCAAGTTTGATTTCGCAAAGACCTTTTCGTTCTCCGCACCATACCATTAGCGACATTGCTTTGGTGGGTGGTGGTGGAAATCCGCAACCAGGCGAAATTTCTTTGGCGCACAATGGAGTTCTATTTTTGGACGAGTTGCCCGAATTTAAAAGAGCCGTTTTGGAAGTTTTGCGTCAGCCTTTGGAAGAACGTGCTGTTACCATTTCGCGCGCCAAAATGTCCGTAGATTTTCCTGCCAATTTTATGCTTATTGCCAGCATGAATCCTTGTCCTTGTGGCTATTATAATCACCCTGAAAAAGAGTGCGTTTGCCCTTCTGGGGCAGTGCAACGCTATTTGAATAAGGTTAGCGGACCGCTTTTGGACAGAATAGACTTGCACGTGGAAGTAACTCCTGTTTCTTTTGATCAGATGACAGCAAACAGAAAATCGGAAACAAGTAGCGAAATTAGGGAACGCGTGATTAAAGCCAGAAATATTCAAACAGAAAGGTTTAAAAACAGTTTAAACGTCTATTCAAATGCCATGATGAACTCGCAAATGGTCAAAGAAATTTGCCAAATTCAAGAGCAAGGAAAATTGTTGTTGAAAACGGCAATGGAACGTTTGGGTTTGTCGGCTAGGGCTTACGATAGGATTTTGAAAGTTTCACGCACCATCGCAGATTTGTCCGAGTCGCCTGAGATCAAAACCGAACATTTGGCGGAGGCAATTCAGTACAGAAGTTTGGATCGTTCTAATTGGGCGGGGCATTAAAATTTTGTAAAACGAACATTCTTGTTTGTTCCTTAAAAAAAATAAAAAAATCATGGAAAATCAAAAAAAAAACACCTTAAAAGATTATTTTTCTTTTGGTGAAGTATTGGGTTATTTTTTCAGAAAACACGATCCAAATCGCAAAAGCACTTTCAACTTGCGAATGATGCACGGAATTAACAAAATTTCGATGCTGATGTTTTTGTTGGGAGTTATTTTTTTAGTGATCAAATTGTGGACAAGAGAGTAGTTTTTTATTGAAAACAGGCTATGATCTTACATCTATGATCTTACATAATGTATAGCCTGTTTTTTGTTTAGAAAGAATAACCAAAAGAAAATCTAGGATTAGGATAAAAAGCAAAACCGCCAAAATCTTTGTTAAGACTAGGGTTATTATTTGCTTTTATTGGTAGGCTTGCAGTTAATTGATCACTGTAAATAAACAAACCACTAATTGCAAAAGAAAAAAAGTAAGGACTCCCTATTTTTTGCCAACGATAGCCCAAATCAGCTATAAAACCCTGAAAACTTAAATTGTATGGTTGGGTATCGTCAAACAAAATACTTTCAGGACTATTTCCTACAATAATTCCGACAATTCTGTTATTTTCATACAAAAATTGCGAATCTTTGGGTACTTTACCTCTTTTGCCTTCTAAATACGAAGACCATGACTGTACATAGTTGAGTCCTATGGTAAGTAGATGTGGACTTTTTTTGAAACGATGCAATACATTTATTCCTAAATTTATACTATAACCTGCTTTCCAAGCACTACCAAAATCAGGTGACATATTCACGTCTTGCATAGACAAGCCTGTTAAAAAGCTAGCATATAACACCCAAGTATTTTTTTGCCATATACGTCTTTCATAATTAATAGAAATGCCAGGCAAACTTTTAATATTTTTAATGCTAGGAATAGAGGGATAATATTGTGCAGGATACAAATACTTTATCAGAGGAATACCTACATTAAATAACAAATTATTTTTAGGAAATATTTGCGTAGAATCTTGTGCTTTTAGAGAAAAACTAAAAGCAAGCAAAACCAATAATAATAGATTTTTCATAAGGTTTGGGGTTTTATATCAAATAAATCATGATATGAATTAAAAATAAAAAAATGTGCGTTTGTATTTTGTAAAAGTGTGTTATTCTACCCATTCTGTTGTTTTCTGTTGCAAAGGTAATAAGGTTTTTGAACAATGCAAGTAAAATATGAAATATTTTTAAAAATATTACATCAAAAAACTGAAAATTAATAGGCTGTTCACAATAAGTTTTTACAAGTTTATCCAACAAAAAATTTGGTTTTAAATTTACAATTTTCCCTAATCTATTTCTTTTCATTGAAAATTTTTGTAGGTTTGTTTTTCAAAATTGGTTTTAAAAACCACCAAAAATTATTTTGATTTAAACATGAAAAAACTACTATTTTTTTTGATAATCGGCTTTTTTTCGTTTTTGATAGCACAGGCACAAGACATCGAAATTCAAGCAAAAGGGCGGATATTAGACCAAAAAAATAAGCCTGTATCTAGTTCCTCTATCGAAATATTTTTGTCTGACGGAAAATCTGTCAAATCACAAAGTAATACCACAGGAATTTTTGGATTTTCTAGTAAAAAAAGCGTTAGTCCCAGTCGAGTTACTGTAAAAAAAGCAGGTTTTTTGATCAAAGAATGGCGTTATGACAAAGAAAGAACCGAACTAAACATCACCATGCAAACCGAAGGGCAAAAACTCAAAGGAAAAGTAGAGGGGGAGCAAGTTCAGGCTTTGCGAATTATGTTGAAAGGAGTCAATGATTTTAGCCCCGTAGAAACCGATTCTAGGGGAAATTTTGTGCTAACACTTCCGCAAGGTTATGAACTTAGCCCCGAAGACGAGGAGAATTTTTTTATTAATGAAGTAAAAATTCCCAAAAAAGATGTTAAATTATTAGATGGAAATACTTATATCAAAATTATTAGATCACAGGTAAAAGAAATCCCAAAAACGCAGGTTTTTGTTTGGAAAGATGGCAAAATGAGGGCAAAAACAGCTATTTCTATCGATAACGAACCCTATATCACAGACATCCAAGGCGGATTTTTTGCAAAAAATATGGTTAATGACAAAAGCAAATTAGAGGTAGAACCCTTTGAAATAGAAAAAATCAAATATGAAGCAGACAAAAATGTGTTAAATATTTTTATTAAAGACAAAATCAAAGCCGCTGATATTGCCAAAACTACCGAAAAAGGCAACGAAAAAACTACTGAAAATTCTACGGCAAGTACAGCAAATGAAGAAGATAATATTGTAATTGATTTACAAGATTTTCAAAATGATTTTGATGATATTGTAGAAGCTCTAGAAGAAGAAAAACGTTTTTTGGCAGAAAAAAGTTTGGCAACTCGTTCCGAAATTAGCAAACTCAATGACAAATTGCAAAACGGAAACCTTACATCCGAACAAAAACAGTCTTTAAAATCTAAATTACAAACCTTAGAAAGTATTTTAGAAGAAAATAATGAAGCCTATGCACAAGCGCAGCAACAAACCAAAATCGTTATTGACAAAATGCGCGAGGCAATTGTTCAAAAAGATTCTTTAAATTCTTTGACCCAAGAAAAATTGCAGGTTGTGGTAGAAGAGTCTCGCAGAGATACTTGGATTGCGTCTATTATTGTTACTTTTTTAATTGTTTTGACGATTATTTTTTACAGAATCAGTCGAAAAATGCGCCATCAAAACGCACAATTGGCGCGTCAAGCAACCCAATTACAGGAGGCTTTTGAACAAATTAAAGTAAAAAGTGAAACCTTAGAACAGCAAAAAAGCATCATTGAAAAGAAAAATGCAAACATTACGGCAAGTATTAACTATGCCAAACGTAT
>RDXG01000083.1 GCA_004292785.1 Bacteroidota bacterium
GACAGACAAAAACGCAAAAGAAATTTTTGAAAAACGAAAAATAGAAAAAATGGGGCAGGTTTCTAAATAATTTCAGATGGTTTTAGAGAAAATTTACATAGAACAAAAGCCTTTGCAGCCACCAAAACCGCCATCAAAAGATTGGTTTCGTATCATTTTGTTGGTTTTTGCTGTTTTTGCTTTAATTTTTGCCGCTTTGTATTTTAGTGAAGTAGTAGAAAAAGACGAGCATGGCAATTATCGTTTGAAAAGTGAACGCAAAGAAAAATTTGAAGCAGACAGTCTGAAAATGACCGAAGAATGTCAGCAATATGCTTTGGTGGCAAAGGTTAGCGGCATATATCCTTGTTTTAGTTGTCCAGATCGAGATTCTATTTTTTTGAATGAAGGCGAAATTTGGAAATATGGCGTTACTTGCAATGGCGAAAAAAGGCGTTATGGCAATAAAATGCCTACACAAGACTTGGTTTATTTGCCCCAATATACAGGTTCGCTTTTGGAATGTAGCATTATGGAAACAAGGAAAATCATCGAATATCCTTTGTTACCCGAAAATTTAAACAGAAAACCTGCGGATCGTTTGGCGCGCCCTGCGGGAAACCCTTATGACAAATAAAAATATGAAATACGAATATACCATGCGTTCCAATGACGATTTTGCAGTTTCTGCAATGGTTTGGCACGAATTATATCCAAAATTAAAACTGGGGCTTTTTCAATCTTTGCTTTGTAAACACCTAAAAATCAAAGATTATTCTGAAATAGTGAAACATTATTATTTTGTCTTTATTGTTATGCAAAAACTTGTTCCCCAAGAAACGCACCGTTTCCAAACAAAAACGGGTTTTTTGCTAAACAGTTTGATCATGGATTACGACAAATTTGCGCAAGCCGACGAAGCGCAAGCCATGCAAATGCAAGCAGAATTATATTTGGAAGGCATCAAATACATTCCTAAAAGTTGGGGAATGAAAAAACGACCATTTGATTGGCAAAAATTTTATACAGATGTACGAAATTTGTTTGTCGAACAGGGTTGGATTAAAGAAAACTAAAAAAACAGATAAATGGTTGATATACAATCGATTAAATTACGCTTTGGAATCATTGGAAACTCACCTTTGATCAACCATGCCGTTCATGTGGCGGTTCAGGTTGCGCCCACCGACATGACTGTTTTGATCACAGGCGAAAGTGGCAGCGGGAAGGAGTCTTTTTCTAAAATTATTCACCAGTTGAGCAACCGAAAACACAACGGTTTTATTGCCATCAACTGCGGGGCAATTCCTGAAGGAACAATAGATTCCGAACTTTTTGGACACGAAAAAGGCTCATTTACAGGAGCAAGTGAAGCTCGAAAAGGCTATTTTGAAGAACACAACGGAGGAACTATTTTTCTGGACGAAATAGGGGAAATGCCTATGGGAACGCAGGCAAGGCTACTTCGGGTTTTGGAAAATGGCGAATTTATTAGGGTTGGTTCGTCAAAAGTGCAAAAAACAAATGTGCGCGTAGTGGCGGCTACAAATGTGAATTTGTTGCGCGCCGTTCAAAAAAACAGTTTCAGAGAAGATTTGTATTATCGTTTGAGTACCGTTCCGATTATGATTCCGCCTTTGCGTGAACGTGGGGCAGATGTCGATTTGTTGTTTCGCAAATTTGCCGCTGATTCTGCCGAAAAATACCATATCAAATCTTTGGTTTTGGATGAGGAAGCCAAAAAATTATTACTAAAATATCGTTTTCCTGGAAATATCAGGCAACTCAAAAATATTGTCGAAAATATGTCGGTTTTGTCTGAAAGCAGATTAATTTCGATGGATAATTTAGCAAGTTATTTGCCTTCTAACGAACTCAATTATTTACCTGCTTTGATCGAAAATCAGTCGAATAAAGAAAGCAATCCTGACCAACTGTTGTATAAATTCATGTTAGAAATCAGAAATGAAGTCAATGAATTGCGAAAATTAGTCATTTCTTTGTTGCAAAGAGAAAACGGAAATTCGCCACTTGTACCAGAATCGGAGCAGTTATTCAGAAGTTTTGAAGAAAATTTGTTTCGTAAACCTGTTGAAAATCAGGTTATTAGCTCGCCATCTTTGTTGTTAAATTCTTCCGAAAAAGAAAAAGATGTAGAATACGACAAAGCCGAAGATGTAACCGACAAAACCGAAGACGATAATTTTTCTTTGGAAAAGCAAGAGCGCGAAATGATTGTCAAAGCCTTGAAAAAAAGCAACGGCAGACGAAAATACGCCGCCCAAAATTTGGGAATTTCAGAACGAACTTTGTATCGAAAAATCAAACAATACGAAATTGATGAGAAAAATGAAATTTGAACTGATTTATGTTGAAAATACGGCGCACTTCTTGAAAGTGCGCCGATCAATTTATGATTTAATTTTCCTTTTTACCAAACCCGAAATCATCATAAAACCGCACAAAAAAGCGGATAATCTGCCCAAATAATCACCATGTTTGGCATAAAAAGTGAGTTTTTTGTTGGTATAAAGTTCGTGTTTCATTGCCAAAGGCTGATCGTAATCGGATTTTGACAAAATTTTGCCTTTTTGGTCAATAAAACCAGAAATTCCTGTGTTTGCGGCTTGGGCAACGGCTCTGCGCAACTCGATGGCTCGCAAACGTGCATACGCCCAATGTTGTCGGTAGCCTGCGGTATCGTCCCACCAGCCATCATTGGTGATGATAAACACAATTTCTGCCCCTTTTTTAACATAATCTGCCATATATTCGCCCAATAAAGACTCGTAGCAAACCACAGGTGCAACGCCAATTTTTTGCGAATTAAAAAAAATTGTGCGTTCTTTTTGCGTTCCCAAATTGCCTGTAACTCCGCCCAAATCTATTTTTATCCATTCGTCGATGAATTTCAAAAAGCCCAAAGGGTTCATTTCTACGCCCATGACCAATTTTGATTTATGATAAAATTCGGTTTTTACGTCTTTTCCCAAAAAAATTGCGGCATTAAAAACATCATAAATCATTCCGTTTTGGTTTCTGAATGTGTTTGATTCTTGTTTGGCTTGGCTTTCGTTTTCATAAATTTTGTAGGAATCACAACCTGAAAGCAAGCAAAGATTTGCGTAGTTTTGAGTAAAATTTTTCATGGTTTTTACAACCAAATTGCTGTCTGCGGTGCTTTCCAAAATGGTTTCGTGCAAAGAAGTTTCAGGAAAAACCAAAAATTGCGTTTTGTCTGTAACTTGTGTTTTAGACAAATCCAAAAAACGTTTAACTTGCTGTTCGTAAGGCACATATTTTGGATTATTTCGTTCTCCTGTTCGGGCATTGTAATCAAATTTTTCTTCGTAACAATCAAAATTTGGCTGAACAATTACCACTTCCACTTTTTTTCCTGTTTCTTCCAAAGAAAAATAAATTTTATAAGAAAAAGCAATCGGAATAAGGATAGATAACGCCCACAAAAGCAAAGTATGCGTATGAAAAAGTGTATAAAAACAAGCCACATTTACCATCCAAATCCACAAAGAACCGCCCAAAGAACCTGTATATTCGTACCATTGCACCCAATTTGGCACTTGCGCAAACACATTTCCAAGCGTGAGCCAAGACCATGAAAGTGTCCAATTAAAATGCAAATATTCGAAAGCCAAAAAGAAGGTAAACAAGGCAAAATAACCAAATCTGTTGTTTGTATTTTTTTTGGTCATGTGAAAAAACAGCACAGGCAGGGCTTGCAAAGCAGAATTTGCAAAAAAAGCAAACAATCCTCCACCCAAAGACGCATTGGCGACCCAGTAAGTTGTGCCAATATTCCAGATCAAAAACGCCAAATAAACGTAGCCATACAAGATTTTATTTTTTAATTTTTGTTCGTAAGCATATTTTTCGATGGCTAAAATAGGCACGAGTGCAATAAAAATAAGGAATTGAAAATAAAAATACCATGAAATAGTCAATAAAAAACCGCTAGACAAAGACAGAATCAACAAATAAAAGCGGTTTTTGGACAAATTTTTAAGAAAATCTTTGATGCTTTGCATGAAAAATATTTTTTTTGCAAAGATATAAGGAATTAGGAATTTTTTTTGGAATTTTTTAGGTGTTTCTGTTTTTCATAAAAAAAGCCTTCCAAATTTGGAAGGCTTTTTTTTACTCTTTCACAATTTGCTGTCTGTGTTTGCCTTTTTCACTCAAAATTTCGAGCAAATAAGTTCCCGCAGGCAAATGATTTAAGTCTAAAATTTCTTCTTTTTCGCTGTTTGTCAAAGATTTTGTTAAAACTTTTTGACCCAACATATTAAAAATAGAAATTTCGATTTTTCTTAAAAATTTGCTACTCAAATCCAAAACCAAACGGTCTTTTACAGGGTTTGGATAGACTCTGATTGGGTTTTGTTCCAAATCGGACTCTATGCCAGTGATCAAATTAATTTGGTCAGTCGTAACTTCCACAGGCGAAGATATTTCGCTTTCTCTGCCTTCTTCATCAACCACAATGACTGTGTAAATGATCGTTTGATTTGCTTCCATTTTGAAATGACTCAAAGAAATCGTAAGGCAACGGTTGGTTTCGTTTGGCAACAATTTGCCGTTGGCATACCATTGAAATTTGCCTAAAACATTTGCCTCCGCACAAATTACCAAAGCCACACGAGTCAAAACTGGA
>RDXG01000224.1 GCA_004292785.1 Bacteroidota bacterium
GCATATTTTCGAGCAGTCCATTGCCGACATCGAACTTATGAAACAGGATTTTGAAATTATAAATCCTTTGGATTTGGCGGAAGTTGATTTGCAAACCGATCAGAAAAAAATTGCAGAAGTTGGTTTGCGCAAAAAAGATGGCATTTTTTACACGCCAAATTTTATTACAAAATATTTGGTTCAGCAAACCGTAGGCGCGTTTTTGGAACAGAAAAAAGAGGAATTATTGGCAAAATATCAGACCGAAAATTTGGAATTTTGGCAAAATTATACCCAAGTTTTGACTCAAATCAAAGTCCTCGATCCTGCTTGCGGAAGTGGTGCGTTTTTGACTGCCGTTTTTGACGAATTATGGAAAGAATGGAAAATTGCACTCACAGAAATTGAAAAAATAAAAGACGAAAATCAAGGCAAAAAAGCCCAAAATGATGCTTACAGCGGTATGTTTGGCAACATCAAAGAGGAAACGCAAAGCGATTGGCAAATCAAAAAAACGATTGTGCAGAACAATATTTTTGGCGTAGATTTGAATGGCGAAAGTGTGGAAATTAGCAAATTGGCAATGTGGTTGCTAACCGCCAACCGTTTTACAAC
This sequence comes from Bacteroidota bacterium, assembly GCA_004292785.1. Lineage (GTDB taxonomy): Bacteria > Bacteroidota > Bacteroidia > Cytophagales > Thermoflexibacteraceae > RDXG01. The sequence continues at coordinate 595 of RDXG01000224.1, forward strand.
TCTTGCCGATTTGTCGGGCAATATCAAACAAGGAAATTCCCTAATTTCAGACAAAAACATAGATTCTAGGGCATTTGATTGGCAGGCAGAATTTGGTTTTGACTTTGATGTGATTGTGGGAAATCCGCCTTATGTGAGCGCAAACAACATGGATTTTAAGCAAAGGCAATATTTTAATCAGTCCCAAAATTACAAGCATTTGCAAGGAAAATGGGATTTGTTTGTGCCTTTTTTCGAAAGAGGTTTAAATTTGTTGCAAGCCAAAGGAATTTTATCGTTTATTGTGCCTTACGGACTGTTAAATCAGCCTTTTGCTACAAATTTGCGACAATGGATTTTAAGCGATTTTTCTTTGCGTTCTATTGTTGATTTGCACGAAGTCAAAGTTTTTGCCGAAGCAACCGTGCCAACTTGTATTCCTGTGATTTTTAAAGAACCTAATTTGTTTAAATCCATAAACATTTTAAAACACAAATTAGACGGAAAAGATCATATTTTTTATGTAAGTCATCAAATTGAAACAGAAAAATATTTGCATACTGAAAATTCGATGTTCAGAACCGAAAAATTAGACCTAAGTTTTGATTTGTTGCAAAAAATAAAAAACTCTGGAACTGTTTTAGGCGAATTGTTTTATGTTTCTACGGGCGCAGAAATTCATGGAAAAGAACAGCGTAGCGAGGAAGGTTTGGTAAGTGGATATAGTAAATTTGAGGTTTTGCATGAGAAAAATAATGTAGGTTTTAAACCCTATATTGAAGGAGCATCAATTACAAAATCAAGAAAATTAGGTGCTTATTGTTATCCTCAAATTGATTATTATTTGGATTATGACAATAATTTTGAACGTATGCGATCTCCAAAATTTAAGGAACTTTTTGAAAGTCCTAAAATAATTGTGCGAGTATTAGCAGGTTTAAAGGGAATTTTAGCAACTTTTGACGAGAGAAATATTTTTGTAGGTCATGGCAATTTGTCCATTATTCAAAAATCAAATTTACCTCTCAAACATTCTGATTATCAAGAAAATACAAATTATAATCTTAAAGTTTTGCTTGCGTTGTTAAATAGCCAATTAATGCACTTTTACTATATGTCTATTTATGGTGGTTTTATCAATGTTTATCCAAATTACATAAAATCTTTACCTATTCCTTCCGCAATTTCTACGGAAATAGAAAGTCAAATGGTAAAAAAAGTAGAAATTTTGTTGGAATTGCATAAAAATTTGGCTGTTTTGTCCAGAAATTTTATAAAAGTTTTAAAAGCAGAATTTGCTTTGCAAAAACCTTCTGAACGTTTGGAACTTTGGTATAATTTGGATTGGACAACTTTTGTTAAGGAAATGAAAAAGTGTAAAAGTCCGATTCCTGTCAAGAAAAATTTTGAATGGATAGAAATTTTTGAGGAAAAACGCCAAGACGCTTTAAATTATTTAAGCCAATCGGAAGACTTAAAAAAACAATTAGACAACACAATTTACGGACTCTATAATTTGTCGGAAGAAGAAATAAAAATGGTTGAAAATGTGCAATAAAACGGATTTTTTTCGCAAGGAAAACGGAGTTTTTTATTCGCCTGATTTTATGATCGATTATTTGGTCAAACAAATTTTCGATCTTTTTCTTGCAAAAAACGACTCTTTCGAGGCTTTACAACATATCAAAATTCTCGATCCATCTTGCGGAGATGGCAGGTTTTTGTTGGCAGTTTTTCATTTTTTACTACAAAAATATGAACGTGAATATGCTTATTTTCAAAATCCTAAAAAATGGATTGTAGAAAATAATTTGTTCGGTGTAGATATTGATTATCAGGCAGTTACATTTTGTAAACAAACGCTTTTCGAACATTCTGGGCATTTTTGTCCGCATATCAAACAAGGAAATTCCCTAATTTCAGACAAAAACGTAGATTCTAGGGCATTTGATTGGCAGGCAGAATTTGGTTTTGACTTTGATGTGATTGTGGGAAATCCGCCTTATGTGGACAGCAAAAAATTGAAACCGTATAGTCAATATTTTGCCCAAAATTACGAAGTTTATGAAGGTTCAGCCGATTTGTTTGTCTATTTTTTTGAAAAAAGTTTGAAATTATTAAAGCCGCAAGGTTTTTTGGGTTTCATTACTTCAAACAAATTTATGAAAACCAATTATGGCGAACCTTTGCGAAAATATTTGTTGCAAAAAAATATGGTGCAAGTCATAGATTTTACAGATTTTAAGGTATTTTCTGAGGCTTTGGTGGCAAGTTCGATCACCATTTTGCAAAATATCGAGCCGAAAGCTCCGATTTTGGTTTCTTTTGTCAAAAAAACATTAAAAACCGAATACAAAATGGAAGTAGAAAAATATGTTAAAAATCATCATTTTTTTGTGCAACAGCACCATTTAGATGGTGATATTTGGTATCTTTCTGCCAACGGCAAAATTCCTTTGCGCAAAAAAATAGATAAAAATTCGGTCAAATTGGGCAAAATTGAGGGCGTAGGCATTTACAGGGGCGTAACGACAGGCTACAACGAGGCTTTTGTGATTGACAACGAAACGCGTTTGAAATTGGAAAAAAATGAGTTGCAAAGTGCAGAAATCATTAAACCTTTGTTGCAAGGCAGAAATATTCGCAGATATTTTTACAATAAAAGTAAATATTTTTTGATTTTTACAAGAAGAGGCATCGATATTAGCCAATATCCCGAAGTCGAAAAATATTTAAGCCAATTTAAAGAACATTTGACTCCCGCACAAGGCAGAAAAGAAGGAAAATATGAATGGTATGAAATTCAAGACAATACCGCTTATTATTCTAATTTTTCACAGCCCAAAATTATTTGGGGTTTAACAGCCGACAAATGGGCATATACTTTAGACAAAAAAAGGCATTTTTTGCCTAGCAACGGCTATATTTTGACTTCCAAAAATTTGTCTTTGCACTATATTTTAGGCATTTTGAACAGCAAATTGATGCGTTTTTATTTTCAATTTATCGGAATTATGACCGCAGGCGGTGCTTTTACGCTAAAATACGATACGATTGCAAATTTGCCTTTCAAAATAATTTCTGAAACAGAACAGCAACCGCTAATCAATTTGGTAGAAAAAATTGATGCCTGTTTTCAAAAATTTTCGAAAATAAACGAGGATTTTTTAGCGGTTTTAAATGCAGATTTGGGCATCGAAAAATATAGCCAACGTTTGCAAAAATGGCACGAATTGACTAGCAAATCGTTTATAAACGAACTCAAAAAACACAAAATTAATTTGCCTAAAAAAGAGTTGGCGAGTTGGCTAGAATTTTTTGAAGAACAGAAAAAAGCCATTCAAAAAAACGAATCTGTGGCGAATGAATTAGACAAAAAAATAGATTTGTTGGTTTACAAACTCTACAATTTGTCGGCTGAGGACATAAAAATGGTTGAAAATATGCAATAAAATGAATTTATCCGACACCTTCGAGATGTTGGATAATTGTGCATAAGATTGAGAAATATTTGCTTAAAATTAAAACCAAATTCATGAAAAAACTATTTTTTTCTATCTTTTTTCAATGTTTTTCCTTGATGTTGATGGCGCAAAATGCCCAAATCAAAGGTAAAATTGTTGGCATCGACCAGTTGCCCATCGAAGATGTCTTGATTCAAAGTAAAAGCGCACAAGCAGTTTCTGACAAAAACGGAAATTTTCTGTTACAAGTTCCTAAAAATCAGAGAGTTGCGATAGAAATTTCGCATATCAAATATATAAAATTTAGGCAAATTATTGATGTTTTGGATCAAAATATAGAGTTACGAATTGTTTTGCAAGAAAAAGAAAAAATATTAGACGAAGTTGAAATTATAGCCGAAAAAAATAGAGAAGAAGTAAGTACGATCAGCCTTGATCCTACAAAATTTAAGCAAATGCCCGTTCCTTTCAACGATATTGGGCAAATGATTGCAAGTTTGGGCGGCGGAGTTTTTAGTAACAACGAACTTTCATCTACTTATACGGTGCGTGGCGGCAGTTTTGACGAAAATTTGGTTTATGTAAACAACATCGAAATTTACAGACCTTTTATTGTGCGGGCAGGTCAGCAGGAAGGTTTGAGTTTTGTAAATCCTGATTTGGTAAAAAAAGTAGAGTTTTCGGCAGGTGGTTGGCAGTCAAAATTTGGCGACAAATTGTCTTCGGTTTTGAATATTGAATATAAAAATCCTACCAAATTTGATGCCTCTGGATCGATTGGTTTACTTGGCGGAACGGCTCATATTGAGGGACTTACGAAAAATAAAAAGTTCAGTTATTTGTTAGGTTTTAGGCAAAAATCTTCGAAATATTTGTTTAACACTTTGCCAACTAAGGGACAATATTTGCCCGTTTTTAACGATTTGCAAGGCTTTTTTAACTTCGATTTGACTTCGAAAAACAAAAGAAATCAATTTCAGAAAACCAATTTGAGTGCTTTGCTTTCTTATGCGCAAAACCGTTATCAAGTTGTTCCGCAAAATAGCGTTACAGATTTTGGAGCATTTTCTTCGCAGGAAGCGAGTTATTTACGGCTAGAAGTGGGTTTTGATGGCAGAGAAATCATGAATTACGACACTTGGCAGGGCGGTCTTAATTTTTCGCACCGTTTTAATGAAAAATTTGTAACCAACCTGATTTTTTCTGGAACAAAAAGCCAAGAAAGAGAATATATTGATGTTGAATCCGCCTACCGTTTGGGAGATGTCAATACCAATTCTGCCTCTGGAGATTTTGGAAAATTAAGCAATATTCGGGGAATCGGGAGTTTGTTTTCTTACGCTAGAAATGCTTTAAATTCTACCATTTTTTCTGCGGAAACTCGAAACGAATTTTTCATAAACGACCAACACCAACTAGATTTTGGGCTAAAATATACCAACGAAAATATTACAGATCAAATTAACGAATATTCATTTTTTGACTCTGCCGATTTTACAAGCAATACAAGGCGTTTGTTTACAGATTTGAATTTACAATCGCAACGAATGATGGGTTTTGCACAACATACCATTCGTTTCAAAAAGGCTTCGCAGTTGCTAACTTATGGAGCAAGATTCAATTATTGGGATTTGAATGGCGAAATACTTTTTAGTCCGCGCTTACAATATTCCATAAAACCAAATTGGAAAGCAGATATGCGTTTCAATTTGTCGGCAGGAATGTATCATCAACCGCCTTTTTATAGAGAATTGCGCAATTTTCAGGGCGAATTGAACAGAAATTTGAAAGCTCAATCGTCTTTGCATTTGATTTCGGGTTTGAATTGGAATTTTAAATATGCAGGCAGACCTTTCACTTTGACCGCAGAAATGTATTATAAAAGCCTTCAAAACGTGATTCCTTACGACATGGACAATGTTAGACTTCGATATTATGCCCTAAACAACGCCAAAGCCTATGTTCAAGGAATTGATGTGCGAGTTAGTGGCGAATTTTTGAAAGGAACGGAATCGTGGTTCAACATTAGCCTCATGAAAGCCGAAGAAGACGTAGAAGACGACAAAAATCCTGATGGAACTAGCAAAGGTTACATTCGCAGACCGACAGATCAACGTTTGACTTTTACCATTTATTTTGAGGATCATATGCCAAACAATCCTAGTTTGCGGGTAAATGTACGGGTTTTGTACGGTTCGGGTTTGCCTTTTGGGATACCCAATAACCCAAACGGAAGAGCTATTTTTGATGGTTCAGATTATCGCAGAGTAGATATTGGTTTTTCTAAAATCATTAATTTGAACGAAATCAGGGCAGAAAAAGGAACGAAAGCAGGACATCCAAGCAATTTGTGGATCGGTTTGGAAATTCTGAATTTGTTGGGTGCGAACAACAAAATTTCTTATTTATGGATTTCAGATTTTAACAACAACCAATATGCCGTTCCAAATACTTTGTCGCAACGTTTTTTTAATTTGCGGGCGGTTTTGCAATTTTAGATCAAGAAATATATATTTTAGAAAAATAATAAAAAAATCATATTTTTTTGTTTGTTTTGCTAAAATATAAAAATCTACGTGAAACAATTTATTTCATTTTTAGTTTTTTTGGCATCTTTTTTTGAGATTTCTGCCCAAAATTTCGATTCTTTACGAAAATTGATCCATCATAAAAATACAATCGATTCGGTTCGAGTATTTGCCATGATCGATTTGGCTGTCCAATTAAGAAATATTAAGCCTGATAGTTCTTTATTTTTAGCTACCCAAGCCTACAATTTATCCGAAAAACTAAATTTTTTGAAAGGACAAGGACGAGCAACAAGAACACAGGGAATTTATTATCAAAACAAAAAAGTCGATTTACAAACTGCCCTTCATAAATACCATTTGGCACTAAAAATTTCTCAAAAAGCAAAAGATTTACAAGGAGAAGGCGACGCTTATGCAAGTATAGGCGGCATTTATCGTTTGCGAGGAGATTATGGAACTTCGCTTAAAAATTATTTTCATGCCTTAGAAATTTATGAGAAAATTGGCAGCACCAAAACAAGTCTTTTTGCGAGCATCAATGCAAATATTGGAACGATTTATCAAAACCAGCAAATTTATGAACAAGCCATGTATTATTTTAAAATTTCTTTGAATATTAACAAAGAAATCAGAAACAAGGAGGGAATGGCAGGGACTTACAAATCAATGGGAAAAATTTATCAGGCAGAAGGCAAAATGCAAGAGGCTTTTCAGATGGAATGGGCTTGTTTGGCTATCCAAAAAAAATTGAGTGGTCATGTTTTGCTCGCTTTTACTCAAGCTGATCTTGCCCATTTGCATTTGCTAAACAAACAGTTGGATAGTGCAAAATATTACGCCTTCACAAGCATAAAAGATGCAGAATTGTCGCAAGCTCCTGATGTAATGACTTATTCAAAAACCATGTTGGCTGCTTATCATAATGCCAGCAAGGATCACGCAAATGCTGATTTGAATGCTAAAGAAGCTCAAATTTTAGCCAAAAAACTAGGAATTACAGAATACTTGCTTTTGGCTTCAAAAGAAAGGCATATTGCTTGCAAAAAATTGGGTAAAATTGCGGAGGCTCTCCAAAATTATGAGTTGTATGTACAACTCAAAGACAGTTTGCAAAGTGAAAAAAACACGAAAAAATCTTTGGGCGCAGAATTTCAATACAAAGAAGAAAAAACCAAAATTGAACAAGAAAAAAAGGATTTGGAACAAAAAGCAAATGAAGAATACCAAAAAAGAATTGCCTATTCTTTGGCAGGAATAACATTTACTTTGATTGTAGTTTCTGCTTTGATTTACAAAAATAATCAGCAAAAACAAAAAGCAAATCAAGCATTAAATAAACAACAAGATTTGATTGAACAGCAAAATGAAGAACTCAAACAAAATTATGAAGAAGTGAGTTTGGCACTCGAAACCTTAGCAGAACAAAAAAGAGAAATTCAGGAAAAGAATAAAAATATCATGGACTCTTTGAATGTTGGAAATCGGATACAGTCTGCCATGTTTCCTTCGCAAGAACAAATGAATTTGGGTTTAGGAAAAGGCAATTTTTTTGTGTTTTTTAAGCCCAGAGATATTGTCTCAGGTGATTTTTATTTTTTTGAAGATGTAGGGAAAAAACTAATTTGCATTGTTGCTGACTGCACAGGACATGGCATTCCTGGTGCTTTTGTGGGCATGATTGGCTATCAAATTTTGGGCGAAATTATTTTGAAAGAGGACATTCATCAGCCTGATCAAATTTTGAACAAATTGCATTTAGAAATTAGTCGTAGCCTAAGACAAGACGAAAATAACAGCAAAGAAGGCATGGACATGGCAATTGTAACTTTGACAAAAAATAAAACAAATCCCCTAAAATTTGATAAAATGGAGTTTGCAGGGGCAATGAATCCGCTTTATTATGTGCAAAACAATGAATTTTTTGAAATTAAAGGCACAAAATTACCCATTGGCGGAAAGAATACAAATCATTCGCGCCCATTCGAAAAGCACGAAATTATAATTTCTGAACAAGGTTTGATCTTTTATTTGTGTTCCGATGGTTTTCAAGATCAATTTGGCGGCGAAAAAGCCAAAAAATTTATGACCAAAAAATTAAGAGAAACTTTGTTTGAAATTAGCAATCAAAACCCTGAACAACAAGAACAAACCTTAGATTCTATCTTCAAAAACTGGAAAGGGATAGAAAAACAAATTGATGACGTGAGCATTTTGGGAATTAGAATTTTATAAAATATTTACTTCTGCTTGCAAAGAAACCCCAAATTTTTCAAAAACTGCTGCCTGAATTTGTTTGGAAAAATCCCAAATTTGCTGTCCGTTTGCGTTGCCATAATTGACAATGACTAAGGCTTGTTTTTCGTGAGTTCCTACATTTCCGACTCGTTTTCCTTTCAAACCTGCTTGTTCAATCAACCAGCCCGCAGGAACTTTTACGCCATTTTGGGTAGGATATGAAGGTACATTTGGGTATTTTTCTTGTAAAATCTTAAATTTTGGTTCAGAAATCTCTGGATTTTTAAAAAAACTCCCACAATTTCCCCAAACCGCAGGGTCGGGTAATTTGCTTTGTCTGATTTGGCAAATGGTTTCAGAAATAATTTTGACTGATAAATTTTTGACTTTTTTTTCTGCCAAAACCTTTTGAATGTCTCCGTAGTCGGTTTTGAAAATATGTTTTTTTAGGGTTAATTTGAGAACGATATGCGTAATCAATATTTTTCCTTTGAAAGTTTGTTTAAAAATACTATCTCGATAACCAAACTTACAATCTTCTTTGCCAAAAGTTTGGATTTGCCCATTTTCCAAATTTATTCCGATCACGTTTTCCAAAATATCTTTGACTTCCACGCCATACGCCCCAATATTTTGGATGGGTGCTGCACCAACACTGCCATAAATCAAAGACAAATTTTCGATTCCGCCAAAGTCATGAGCTACACAATATTGCACCAAATTTTGCCAAATTTCTCCTGCTCCTATTTTTAGCCAAATATTTTCCTCGTTTTTATCGACAATTTCAATACCTAAAATATTATTTTTTACAACAATTCCTTCGATATTTTTGGTAAATAAAATATTACTTCCGCCTCCTAAAATAAAAATAGGTTGATTTTGGAATTGATCTAATAATAATTTTGCTTGTTCTTGGTCATTGATTTCTGTGAAAAAACTTGCTTTCACATCTAGCCCAAAAGTATTGAATTTTTGTAGGGAATAATTTTTTTGAAAAGTCATTTGAAAATATTTAATTTAATTTGAACAGACTGAAGTCTATTCTACAATTTGAATAAAAAAAAGACTTAGTTTTTGGAACTAAGCCTTTTCTAAAAAGAATTTTTAGCAATTATTTTGCACAAAAATCAGCCCATTGTGTGATGGTATATTTGAATTCTTTGCCACCAGCAGTAGTAGAAGGAATGTTACGGTTATCCAATTCTGGACATTTGTCAGTAGCAGTAGCAGCAGCTTTTTCTACTTTATCCCAATTTCCTCTAGCAAATTTGAAATCAAAAGAGGCAGGGAGATCAGCTAAAGCAATGGTAATTGAGTGCGTACCGTCAGCTGCTTTTGTCAAAGCATATTTTGCTTGATCTGGTTTCCATTGTTCTGCGGTGTTTTTGAATGCACCTGCAATATAAATTTTGTCAGCAGCTGGAGTTGTTGCTGGTACAGTAATGGTAAATTTCACTGAATTTGTTGGGATAGCAACCACAACAGGGTCAGAAGAAGTTGAAGAACTGCTACAGCCAGAGAACATAAAAGCCGTCATGACGAGCATAGATAAAATGTAACTAAGATTTAACTTTTTCATATTTAAACGTGGTAAATTTGTGAATTAAATTACTAAAGCAAAGATATAATTTGTTTTTTGAGATTCAAAAAAAAACACTGAAATTATTTAGAAGTTATTGAATATTTTTTGGGTTGAATTTATTAGAAAAAAAAGACGTTTAAATACGATTTTTAACAATAAAATTGGGCTTGAACTAAAATCCAAGTTCTAATTTACTATAAGTTAATAGAGCATATTTATCAGACACCTCAAAGGTGTCGGATAAGTTTGATTATACTATAAATCAAAACGTATTCCAAGCAAAGTTTCAGGCAAAACATCATCTACCTGAAAAAGTTGTTTTTTAGAACCCCAATTTAGGTTTCGTACATTGACAAAAAGTTTAAAATTATTGCGAAAAGCATAACTTATATTCGCATTAAAAACCGAAAAAGCGGGCGTATCCAAATTTTTGATGCCTATCGTTGCAGAATTGTTGCCTGCTATAATAGTACTAACTCCTTGATCACCAAAATAATAGGCGGTGGTATTGAGGTTTAATTTGGTACTTATCTGCCAATTCAGATACAAACTGCCGTAAAAACTTGGTAAGGATTTATTATCTATATCCTCTGTTTTTTTATAATCTGCGGTAATGGGAAAATCTCGGAGCATGGTTTTTTGGTAAGAAACACAAAGATTTGCTTGAAAACTTTGTGCCAATTTGTACTCTATGCGCAAATTAACGCCTTGTTGTTGGGCTTTGAAATCGTAATTGACTACCGAATTGACTGTATTTAATACAATTTGCCTAAAACCTGCCAAATTGCCAATTTCTTGACTAAAAAAGTCTATGTCCAGTTCTATATGTTTGCCTAATTTTTTACGGATTCCTATTTCGTTGATCGTCAAATCTACCAAATTCAGATTGGTATTCCCAGTAAGGCTTGTTGCAGCTGTCGTTTTATAAAAATTGTCTAACATAAATGATCCCTGATTGGCGCGCGCATTGACCACTCGCAACAACCAAGTTTGGGAAGGCTGATAAGTAAGCGCGATTTGATGAGGATAATAATTTTTATTTGGCGAATTGTATTGTTCTGCACGAATAGCTCCCATGATTTTAAACCATTTCCAACTATACTCACTTCGTACAAAAGCAGCCAACATATTGAGATTTCGGGGTTCTGCTCCCAAAAAAGAACGTCCAAATTCATCAAAGCCAGGTTTATCGTCATAAGTAGTGTTTTGATAATTAAGTCCTGCTCGAATACTAAAATTATTTTTTTGCCATTCATATTCCAAATTACTAAAAAGCGTCTGGAAATTATAACGCCAACCTGTAACCCCTTGCACATTTTGCTGTCCGCCATTGTAAGAAACTTGCGCTGAAAAACCGTAACCTTTGGCGGTATAATCCAGATATGTCGTATTGGAAGTATTGGTGGTAAGTGGCGTAATAGACTGGGACACATACATTTTTTGCACCAAAGAATTTTGCCAACCACCTTTCAAACGCATTTCTAAGCGGTTATTAGGAAAAAAATCGATCCAAAAATTAGTAGCTTTTCGATCTAAGGCTTGCATAGGATCAGGATAACGAAATTTGTTGGTGGTTGTATTTCCACCAAAAAGTACCGAATCCAAAGGCACAAAACGATCTACAGCAAAACGATAATAGGTATTTTGATCGCGTTTGCGGTATTGTTGATTAGCCGAAAAACCAACCGCCCACTTCGAACCCAAACGGCTACTGACGTAGGCATGAAAAACTTTAGATTCATTACTGCCATATTGCATGGCGGCTCGTGCTTTCAAGGTATTTTTGGTAGCAGGAGAAGTGATCAAATTGACGACTCCTGTAACCGCATTTGCCCCATAAAGTGCCGAAGATGCTCCACGTACAATTTCGATGGCTTCCAAATCGGAAATATCGATGGGCAAGGTTTCCCAAAAAGTGCCTCCTTGAAAAAAATTATACACAGGTCTGCCATCAATCATGACCAAAATAGAAGTGCTTTCGGCTAAGGCAAATTGCGATCTAAAAGGTTTGATATTGTCAAAACCTTGTATGTGAATATCATAATTGCCTTTGGTAGTTTCTCGAACAATTACGCCATTTGCCAAACGCAAAGCCTCTGGAATAGACAAACAGCCTGCTTTTTCGATCTGTTCACGCGTGATTACTGAAGCCGATAAAGGGGTATTAAATAGTTTTTCCGCTTTTTTGGAAGCACTTACAATTTCAGTTTCTTGGACAACAACTTTCATTTCCATAATTTCTTGAACAGAAGATTTTAAAAGAGAATCTTGCGCCAATACTTCCAGTGGTAAGAACAATAACAAGAGTAAAAATAAGTATTTCATAAAAAAATTAATAAAAAATGTAATTTTGTCTATAAAGATAATAGGTTTTGTTGGAATAAAAAAAATTGATAAAAAAATAAAAACAAAAGGCAAGCCATAATGACTTGCCCTAAAAGATTTTGGAATAATTCGTATTTTATAAATCAAATCTTGCACCAAGCAAAATCTCAGGCAAAATATCGTCCACCAAAAATAATTGTTTTTTAGAACCCCAATTAAAGTTTCGCGCATTAACAAAAACTTTAAAATTGTTGCGAATGGCATAACTTACATTGGCATTAAAAACTGCAAAAGCAGGCGTAGCAAGATTTTTTTGGGTGATATTGATGTTGCCATTAATTCCTGTAATTTCTTGTTCGCCCATATAATAAATATTTGTGTTCAAATTAATTTTTGAAGTTATGAGCCAATTCAATGTTAAATTGCCATAAAAAGCGGGGGTAGCTTTGTTTTCGAGTTCTGTGGATTTGGTATAATCGGGCGAGTTTGGAAAATCTTTGAGCATGGTTTTTTGGTAAGAAAGTCCTAATTTTACACTAAATTTTTGTGCAAATTGATACGAAACCGATCCGTTGATGCCTTGTTGTTGTGCTTTGATGTCGTAATTGCTAATCATATTGTCCCTGCCCACAAGTGGTTGTTTTACTCCCGCCAAATTACTAATTTCTTGGCTAAAAAGTTCGACATCGATCTCCACCGATTTTCCAATTTTTTTACGAAATCCTATTTCTGTAATTTGCAAATTTGCCAAATTCAGATTGGTATTACCCACAATTTTTACGCCTGCGGTATGGTTATAAAAATTGTCTAACATAAAAGCTCCCTGATTGGCTTGTGAATTGGTGATTCGAAACAGCCAATTTTCGTTAGGTTGATAGGTTAGTGCAAGTTGATAGGGAAAATAGGTTTTATCAGGAAAATTATATTTTTCAGCTCGCAAAGCTGCGATGGCTTTTAGGTTTTTCCAAGTGTATTCTGCTCGTGCAAAAGCTGCAAAAGAGTGTAATATACGCATATTTCCACCCAAAAAAGCCCTTGTTATTCCAAATTCGGTAGCGGCAGGTTTGTCGTCATAATTGGCTTCTTGATAATTTAGTCCTGTTCTGACCGACCAATTTTTTCTCTGCCATTCATATTCAATATTTGCAAAAATGGTAGCAAAATCATATAGCCAACCTGTAACTCCTTGCACTTTTTGCCTTCCTGTTTGATAAGCTACTTGTGCAGAAAAACCTCCCATTTGGCTTGTCCAATCTATATAAGATGTATTGGAAAGGTTAGTGGTAAGCGGAGTAGTAACATTATCTACATACATTTTTTGTGCGGTTGAAGTTTGCCAACCCGCTTTAATTTGCGAATTAAATCCTTTGTTAGAAGTATAACTAGCCCAAAAATTTGTCCCTGTTCTGTCCAAAGCCAAAGACCTTTCAGGATAACGATATCTGGTAGGCGATGCTCCCAAAAAAGTCAAAGAATCCAAAGGCACATAACGATTTACCGAAAAACGATAATATCGATCAAACAGTCTTTGCCTATATTGATAATTGAAAGATGCGCCCACTGAAAAACGTGAACCCAAACGCCCCGAAATATGTGTCTGAAATATTTTACTGTTTTCACTACCATATTGTATGTTTGTGCGAGCTTGAACATTATTTTTGGCTTTTGAAGAAGTAATCAAATTAATCACTCCTGTAACCGCATTTGCTCCATAAAGTGCCGAAGACGCACCACGTACAATTTCTATTGATTCTATATCTATGATGTCGATGGGCAAGGTTTCCCAAAATGTACCTCCCTGAAAATAATTATACACAGGTCTGCTATCAATCATGACCAAAATATTAGGGCTTTCGGTCAATACAAATTGGGCTTTAAAAGGTTTGACATTATTCAATCCCAAAAGATGAATGTCGTAATTTCCTGCGGTTGTCTCACGCACAATCACGCCATTTGCCAAACGTAAAGCCTCTGGAATAGACAAACAGCCTGCTTTTTCGATCTGATCGCGTGTGATCACAGATACAGACAAAGCCGAATTAAATAGTTTTTCCGCTTTTTTGGAAGCACTTACAATTTCAGTTTCTTGTGCAACTACTTCCATTTCCATAATTTCTTGAACAGAAGATTTGAAAAGAGAATCTTGAGCCAATACTTCCAGCGATAAGGACAATAACAAGAGTAAAAATAAGTATTTCATAAAAAATGGATTAGAAAATGTAATTTTGTCTATAAAGATAATAGGTTTTGTTGAAATAAAAAAGTTCAAGAAAAAAATAAAAAATATATAAGACAAAGTATGTAAGTCATAAAGTAGTCAAACAAAACTCGTCATGGTTTATTTTGTTAGTATAATTCCTTGATAATCAAAATTATCTGATACCTTTAAGGTATTACTTATTTTCTGATTAGATAGAGCATAAGCGAAAAATTTGCTTGTTTTTATGGTGTGGTTTGTTTCAAGACTAAAAATTTGTTTCTAAGCCTATTTTCCAAATTAAACCTGCTTGTGGAATTGCTGTGTCTGTAAGAACAGAACCATAAAAAGTTCCTACATTAACAATTTCGGTGTCGTTTAATATGTTTTCAGTAGTCAAAAAAATACGAGTCTTAGGAATAAGTTTCATAATATTAAGATTAGCATTCCAATAAAAAAAACCATTTGCCCTAAAATCAGGAGCTTGGTACGCAGGGCTATTTTGCATTCCTTGAATGTAATTTACCCAACGTACTCTTGATGAAAGACTGAAATACTTAAAAATATCCTTGACTTGAACGCCTGCCCAAATTTTATGAGGGGAAACCCTATGCAGTGCCACTAAACTAGCATCTGTTTGTGCTATTTGGGCATTAGTAAAAGTGTAGTATAAGTAAGCATTCCATTTTTCGGCTCTATAATCGGTTTTTAGTGTGAATCCATAGGCTTTTTGTTTGCCTAAATTTTCATTGCGTATGCCTATAGTGTTTTTGCCTGCAAAAGGATTTTCTACACTTTGCGTAAAAGTACTTCTACCAATCAGGTCAATAGCCACATTATAAAAAATATTTGCCTCAAAAATCCAATTTTTATTGATATGCTGGATAAAATCTAACTCATAACTCTCTACTCGTTGGCTTTTAAGACCAAAACCATACACACTTGCCGCCGAAACCATACGATTAATAGAAGTAGAGAATTGTTCATATTTGAACCAAAGAGAAGGATTTTGAAAGGCACTTCCATAAATAAATTTAAAAATAGTTTTAGAAAAAGGCTTCATGATCAGAGAAACACGTGGAATAAAATTTGCCCCAAAAAGTTGGGAATAGTCATAACGTAACCCACCAATAAGACTAATTTTAGGGTGAATATTATAGCCCATTTGTCCAAAAATACCCAACTTGCTTTCCTTAATAGTAAGTTTTTGGCGTATGGTGTCGGCATAACCACCTTCAAATTTCAGTGGTCTATTAAAAAGTTCGGTGTTTGCATAATGTGGTATGCTTTCAATATATTCATTTTGCAAACCTATAATAAAATTTATTTTTTTGATGTCTTGCGAATAAGTAATAAGGGTTTTCCAACTTATATCCTCACCTGCATAATATTGATTGATAATTGTACTCTGGGGATTATTAATCACACTAAAACGAATATTTTGGCTACTATTATCTTGAATGTAGCGAATATGAGACACATCTGCTGAAAGTATGCCCGCTTTCTCAAATTTTTTCTCATAACTAAACCAATATATGTTTTGGTTAAGTTTCCACTTAGATTCAGGACGAACCAAAAAACTACTAGGCAAAGCAGAATGAGCAAAACCCTCGTCATAACCTTGACGAAAGTAACCTGCCTTAAAATTTTTGTATTTTGCTTCCAAAAAAATAGTGTGATCATTTATAGGCTGTGAAAATTCGGTAGGAATAGAAGCAGGATAAGACTTCACAAATTCATAAATTCCTTTGAGAGGTGGAGCAAAACCGTCAGAATGATAGATGCGCGCAAAACTATGTAACGAAAAACTATTTTTGAGATTTAATTGAGTTTCCAAAAAAGCGTCTAAACTATTAAAATTGCCATAATTAGACTGAATATTATGTTTGACTTCGTTATTGATTACAGTTTTTTTAGAAATCAAATTAATTACTCCCGAAAAAGCATCTGAACCATAAATCAATGATGACGAACCATATACGATCTCGATTCGGTCTAGAAAACGAACTGAAAACGAATTACCTACCGACAAATGTGTCCCACTTGGGGAATTTATTTTGCGCCCATTGACCAAAATTAAAAAGCGATCATTACCATTAATGCCCCTAATAGTATAATATTCGCCATAATATCCTGCATTTTCGCTTATATCCATGCCAGGCAAATCTTTTAAAACATCAGACAAATCTTGATAGCCACGTTCTATAATTTGTTCCTGAGTAATTACCAACAAATTCGCGGGTGCCTCACTGCTTTGTTGTGCCATCATTGAAGCAGAACTTACCTCTTGCTCAAAAAAAGAAGGAACAGATACAGGAAGATTCATAATTTCTTGCACAGAGAATTTGAAAAGAGAGTCTTGCGCTAAGACTTCTAAACGTAAAAACAATAATAAAAAGAATAGAAATAGGTACTTCATAAAAAAATGGATTAGAAAATGTATTTTTGTCTATAAAGATAATAGGTTTTGTTGAAATAAAAAAAGTTCAATAAAAAAATAAAAAATATATAAGCCAAAAATGGGTTTTTAAGTAATGAATAACAATTATCAGATATCCTAAAGGCATCAGATAAATTTGATTATTAAGTATTTACAACAAAAAATGATATAAACTAATTTTGTCTTACTACTTATTTAATTTAAAAAAAATGAAAAAATATTTGTTTTCTGCATTTTTTCTACAATTTTTCCGTGTACTTCTTGTTTTTTTAGAAAAAAAAATTGAAATTTGATCTTGAATTTACATTATTTTAAATAATTTAATGAAAATATTAAAAGAAAGCGACTCTCATCTCATTTTATTTGATGATCAAGCTGAAATGATAAAAACAATATGGTTGCCTAATTGTGCTGACATAACAGAGGAGGAAATTAGGTTTAAAATCAATTTAACGGTTGATTTTGTATTGCAATACAAACCCAAATATTATTTTGCGGATAACAGTAAACAGGCTTTTATTTACCATCCAGATATTCAAAACTGGGTTGCTGCAACATTGGCAGCTGTTTGTGCAAAGGTTGGGCTTAAAAAATTTGCTTTGATAACTCCTAACGATTTTATAACAGAATTGTCATTGGAACAAACCGCAGAAGAAGCAGGAAAAAACTTACCTTTTGAATT
Source organism: Bacteroidota bacterium (assembly GCA_004292785.1). Lineage (GTDB taxonomy): Bacteria > Bacteroidota > Bacteroidia > Cytophagales > Thermoflexibacteraceae > RDXG01. The sequence goes on from RDXG01000224.1 coordinate 18,030, forward strand.
GAAACTTTTTAAAAATGAAAACGATGCAACCGCATGGCTAGGTTTATCATAAAAAAACCATTCAAATCGATTCTTGATTTGAATGGTTAAATAATTCTACAATTCTGTATCCTCAACATCAGTGCTATCTTTAACCAATTTTCTCGGAGTCGGACACCAATAAGGTTTATTTATTTTTACTTCTGGGGCAGGAAAAGCTCCTTTGGTAATGTTCAAACTGCTATCGGCATAGACTTTTTCTAGGAAAAGCCCAAAAATAGGCAAAGCCAATTTAGAGCCTTCACCAATGTCGGAAGTTCTGAAATGAATACTCAAATCGTCTCCGCCAACCCAAACTCCTGAAACCAAATCTTTGGTAATTCCCATGTACCAACCATCGGCGTGTCCTGATGAAGTGCCTGTTTTTCCGCCAATTTCGTTTCCGCCCAAAATATTATAACGGTACAATCTGCCTGACGTTCCGCCAGGTTCTTGCAAACCACCTTTCAACATATGGGTCATCAAAAAAGCAGATTCTTCGGACATTGCTCCTCTTTTTTGAGGCTTGGCACTCATAATTACCCTACCTTTTTGTTCGATTCGGGTAATAAAAGTAGGTTCTGTCCAAATTCCTTTATTTACAAAAGTTCCGTAAGCTCCGACCATTTCGTACAAACTTACATTATTCGAACCCAAACCAATCGAGGGAACAGCTTTTAATTCGCTGGTAATTCCCATTTTTTTGGCGTATTTGGCAACAGTTTCCCAACCAATTTTTTCGGTTAATTGCGCCGCAATCGTATTTATCGAACAGCCGATGGCGTAGCGCAAAGTCATGGATTCGCCTGTAAAATTCCAATCGGCATTGTGCGGACTCCAAACTTTGTCTTTTCCGTCTTCTTTATAACGAATAATCGTATATTTATCTACCAATCTGTCACAAGGCGAATATCCGCCCTCATCAATGGCGGCGGCATAGACAAAAACCTTGAATGTAGAACCAGGTTGGCGTTTTGCCTGTTGCACATGGTCATACTGAAAATATTTGTAATTGATCCCGCCAACCCAAGATTTGATGTAACCCGAAATTGGATCCATCGACATTTGGCTTGCGTGCAAATAATGTTTGTAATATTTCAAAGAATCGATGGAACTAAAAAGCGTATCACGTTCGCCATTCCAAGAAAAAACCCGCATTTTTTTCTTCTGATTCAATGCAATTTCGATGGAATCTTTTTTGTTTGCGTATTTTTTTGCCAAAACTTTATAAACAGGAAGCGTTTTGATCGTATTTGCAATATAATTTGGCAAAGGATTATTTCTGCGGTCAGTCCAAGGATCAGCACCTTGCCAATGTTTATAAAATTCTTTTTGCAAATATTTCAAATGTTCGGCTAGTGCATCTTCGCCATGTTTTTGGATTCGGGAGTCGATGGTGGTATAAATTTTTAAGCCGTCAGCATACAAATCATAACCGTTTTCGGCACACCATTTTTCCATATAAGTATTTACGACACTTCTAAAATACGTTCCTGCGCCTGTTTCGGCATTTTCTACGGTATAATTTACGCTTATTGGTTTTTGCGAGGCTTGTTCATATTCGCTTTGGGTCAAAAAATCGTATTTGACCATTTGCGCAAGCACCGTATTTCGTCTTCTGAACGCATTTTCAGGGTTTTTTAATGGACTATAAAAAGTTGGAGCTTTCAACAAACCGATCAAAATTGCCGATTCATCTACGGTAAGTTCGTGGGGCATTTTCTTAAAAAAAGTTTTGCTTGCGGTTTTAATTCCGAAAGCATTGCTACCAAAATCTACTGTATTGAGATACATGGTCAAAATTTCGTCTTTTGAAAAGGAAGATTCCAAATTAATTGCCGTAATCCATTCTTTTGTTTTGCTAATAAAAGTGTTGATCAAAGGCACATGACCCAAAAGTCCTTTTGCATCTGCCTCTCTGGTTTTGAACAAATTTTTGGCTAATTGTTGCGTCAAAGTGCTTCCGCCACGTTTGTCGCCTTTGGCAATGTACCAAAAAACCGAAACCGTAGCAATCAAATCGATGCCCGAATGTTCGTAAAAACGCACATCTTCGGTTGCCAATAATGCCAAAATCATTTTGGGCGGAATCTCGTCGTAAGTAACAGGACTGCGGTTTTCTTTGTAATATCTGCCCAAAAGCACGCCATCGGAAGTATAAAGTTCGGAAGCGGTCGGAATTTTTGGATTTTCTAAGGATTCTAAACTTGGCATACTGCCAAACAAATACAAAAAATTATATTCTACTGCCTTAAAATACAAAGGCAAACCCACGATAAACAAGCCAAATAGCCATCTCAATACTTTTCTCGCCTTTTGGATTCGGGTAGTAGTCAATTCTTTGCCAAAAATTTTCATAGAAATCTCTTTTTTTGGTTCAAATATAAACGTATTTTTTCAAAAAGCAATAAATTTATGAAATATCAACAGAATTTACCAAATTACTCAAGTGTTTTTGGTATTGCGAAAACATAAAATCCACAAATGATTCTGTGTTTTCGCTGGTTCTCGAAGCCAAAATTGCCTCGATGTATTCGGTTTTGTCTTCTGTAAAAACAATCGCCAAAGGCAAATTCCAATAGGTTTGCAAAACATTCATCAGCAAACGGCTTGTTCTGCCATTTACGTCATAAAAGGGGTGAATATTTACCAATTCGTAATGAATTTGAAAAGAAAAAATCAGTTTTTCGAGAACAGAAAAATCAGTTTCTAAATTTTCATTGATTTTTTCGCAAAGTTTTTGCACAAAACCCTCAATTTTTGTATGATTCACAAAAGAACTTTGCCCTGCATAAACCATTCCTTTGCGATATTCGCCTTTTGTGCCATCAACTTCGCCAAAAATAGTGTAATAAATTTGTCCTGTACTGTGCATCAATTTGGAATTTATTTTTTGAATAAAATCGGGTGTGTAAGGCGTATTTCGGGCATTTTTGATCGCAAAAAGCAAGGCTTCGTAATGATCTTTTTGCATTAAAGTATGTACCAATGGTTTTCCTTTGGGCGTAAGTCCATTTTCGAGCAAAACCGTTGTTTCTATGTATGTAAGCGTACTTCCTTCGAGGCTAGTAGAATGGTGAGAAACCAAATATTGATTAAATTTTGTAAAATCGATGGCATTTTCTATGTCTAATTTCTTGTATTGCTCCAACAAACTAATGATATTTTCTTGTAATGTTTTGCCAAAAATTTTCATAGAAATCTCTTTTTTTTTTGGGAATTAGAAAGGAAAATGTTTTAAAACGAAACAATACAAAAACCTTATGAAATTTCAAGATTTGTTAAAAAATATTAGCAAAACGCATACAGAACTGCAAGCAAAAGCGGTACAAAGTGTAAATCAATTTTTGACTATTCGAAATTGGTGCATCGGGGCGTACATTGTAGAGTATGAGCAAAACGGAAAAGACCGAGCAAAGTACGGCGAAAAACTTTTTGCGACCTTAGCCCAAGAACTTAAAGCGATCAAGGGTTTGGGAAGTGCCACTCATTTGAAAAGATTTAGGAAGTTTTATCAAAGTTATCCAAATTTTGGGCAAGTATTGGCGCAACAAGATCAATTTTTATTGCCTGCCTCAATTCGACCATCAGCGATGGTCGAATTACAAAGTGTTGAAAATGAAGAAGTTGAATATAAAAAGCTCTTGTTACAACGAGTTTCATTTACGCATCTTTCTGTTTTGATGACCATAGAAAATCCAAGAAACAGATTACGCCCTTACAGGGCTTTTTTTGTTTATGTTTATAATTTGCTACCAACGGAACGCCTCTAAGGAGGCTAAAAACAAAAAATTAGCCTTGTAAAGGCGTGCCGTTGGTAGAAAAAACAAAATTATTTTATAGATTTAAGCCTTGTAAAGGCGAACCATTTTTATACACAAATTATGAAACCAAAACCAATCATCAAATTAGAAAAAAATGGCAAATACTTATACCCAAATCCATATTCAAGTAGTTTTTGCGGTCAAAGGGCGTGAAAACCTGATTCATGAAGATTTTAGAGAACGTTTGCAAGCCTATATTTGCGGAATAATTAGCGAAAGAGAGCAAAAACCTTTGGCTATTTATTGTATGCCCGACCACACGCATTTATTGATAGGTTTGCGTCCTTCGATTGCCCTTGCCGATTTGGTGAGAGATATCAAGGCGTTTTCGAGCAAATTTATCAACGAACAAAAGTTTTTGAAAGGAAAATTTGAATGGCAAAGCGGTTATGGGGCATTTTCGTATTCCAAATCTCATGTGCCTGCGGTGATCAATTATATTTTGAAACAAGCTGAACACCACCGAAAACGCAGTTTTAGGGAAGAATATTTAGATTTCTTGCAAAAATTCGAGGTCGAATATGACGAAAAATATTTGTTCGATTTTTTGGATTAACCCAAATGTTTGCACGTTTATAGCAACGTTTTTACAAATTTAAGCAACAGCATTGCGTTCCGTTGGTAGCAAATGAAATACGAAAACGAAAAAAGCACAATATGTGCGAACCGTTGGTAGCAAACGAAATTATTGATATTTTTGCAGACCATGTGCAAAGGTACGCCCTTACAGGGCTTTTTTTTGTTTATGTTTGCAATTTGCTACCAACGGAACGCCTCTAAGGAGGCTAAAAACAAAAAAAATTAGCCTTGTAAAGGCGTGCCTTTGGTAGAAAAAACAAATATTTTACAAATTTTAGCACCGTAGGTGCGAACCGTTGGTAGAAAAAAACGAAATTATTTTACGATTTTTAGCAACAGCGTTGCGTGCCGTTGGTAGAAAACAAAATTATTTTATAGATTTAAGCCCTATAAGGGCGAACCATTTTTATACACAAAAAAATTATGAAACCACAGCAGATTATTGAATTGGAAAAAGAATTGGGTTTTGAATTGACGGAAACGAAAAATTCAGAGGATATTTTTGATTGGGAAAAAAGCAAAACATACTTACTTAATGATGCCCAAGAGGTGATTGGGTTGAATTTATCTGAATGTGAGTTAATAAATATTTCCTTTTTGCAGAACTTAACCAACTTAATTAGTTTGAATCTAGGAGCTAATAACATTTCAGATATTTCCTTTTTGCAAGATTTACACCAATTAAAGACGCTTATTTTACGCAATAATCAAATTTCGGATATTTTTTTTTTAGAAGGCTTAATACAATTACAGACACTTTATTTAGAACTTAATCAAATTTCGAATATTTCCTTTTTGCAAGGTTTAACTCAATTAGAGACACTTGATTTAGAAGCTAATCAAATTTCTGATGTTTCCTTTTTGCAGAATTTAACGAATTTGACAAGTCTGGATTTAAGTTTAAATCCAATTTTGGATATTTCCTTGTCTTTTCTTAATCATTTACCTAAATTACAAGAACTTAGATTATTGGTAAAATCCATTCAAAATATTCCAAAAGAAATCTATAACAAAGTTGGCAATGTTCTAACCGAAGTCCGTACCTACCTCGAAGACATCAAAGATAAAAAGGGGGTAGCAAACACCGAAGTCAAAATCATTTTTATCGGCAATGGCAATGTAGGCAAAACGCAAATTGCCAAACGTTTGGAATTACAAGAGCATTTTGTTTTTAATACACAACACCATTCTACTCACGCCATTGCCCTTTTGCGTAGAAATTTGGCAGGTTTTGACTTAAATTGTTGGGATTTTGCGGGGCAGGATTTGTACCACGCTACGCACCGTTTGTTTATGCAAACAAGGGCATTGTTGGTTTTGGTTTGGGATTTTGAGAACGAAAATCAAGACTTTCACGAATGGCAAGGCACAAAATACGAAAACGAAAAACTCTTGTATTGGTTGGAATATGCCAAATGTTTTGCCCCTGAAAGTCCGATTTTGGTACTGCAAAACAAAATCAATACTTTCCCTCAAGATTTGTATTTTGAGAAAAAAGCCGAATACCAAAAGGAATATCCTATCGTAGATTTTCTAAAAGTGAGTGCCGAAACAGGCAAGGGTTTTATGCTTTTAGAAGAACAATTAGAAAGTATTTTTTCGGAACACCAAAGTTTCAAAACCCCAGATTTGCCTACAAATTGGGTACAAATTCGTGAGCAAATTAGAGAAAAACAAGAAAAAAGCACGCAAAAAACCTTGTCTATTTCAGAATTTGAAGCTATTTGTGAAAAAAAAGACGCTAAAAAATCTGTGCAAACCATTTTGGGCTATTTGCACGATACAGGCGTTTTGTATTATCGCAAAGGCTATTTTAATGACCAAATTATTTTGGATCAGGCTTGGGCAATCGAGGCAATTTATAAATTATTGGACAGAGAAAGCCGTTATTTTGAGATTTTGGAACACCAAAACGGCAAATTGTTTTATAAAAATATTTGCAAAATTTGGGCAAACAACACAGATGCAGAAAGGGCATTGTTTATAGATTTTATGTTGAGTGCAGAACTTTGTTTTGAAACTACGGATTTGTCAGACAGCTCCAAGCTGTCGGACAGATGGAATATCCAAAACCGTACTTTTGCCATTCCGCAACTGTTACCTTCAGAAAAACCAACCGACATTCTTTTTTGGGAACAAGAAAACGCCAAAAATTTGCAAAAAAGCGAGATTTCGTATCGTTTTTTGCCCAAAGTTTTTATTCAACGTTTTATTGTCAAAGCAAATCGTTTTTCGGAAGTGGCTTTGATGTGGCAAAAAGGACTTTTACTGAAAACCGATCAAGGTTCTGCACTTGTAGAGGCTTGTTATCATTTTTGATCGAAAAAATCAAAGAAGAATTAGCAAATATTGCAGGCGAAGGCAAATTGCAAAGCAAAAAAGGCGAAACGGAAAATTCCAAAGAAAAATTTGGTTTGAATGGATTAAATCCTATTTTTGACAAACAAAACCCAAACCCAATGAAAGAAGAACTAAATCAGATCAAAAAATTGATCGTTGAACCAAATAAAAATACAATTCTTGACGCTTTGAGTAATTTTATAGCAAAATATAAACTTACAAACGCAGAAATTGAATTGCTAAATTTGCAATCAGATTATAAAATCTTTCAGAGAGAACAGATATTGGGCGTGTTGAGTACGCAAGAATCTGCTCAAAAAAATGCGCAAATTACTGTAAGAATTTTAGATTTGATAGAATATTTGGGCAAAACAATTTTCTAAAAAAATTAAAAACGCATTTTCAAATATCAACAGAATTTATCAAATTACTCAAATGTTTATGGTATTGCGAAAACATAAAATCCACAAATGGCTCTGTGTTTTCGCTGGTTCTCGAAGCCAAAATTGCCTCGATATAAAATACTTATTTTTTCCATAAAATTTTATGTAATAAAAAGAGTAACTCAAATCTCACAAATTTTATTTACAGGTTGCAAAAGTACAAAATTCGTTTATTTTTTATAATTTTGCCCAATTACTTTTTTTATGGGC